>JAZRWF010000019.1:0-23396 GCA_045599565.1 Lachnospiraceae bacterium
GTATTATCCTGCAGTAATTATTGCAGATGCAACGGCCTGCTGTTCACAGGGACTTGAATTTGTGCTGGAGGGAAATCCATCATATCCAGAGGGGTATCCGGAAATGGAAACGGAGATAACAGTTGTTGGCGTGTTTGAGACCTATGAAGAGGATGGAAATACTTATTGCAGATTACAGAATGCGAAAATAGATTAATCATAGAACACCCATGTCCAGGCAGAAAAAGTCTTATTTAGTGGCTGCGCACATTTGGCGAATCTGGTCAGGGTGGTATTTTTTTACTTGACAGGATACCCTAAGGGGGTATATTATACGTGCAAATGAATACCCGCAGGGGGTATTCATGCGTCAAGAAAAGAGGTAAAGGTTGACTGACGAGAATATCATTTTAGAGGAAATTCATAGCGAGTGTACATGCTGCTCTGGCAAACAGAAAAAACGAGAGGATAAAGAGTATAAGGATTTGGTAAATCGTTTGAAACGAATAGAGGGGCAGGTCAGAGGCGTCGAGGGTATGCTGGAGAAGGATGCATATTGTACGGATATCCTGGTTCAGGTATCAGCCATTACATCAGCTCTAAATAGCTTTAATAAGGCTTTGCTGGCTAGTCATATTAGAACCTGTGTGGCAGATAATATCAGACAGGGAAATGATGATGTGATAGATGAGCTTGTAAGCACTATGCAAAAGCTTATGAAATAAGAGGAGGCAGTATGGTACAATATAAGGTAACTGGTATGAGCTGTGCGGCCTGTCAGACAAGAGTTGAAAAGGCGGTAAGTGCGGTAGAGGGAGTGGAAAGCTGTGCGGTAAGCCTTCTGACTAATTCTATGGGAGTGGAAGGAAGTGCATCGCCGGAGGCTGTTATCGCAGCTGTGGAGGCGGCGGGCTATGGCGCTTCAAGGAAAGGTGACGATAGTACAAGTGCCGTCAGACATTCGGATTCAGAGGATGATGCGCTAAAGGATACAGAAACACCCAAGATGAAAAAGAGGCTGATTTTATCGGTACTTCTGCTAATCCCGCTTATGTATGTTTCTATGGGACATATGCTTTGGGAGTGGCCATTGCCAGGATTTTTAGATGGAAATCATGTGGCGATGGGGCTATACCAGCTTCTCATCTCCGGGCTTATAATGGTTATTAATCAAAAGTTCTTTATAAATGGCTTCAGGGGCTTGCTTCATAGGGCGCCTAATATGGATACATTAGTGGCGCTCGGTGCAGCGTCCGCATTTGGCTATAGTGTTATCGCACTCTTTGCGATGAGCGAAGCTGTAATGACTGGAAATATGGACCAGGTAATGTATTATATGGACCAGTTCTATTTTGAGTCAGCGGCTACCATTCTTACACTTATCACCGTAGGAAAAATGCTCGAGGCCAGGTCTAAAGGAAAAACGACAAATGCTTTGGAGTCACTTATGAGCCTCGCACCTAAAACCGCGATAGTTTTGGTGGATGGAGTAGAAAAAGAGGTTCCTATCGAAAGAGTTAAGGTAGGGGACAGATTTGTAGTAAGACCGGGAGAAAGCGTACCCGTAGATGGTATCGTTATTTCAGGTGAGAGTGCTGTAAATGAAGCTGCACTCACAGGTGAAAGTATACCTGTAGAAAAATATCAAGGGGATATGGTTTCGGCAGCCACTATAAATACCTCTGGACATATGGTGTGTGAAGCCACGAGAGTTGGAGAAGATACGACGCTTGCGGGAATAATCAAAATGGTCAGTGATGCAGCGGCTACCAAAGCTCCGATAGCAAAGATAGCAGATAAGGTCTCAGGCGTCTTCGTTCCTGTAGTAATGCTGATAGCTGTTATCACATTTGTCGTGTGGCTCCTAGTAGGCAAAGATGTAGGCTTTTCCATGGCAAGAGCCGTTTCCGTACTGGTTATAAGCTGTCCTTGTGCACTAGGTCTGGCAACGCCTGTGGCTATTATGGTGGGTAGCGGTGTAGGTGCTAAATCGGGAATTCTTTTTAAGACCGCTGCATCGCTTGAACAGGCAGGAAAGACAAGAATAGTCGTTTTAGATAAGACAGGAACGATTACGACCGGTCAGATGAAGGTGGCAGAGATCCATACGACCGCTGGCGTCTCTGAGGATGAACTCCTTAAATGTGCCATGGCACTTGAAAGCAAGAGTGAGCATCCTATTTCAAAAGCAGTTACAGAATATGCTAAGGCTAAGGGCGTAGCTGTAGAGGAAACAAATGAATTTGAAATCCTTTCAGGAAACGGTCTTAGAGCTAGGCTTAAAGATGAATTGATAGCCGGCGGAAACCTGCAGTATATAAGTACATTTGCAGATGAAATTCCAGGTGAGATAAACCAGGCGATGGAAAAAAATGCTGCACTGGGAAGAACCCCTATTCTTTTCGCAAGAGGAAAAAGGGTTCTTGGAATGATTGCTATCGCGGATATGCTGAAGTCTGATTCAAAGGAGGCTATAGAAGAGCTAAAGAAGCTGGGGCTTCATGTAGTGATGCTCACAGGTGATAACGAAATCACAGCAAATGCTATCGCGAAGGAAGCTGGAGTGGATGAGGTGGTAGCTTCGGTTAAGCCGGATGGAAAAGAAAAGGTTGTGAAGCATTTGATGGAAAAGGGTGCTGTCACGATGGTCGGAGATGGTATTAATGATGCACCGGCGCTCACATCAGCCAATCTGGGAATTGCGATAGGGGCAGGTACAGATATTGCGATAGATGCGGCAGACATTGTTCTAATGAAAAGCAGCATCAGAGACGTGGCTGCTGCGATTCGCATTTCAAGGAGCACCTTAAGGAACATACATGAAAACTTATTCTGGGCATTTTTCTATAACTGTCTGGGTATTCCGCTGGCGGCAGGCTGTTATGTGGCAGCCTTTGGGTGGACCCTTAATCCTATGTTTGGAGCTGCTGCGATGGGATTATCCAGCTTTTGTGTAGTGACAAATGCGCTGAGGTTAAATTTGATAAAGCCATACGGAAAGGTCGTGAAGGCAGCTGCAGACGATAGTACAGAGATTGTGAAGAATGAGGCAATTATTAATAAAAATAGAGAAAGAGAGGATTTTAAAGAAATGAAGATTACAGTAAACGGAATGATGTGCGGACATTGTGAGGCTCACGTAACGAAGGCACTTATGGACATCGATGGAATCGAGAATGTGGTAGCGTCTCATGATGATAATCTGGTAACCTTTAACTGCACTAAGGATGTGCCTGAGGCGACCATTAAGGCAGCTGTAGAAGGCGCTGGTTATGAGTTCGCTGGTGTAATCGAATAAATAGAGCAGGATACACTCGTTGAATAACGATTAATAATAGACTACGTCTAAGGATTCTAATATGAGAGTTCGAGACGTAGTTTTTTTGCGAATGCATGTGTGGAGGACTGTGAATAGTAACACTTAGCTAACGGTTACTATTTGCAAAATCTGATTGAGTAATACTTCAATATATGATAGATTTAATCTGTATGTTTATGCGCGTTAGAGGGTACGAGATGGAAGAAAACGTAACTGGTGGCGTTCACAAAAGAAGAAAGAGATATTCGGGTACTCATCCGAAGAAGTTCGAGGAGAAGTACAAGGAGCATAATCCTGAGAAATATAAGGATACTGTGGCCAAGGTAATAGCGAAGGGCAGCACGCCTGCGGGGATGCACATATCCATTATGGTAAACGAGGTGCTTGAGGTGCTTAGGATTCAGCCTGGTGAGAAGGGCTTGGATGCGACCTTAGGATATGGCGGTCATTCCAGAAGGATGATGGAGCAGCTGTCAGGACAGGGACATTTGTATTCGCTGGATGTGGATCCGATAGAGATAGTGAAGACGAAGGCAAGGCTGAACGAAGCCGGCTTTGGGGATGATATATTTACTCCGATTAAGGAGAACTTTGCTAACATAGATAGGGTGGGGCAGGAGTTTGGCCCATTTGATTTCGTGATGGCGGATTTGGGAGTTTCATCCATGCAGATAGATAACCCAGAGAGAGGCTTTTCATATAAGCTGGAGGGTCCGCTGGACTTAAGGCTTAATCCAGAGAGTGGTGTGCCAGCCTGGGAACGTCTTAAGGATATGGATAAGGATGAGATAATAGGAATGCTGATAGAGAATTCCGATGAGCCTTATGCTATAGAGATAGCAAATGTACTGATAGCTAAAAAGAAGAAGGGTAAGCCTGTTAAAACTACCACGGAGCTGAAGGAAGCCATAGAGGAAGCGCTGGGTATTTCGTTTGAGCAAAGAAAAGTGGTGAGCTCGAATAAGGACATTAACAAAATGTCTCAGGATGAGATAAAGGAGCTTATTAAAAAGACCTGTCAGAGGGTCTTTCAGGCTATCAGGATAGATGTTAACAGCGAATTCGAGGTGCTGGAGGCTTTTCTTACAAAACTGCCTGATGTGATGGCAGAGGGAGGCAGAGTAGCGATACTTACCTTCCATTCAGGTGAGGATCGCCTGGTAAAGAGAGCCTTTAAGGATTATTTGAAGCAAGGTATATTCTCGGAGATATCTGAGGATGTGATTCGACCATCAGCCGAGGAGTGCAGAGCAAACGGCCGAGCTAGATCTACGAAGCTTAGATGGGCTATAAAGTGATAATAGGAGACGAGATGGAAAAAGAGGTTTTGATTGAGCTTTCGAATGTAAGAAAGTCATACGATGGTAAGACGGATGTTATCAAGAAGTTTGATTTAGATGTTAAAGCAGGTGAGTTCGTTACCTTTCTTGGACCTTCGGGCTGCGGTAAGACCACTATTCTTAGAATGATAGGAGGTTTTGACACGCCTTCTTCCGGCAGCATATTGCTTGACGGAGAGGATATCAGCGTTCTTCCGCCATACGAGCGTCCTATTAATACTGTGTTCCAAAAGTATGCGCTATTTCCACATTTGAATGTATTTGACAATGTAGCCTTTGGTCTTCGCATGAAAAAAATGTCAAAGGATGTAATAGCGCAGAAGGTAAAGCATGCTCTAGAAATAGTGGATTTGGCTGGCTTTGAAAAAAGAAGCATCAGCACCCTATCAGGTGGTCAGCAGCAAAGAATAGCTATCGCCAGAGCTGTGGTAAATGAGCCAAAGGTGCTGCTTTTGGATGAGCCACTTAGTGCGCTTGACTATAAGATGAGAAAGGAAATGCAGCTGGAGCTTAAGGATATGCATAAGAAACTCGGCATTACCTTTATTTTCGTTACTCACGATCAGGAGGAAGCCCTTACCATGTCTGACAAGATCGTGGTTATGGCTGATGGAAAGATTCAGCAGGTGGGAACTCCTGAGGAGATTTATAATGAGCCTGCGAACATGTTCGTGGCAGACTTTATCGGCGAGAGTAATATTTTCAATGGAACCATGACTGGCGATAAAAAGGTTACATTTGCTGGGGTTCAGTTCGACTGCGTAGATGACTTCGAGATAGGAAAGAAAATCGATGCGGTTATAAGACCAGAGGATGTAGAGATAGTGGCTGCGGGCGAGGGCAAGCTAAACGGAAGGGTTACCAGCTCTGACTTCAAGGGAACCTTCTATATCACCTTCGTTCAGTGTGGCAAGTTTGAGATGGAGGTTCACAGCTTAAAGCACTACCCGGCTGGCTCTGAGGTAGGGCTTAATATAGCAGCAGACATGATCCACATCATCCCGTATGATATGAATAAAAACCACTTCGATGGAAGGATTCTTTCGTACTCTAAGGACACAGGACTTAGCGTTTCGTTTGGCGATTTAACCTGGGATATTGACCCAAGGCAGATACTTCCAGCGTCAAAGGATGTGGACGGCGTACTCTGTGATGAGGCCGGAAATGCCATTCCTATCGAAAATAGAGAGTTCACAGCTGTCTTTGCACCATTTGACGCGGTGCTTCATGATGATAAGGAGGCTGGTGTAATCACTGGAAAAATCGTGGCCTTCTACTATGTGGGTGACCATTACAGCTATACCGTGCGTTCTAAGAGCGATATCGATTATGTGGTGGATGATGAGTACCTTTGGAACCAGGGTGACTATGTAAGTATGGAGCTTCCTAAGGAAGCAGTAAGATACGAGTTAAAGTAGGAGGGCAGGCTTTGAAACGTTCTATTTTCGACAGAAAACAGCTGGCTCTGCCGTATGCTATCTTTCTGCTTTTGTTTGTTATTTTGCCTCTTGTGGTAGTTATTTATTACGGCTTTACAGATGGCAGCGGACATTTTTCTGTTGCCAATTTCGTGCTGTTTTTCACCAGCACAAAGACTATGGGCACGCTGGTGTATTCACTGGTTATAGCAGTGATTACCACAGTGATATGCCTTTTGATAGCTTATCCGGTGGCGTATATTTTGGCAAAGGGAGTGTATTGCAAAAAGCATAGCTTTTTGATGATATTTGTACTTCCAATGTGGATAAACTTTACGCTTAGAATCACAGCGTTAAAGGAGATTTTGAATTTGCTGGAGGGAAATCTGGCATTCCATCCGTTTGCAAACACTATTATTTGTATGGTGTACGATTTTCTTCCCTTCATGATTATGCCTATTTTCAACACCCTCTCAAAGCTTGACAACTCCTTGCTTGAGGCTGGCGCAGATTTGGGTGCAGATTTTAAGAAGACACTGTGGCATGTGGTTTTGCCTTTGTCGATACCTGGTATCGTGAGCGGTGTGACGATGGTATTCTTGCCTGCGATGACTAACTATGTAGTTTTGGATATGGTATATAACAGCACATATATTATGGGAAGCCTGATCGGCAGCTATTTCAGCGCCTACGACTGGAATAATGGTTCGCTGATATCTGCGATACTTCTCATGATGATAGGCTTTTTCACCATGCTTACTAATCGCCTAATAGGCACTAAGGAGGTGGCACGATGAGAAAGGCTATGCAGCATGTTTTTATAGTATTAGCACTTTTGTTTCTTTACATGCCTATTATCATTCTGGCGTTTTATAGCTTTACAGATTCGACTATGATAGGCAGGGTTAGAGAGTTTTCACTGCAGAATTATGTGACGCTATTCACAGAGCCAGCACTTATTTCGATGATGGTCGGAACGGTTATACTGGCGATTACGGTGGCACTTCTTTCTACCCTTCTTGGAACACTCGGTGCCATAGGTTCATTTTATGCCAAGAGAGGCGTTAGAAATGCCATAGAGCTCGCAAATGAGGTGCCTGTAGTAAATGCGGATGTAGTGACTGGATTTTCGGTATGTATCCTTTTAATAGTTCTCTTTAGAATAGATAAGGCTACCTACATACCGCTTGTCATAGCGCAGTGTGCACTTTGTACACCGTTTGTCTATCTTTCTGTAATGCCTAGACTTAAGCAGATGGATGCGTCGCTTTATGAGGCGGCTATGGATCTGGGTGCTACTCCGGGAAAAGCGATGATAAAGGCTGTTATACCGCAGATAGCCCCTGGTATTTTGTCCGGTTTTATGACAGCCATAACACTTTCTTTAGATGATTACTTTGTCGCGACTTACACGAAGCCAGCTACATTTGACACCATAAGCACCTATGTAGTGAATGCGACCAGAGGATCGCAGACTCAGATAAAAACAGCGTTGTGGGCACTTTCAGCTATAGTATTTTTAATCGTGGTAGTGGCTGTGGTTATTATGAATATAAACGCGTCAAAGGCGGATGGAGATAGTAGGCGATGAGAAGGTTAAGGATGTTTTTGGCTGCGGGAGCGCTGGTGGTGGCCTGCACCTGTTTGACTGCGTGTGGCGAAAAGGAAGACGACGCCATAGTTCTTCGCGTGAGCAACTGGGAGGAGTACATTGACCTGGGCGACTGGGATGAGGATGAACTCATCGATTTAGAGGATGGTACAGAGATACTCGGAGTGAACTCCATGGTGGAGGATTTCGAGGAGTGGTACTTTAAGACCTACGGAAAGAAGGTAAAGGTCGAGTATTCCACCTTTGGTACGAATGAGGAGCTTTATAATCAGCTTACTATCGGCGATACCTATGATTTGGTTTGCCCTTCTGAGTACATGATTATGAAGATGATGCGCGAGGGAATGCTAGTCCCTTATTCTGCTGATTTTTATGATGATTCGGTGGAGGAAAACTACTACGCCAAAGGTGTGTCGCCATACATTAAGATGCGCTTAGACAACATGGAAATCGGTGGAGAGCAGCTTTCCAAGTATGCAGCAGGATATATGTGGGGAACACTGGGACTGGTGTATAATCCTGAAGAGATTTCAGAGGAGGAAGCCAGCCATTGGGATTTGCTTTGGAATGATAAATTCGAGAAGCAGGTTACTATTAAGGACAGTGTGCGAGATGCTTATTTCGCAGCCATCACTAAGTATTATTATGACGAGGTTACCACACCAGAGTTTTTGGCACAGGAGGATTATAATGCTGTGCTCTCAGAGATACTTAACCGCACAGACAAGGTGACTGTAGATGGTGTGGAGGAGCTTTTGTGTCAGGCCAAGGACAATGTGTATGCATTTGAGACAGATGCAGGTAAGGCAGACATGGTGACTGGCAAGGTATTAGCAAATGAGCAGTGGTCTGGTGATGCTGTATATACCATGGATCAGGCTGAAGAGGATGACCTGGAGCTTTGCTATGCAGCCCCTGTAGAGGGTACGAATCTTTGGTTCGATGGATGGGCTATGCTTAAGTCTGGCATAGAGCAGGATAAGGATAAGCAGCAGGTGGCAGAGGCTTTTGTAAACTTTGTTTCCATGCCAGAAAATGCTATAAGAAACATGTACTATATCGGTTACACCTCAGTTATCTCTGGCGGTGAAAGTGATTTAGTATTCGATTACCTCAAGTGGAATTACGAAGCCGAAGAGGATGACGAAGATATCGTAGAATACGCCGTGGGCTATTTCTTCGCAAACGATATGACGGAGGAAGAGGCGGATGAAATCTACTGTCTTGAAACCACTGAGGATCAGACCAGGCGTCAGCTCTATGCTCAGTACCCGACAAAGGATGTGGTGGACAGGAGTGTTATCATGGCTTGCTTCGACGATGAGGACAATGCAAGAATAAACCGTATGTGGACTAATGTCAGATGTTTTGATTTAAAGAGCTTGTTTAAGAGATAAGGCAGAGAATATGAAAAATCAAAGATCAGCCCCTATTTATGAGGCGTTAGAATGGTTCAGAAAGAGGAGAATAGTACCCTTTGATGTGCCGGGACATAAGAGAGGACGTGGAAATCCAGAATTAGTAGAGCTTTTGGGAGAAAGATGCGTAGGAATCGACGTAAATTCCATGAAGCCTCTGGATAATCTGGGGCATCCAATATCAGTTATAAGAGAGGCTGAGGAGCTGACAGCTGAGGCATTTGGCGCAGCCAGAGCCTTTCTGATGGTAAATGGTACCACCAGCTCAGTTCAGACCATGGTGCTTACGGTATGCAAGGCTGGGGACGAGATTATTTTGCCTAGAAATGTGCACAAGAGTGTCATCAATGCGCTGGTATTGTGCGGTGCGACACCTGTGTATGTAGAGGCGAAGGTAAATGCGAAGATAGGAATAGCTCTGGGCGTCGAAATCGCAGAGATAGAGCGCGTTATAGAGGAACATCCCAAGGCAGTAGCTATACTCGTAAATAATCCTACCTACTATGGAATTTGTTCAAATCTTAAAAAGATAGTAGAGATAGCACATGCACATGGAATGAAGGTTTTAGCTGACGAGGCGCACGGTACACATTTGTACTTCGGAGAGAATCTTCCGATTTCAGGAATGGCTGCCGGTGCGGATATGGCGGCCGTTTCCATGCATAAGTCTGGCGGAAGTCTTACTCAAAGCTCAATACTTCTCTGTGGACCATCTATGGACGGAGAGTATGTAAGACAGATTATAAATCTTACTCAGACTACTAGTGCATCGTACCTGCTGCTTTCAAGCCTCGATATCTCCAGAAGAAATCTGGCGCTTAGAGGTTCGGAGTCCTTCGCAAAGGTGGCAAAGATGGCGGAGTATGCCAGAGAAGAGATAAATGCCATCGGCGGATACTATGCATACGGCAAGGAACTGGTGGATGGAGACAGCGTATATGACTATGATGTGACGAAGCTCTCCATTTTCACTCAGGGAATAGGACTTACGGGCATCGAGGTTTATGACCTTCTGCGCGATGAGTATGATATTCAAATCGAGTTTGGTGACATAGGAAATATCTTAGCCTACATTTCTATCGGAGACAGAATTCAGGACATCGAGCGTCTGGTGGGAGCCTTAGAGGATATAAAGCGAATCTACGGAAAGCCGGAGTCGAATCTCGTGTGCGGTGACTTTATTCAGCCGGAGATGATTCTCACACCGCAGAAGGCATTTTACGCTGAAAAGAAGAGTCTTCCGATAGACGAGACTGCCGGCAAGGTGTGTGGTGAGCTCGTTATGTGTTATCCGCCTGGAATTCCGATTCTGACACCAGGTGAGATGATAACGGAAGAGATCATTGAGTACATAAAATTTGCTGGTGAAAAGGGCTGCTCGGTTCAGGGAACCTTGGATCCTACCGTAAGCAGATTAAATGTTATAGATGCACCTGAAAAGCTGGTTTAGGAGATTTATAAATGGCAGAAAAACAGATGGATATATGGTTCTCACAGATGGATACAGACCATGTGAAGACTAGTATTAGAATAGATGAGCAGCTTTTTTCCGGGCAGAGCGATTATCAGAGAATAGATGTCTTTAAGACAAGGGAATTCGGAAAGATGATCGTTCTGGATGGCGAGATTATTTTCTCGGAGGCTGACGAATTCATTTATAATGAGATGGTGGTGCATGTCCCAATGTCTGTACATCCAGATGTAAGGAATGTACTCATCATCGGTGGTGGTGACGGCGGCGTGGCCAGAACCTGCATACAGTATCCGGAGATAGAACAGATAGATGTAGTCGAGCCTGACGAGATGTTCGTAGAGGTCAGCCGAAAGTTTTTCCCGGAGACAGCGAAGGGCTTTGATGACCCTAGAGTAAACATCATAAACATGGATGGTCTTAGGTATTTAAGACGCTGCAGCGACAAATATGATCTTATCATAAATGATTCCACTGACCCGTTCGGTCACACGGAGGGATTGTTTACGAAGGAATTCTACGGCAGCTGTTTTAGTGCCTTAAAGGAAGATGGTATCATGGTATATCAGCATGGAAGCCCATTCTATGATGAGGACGAAGCTGCATTTCGTTCAATGCACCGCAAGGTGTTCAGATGCTTTCCTATAAGCCGAGTTTATCAGGCGAGTATTCCTACCTGCCCTGCAGGCTATTGGATGTTTGGATTTGCATCTAAAAAATATCATCCACTGAGGGATTTTAAGCCGGACAAGTGGAATGAGAGAAATATAAGAACCTGGTATTATACAGCGAATCTTCACAAGGGAGCGTTCATGCTTCCTAAGTATGTAGAGGAGCTTTTAGAGGAAGAGGAGAAGTTAAAATAATGAGCAGATTAATGATAATTGGCTGCGGTGGTGTAGCCTCAGTTGCCATTCACAAGTGCTGTCAGAACAGCGATGTATTTGATGAGATTATGATAGCTAGCCGCACTGTTTCAAAGTGCGATGCGCTAAAGGAAAAGCTTCAGCCAAAGACGAAGACAAAGATCACTACAGCAAAGGTAGATGCTGACAATGTGGAGGAGCTTACAGCGCTCATAAAGTCCTATAATCCAGATGCTGTATTGAATTTGGCACTGCCTTATCAGGATCTTACTATCATGGATGCCTGCTTAGCTGCTGGTGTTCACTACATCGATACAGCGAACTACGAGGCTGAGAATACCGATGATCCAGAGTGGAGAAAGATATACGAGGAGCGCTGCAAACGCCTTGGCTTCTCTGCATACTTTGACTATTCATGGCAGTGGGCTTATCAGGAAAAGTATGAGAAGGCTGGTCTTACAGCACTTCTTGGCACAGGCTTTGACCCAGGTGTTACCAGTGTATTTGTCGCTTATGCAAAGAAGCATTATTTCGATGAGATTCACACTGTAGATATCCTAGACTGCAATGGCGGTGACCATGGCTATCCTTTCGCTACTAACTTTAATCCGGAGATTAACCTACGCGAGGTGTCTGCACCAGGCTCATACATGGAGGATGGAAAGTGGATTGAAATCCCAGCTATGAGCATTAAGCGTGAGTATGATTTCAAGGGCGTGGGTATGAAGGATATGTATCTTTTGCACCATGAGGAAATCGAAGCACTTGGAAGAAACTTCCCAGAGATAAAGCGCATAAGATTCTTTATGACCTTTGGACAGAGCTACCTTACACATATGAATTGTCTTGAGAATGTAGGCATGCTTTCTACTACCCCTAAAGACTTTAACGGAACTCAGATAGATCCTATCCAGTTCTTAAAGGCATTGCTTCCAGATCCAGCATCACTTGGACCTCGCACAGTAGGTAAGACAAACATCGGCTGTATCTTTACAGGTGTAAAGGATGGCAAAGAAAAGACTCTTTACATCTACAATGTCTGCGACCATCAGGAGTGCTACCGTGAGGTGGAATCACAGGCTATTTCGTATACTACAGGCGTGCCAGCTATGATAGGTGCCATGATGGTAGTATCAGGCCTTTGGAAGAAGCCAGGCGTATTTACTACAGATGAATTTGATCCAGATCCATACATGGAAGCACTTAACAAGTGGGGACTTCCATGGGAAGTAGATGAGAATCCAGTTTTAGTACCTTAGTTTTTGTGATGAAAATAGATGAATTAAGCACCCCTGTCTATGTGATAGATGAGGGAAAGCTTTTAGAAAATTTAAAGATTTTAAATAAGGTGGAGTGTGAGAGCGGATGTCATATTCTTTTAGCACAGAAGGCATTTTCTGCCTTTTGCGAATATCCGCTTATAGGAAAGTACATCTCTGGTACGACTGCCAGTGGACTGTTCGAGGCCAGGCTTGGAAAAGAGGAGATGGGCAAGGAGAATCATGTGTTTTCACCAGCCTACAGGGAGTCAGAGATAGATGAAATAGCTGATATCTGTGACCATGTGATTTTTAATTCCTTTGCGCAGCTTAAAAAGTACGGAGAAAGAATCTCAGGAAAGACCAGCATAGGGCTTAGGATTAATCCAGAGTGCTCCACACAGGGCGACCATGCGATATACGACCCATGTGCGCCAGGCTCCAGACTAGGTGTTACGCTTTCAAATTTCAAAAAAGCCCTTGCTGAGGATAAGGGTGCACTAAAGTATGGGGATGGCTTGCATTTTCACACACTTTGCGAACAGAATTCAGATGATTTGGCTACCACGATAAAGGCTGTGGATGAGAAATTTGGTGTTTATCTTAAACAGATGAAGTGGGTGAACATGGGCGGTGGACACCATGTAACCAGAGCGGATTATGATATCGACACCCTAATTTCATGCATAAAGCATATGCAGCAGGAGTATGGTGTGTCAGTTTACATAGAGCCGGGCGAGGCGATAGCATTAAATGCTGGATATTTAGTGTCCGAGGTTTTGGACATAGTGGATAATGGAATAAAGACTCTTATCCTGGATGCCTCTGCAGCCTGTCATATGCCTGATGTTTTGGAAATGCCTTACAGACCACCGCTTAAGGATTCGGGGGAGGCTGATGAAAAGGCATATACCTACAGGCTTTCAAGCTATACCTGTTTGGCAGGAGATATAATAGGTGATTATTCCTTTGACACAGAGGTTAAGATTGGTGATAAGCTGTATTTTATGGATATGGCTATATATTCTATGGTCAAAAATAACACCTTTAACGGCATAGGCTTGCCTGATATAGCCGTGATGGATGCTGATGGCGAGTGTCGGGTCGTTAAGAAGTTTGATTACAGTGATTTTAAGAATAGACTATCGTAGATTTTATGATTTTAAATTCAACACCTAAAAAAGATGGATATTACATGCCAGCTGAGTATGCCATGCATCAGGGAACGGTGCTGATATGGCCTGTTAGACCTGGCTCATGGCCTTTTGAGGGCAAGGAGGCTAAAAAGACCTTCACAGAGATAGCAAATGTGATTTCTGCTAGTGAGAAGGTTTATCTTTTAGCGTATAGCGAGTTCGTGGACGAGGCAAGAGACGTATTTGCAGGAAATTCCAATGTCGAAGTCTTTGATATAAAGACAGATGATGCCTGGGCGCGTGATGTGGGACCTACATGTGTCATAAATGACTGGGGCGAGGTGCGCTGCGTTAATTGGTCATTCAATGCCTGGGGCGGCGAATTTGACGGACTCTACGCGCACTACGAGAATGATGATGCGGCTGCTTGTGCCATAGCGGATAAGCTGGGACTTAATGTGTATGAAGCAGCTCCCTTTGTATTAGAGGGAGGCTCTATTCATAGCGACGGTGAGGGCACTATTTTGGTTACGGAAAGCTGCCTGCTAAGTCCAGGGCGAAACCCATCCATGTCAAAGGAAGAGATAGAGGTTAAGCTGTGTGATTTTTTAGGCGCTGACAAGGTGATTTGGCTGCCTAGAGGTATATATAACGACGAGACGAATGAGCATGTGGACAATGTGTGTGCATTTGTCGGTCCAGCTGAGGTGGTGCTGGCGTGGACTGATGATGAGTCGGACCCACAGTATGAAATGTCTATGCAGTGCCAAAAGGTGCTGGAGGGCTCTTTAGATGCCAGGGGACGTGAGTTTAAGGTGCATAAGCTATATATTCCAAAGAAGCCTGTGTGCGTAGAGGAGAGAGATCTTCTGGGCTATGTCTTCGATGAGGGCGAGGATGAGCGTGAGCTGGGCGAGAGACTGGCTGCGAGCTATGTGAATTTTTATATAGCTAATGGCGCAGTTTTGGTTCCGCAGTTTGGCGACGAAAATGATGTGAAGGCGGTGGAGCTTTTGGGTGGTCTATTTAAGGATAGAGAAGTGGTTCCTATAGCTGCTAGAAGCATCATAGTGGGCGGCGGAAATATTCACTGCATCACACAGCAAATACCGCTGGGCAAATAAAGTTTTTTGTGAGTTTTGGAGTAAAATCATGCGAAAAGTAAAGGTGGCTGCAGTGCAGATGCGCTGCACGAAGGATGTGAATGAAAATATAAAAAAGGCAGATTCTTTGGTGAGGAAGGCTGCAGCTGAGGGCGCTCAGATTATTTTGCTTCCGGAGCTTTTTGAGCGACAGTACTTCTGCCAGGAGAGAAGATATGATTACTACGCATTTGCGACCTCAGTGGAAGAAAATCCTGCTGTAAATCATTTTAAAGAGGTTTGCAAGGAGCTGTCTGTTGTCATTCCAGTCAGCATTTATGAGAAGGATGGACTTAGCCTATATAACACGGTGGCGGTTATAGATGCGGATGGCACAATGCTTGGAATATACAGAAAAACACACATTCCAGATGATCATTTCTATCAGGAAAAGTTTTATTTCACTCCTGGGGACACAGGCTTTAAGGTTTGGAAGACGAAGTATGCTACTATAGGTGTGGGCATTTGCTGGGATCAGTGGTTCCCGGAGACTGCCAGAGGGATGGCGCTTAAAGGAGCTGAAATCCTATTCTACCCGACAGCGATAGGCAGTGAGCCTATACTTGAGTGCGACAGCATGCCACACTGGAGGCGCTGTATGCAGGGGCATGCAGGGTGTAATCTGATGCCTGTCGTGGCTGCCAACAGAATCGGCTTAGAGACTGTGGAGCCATGCACAGAGAATGGAGGACAAAAGTCCGCATTGACCTTTTATGGTTCTTCGTTCATAACTGACGAGACTGGAGATATTCTCTGCTTTGCGTCGAGAGATGAGGAAGAGGTTTTAGTCCAGGAGTTTGATTTGGACGAGATATATGAAAATCGCCTAAGCTGGGGACTGTTTAGAGACAGGAGACCAGAAATATATAATTCATTTGTTTAGAGCCTAATTCTTACCACTTAGTTTCATTTTTTTACCACTTAGAGTAAAAGTATTTTCTTTTTGAAAAAAGCTGATATGATGTTCCTAAAGTAACAGAGAGGAGGCGAGGCTTTTGCAGATTAGAATTGAATTTATCGATTCTGATGAAGAGGAAGTGTTGATTCGCTGCAGGGAATTGACACCTGAGATTTTACAGTTGCAAAAGTTACTATCAGATCAGTCTAGAAAAACGCACTCGATAGTGCTTTTTCAGGGTGACACTGAATTCTATCTTGACACCAGTCAGATATTATTCTTTGACATAGAGGATCAGAGGGTGATCGCTCATACAAAGCAGGATACTTATGAGACGGGAAAGAAACTGTATGAGCTGGAGGATGAGCTTGGAATAAATTTTCAGCGCATTTCAAAGTCAGCAATAGTAAATGTTTCTAAAGTGTATTCGATAAAACGAAATGTCACCTCATCCAGTCTGATAGAGTTTCAGGGAACGCATAAGCAGGTATATGTATCCAGAGCCTATTACAAGGCGCTAAAGGATCGTTTAGATGAAAAAAGGAGATAAGTAATGAAAAATGTTAGTAGAGTTTTGACAGGTTTGTGTGTGATAGCAGTGGCAGCTGTTATAGCACTTAGTCATATGGGCATGCTTACAGTAGAGTTTTCTGTGGCACAGGTTATGCTAGGTGTTTTAGCTGTGATAACCTTCTGCGGGGCTATAGCTGATAGAAGCTTCGGGGGTTTCTTTGTCGCACTGGGGCTTTTATGGATAGGCTTTGGTGAGATGGTGGGATTACCTCATGTGTCTGTTTGGATAGTTTTACTGACCGTACTTTTACTCACTATTGGATTTGAAATTATTTTCCCACAGAAGAAGCATTTTAAATCGTCCGAAATCGACAGAGAGTTTCATGACAATAAGTATCAGGAAGTGAAGGGAGAAGAGGGTGTAGGGTATATATATGCATCAAATAGATTTGGAGCACTTGCAAAGTATGTAACCACCACTGATTTATCAAAGGCTGAGCTTTCAAATGCATTTGGACAGATGCTGGTATACTTTGATCAGGCCACACTTTCAGAGAGTGGTGCAGAGATATATGTAAATGGTAGCTTTGGAGAGATGCAGCTTTTCATTCCAAAGGGCTGGAAGGTAAAAAATGATGTGTCGGTATTTGCTGGACAGTGTGTTACCACGAGTGGAGCGGATGACGCAGATGGTCCAGTGGTGCATTTGATAGGAAAGGTAAGCTTCGGACAGATTGTAATAAACTATGTTTAGTTATCCTGATAGGGCAGAGTGCTTGACGCACACTGACGCAGGTGTTATATTTTAGCTATGAGAATCGGCGGACTTAACAATTACATGATGAATGCCCCATGGGCTAGTGGATTTTCACCAGCTGCTTCAGCTAGTGCAGCGGGTGGGGCTTCTATGGGTGCGCAGTCTGTAGGACTGGGAAGCCAGCCAGGCAAGGTTAATCCAGCCGAGTGTGAGACATGTAAGAATAGAAAATACCAGGATGGCAGTAATGAAAATGTTTCTTTTAAATCTGCCAGCCATATATCACCAGAGCAGGCGGGTTCAGCAGTCAGAGCTCACGAGGGTGAGCATGTAGCAAATGCCTATGAAAAGGCTGCTAAGGATGGTGGAAAGGTCATGCAGGCTTCTGTTAAGATTCAGACAGCGATATGCCCAGAATGCGGAAGAACGTATGTGAGCGGTGGACTTACCACCACGAAGATCCAGTATTCTAATCAGGATAATCCATATCAGAAGGCTAAGAAAGCACAGGATGCTGATGCACTAGCTGGTATGAATATAGATAAGGCAGTGTAGATTAAAATTAAAGCACCCAGCACGGGGGCTTTAAAAGTTCAGAAAAAATACCATAATAAAGCAGCTAGGCTAATCACGAACCTAGCTGCTTTTTATTGGAAAACTTTCTAGTAACGATTTTAAGTAATTATTTATTGCCCTTTAATAATGGACGAAGCGGCTTGTAAATAAGCGCACAGATTAAAACAGAGCAAAGACCTTTGACGAAGGTAAACGGTGCGTTGAAAATGAGCAGACATTTTGTGATCGTGTCGGCTGATGGCAGGATAGCCTGATACATTCCAATAACTACATCCTTTGGAAGGAAATTATAGTACACTGGGTAGGTGATGAAGTAATTAATTGGGAATGAGAGAATACCCATCACAAATGCGCCGATAACAGCTCCAAGAATCGCCCATGTTTTATTCTTTTTCTTCTTATAAATAAGACCAGCAGGAATCACGAAAACTGCACCCAGCATGAAGTTTGACATTTCTCCAACGCCACCGGTGCTGGTGATGAGAAGATGAATCAAATTCTTGATCAGACAAACAGCTACACCCCAAAGTGGCCCAAAGGCAAATGAAGCCAAAAGAGCAGGCATTTCCGAAAAATCAAGCTTTACAAAACTAGGGATAATCGGGACTGAAAAGTCCAAAAACATAAGAATAAATGCAATAGCAGATAACATAGCTGTGACGGCCATTGCACGCACGTCAAGCTTTTTCTTTGACTTGTTCATTGACAAAGTCTCCTTTCCTCTTTCATCCAGACTGTACTGTCGGTTATGGAATCACACCATATCAGCTGTCAAAGAACAGCTCGTAGACTAAAGTGTAAACACTTATCACTACCGGTCGGGAATTTCACCCTGCCCTGAAGTTTTCCAGTACGTATGTTAATACTCTTGTGAGCGATTGTCAAGGATGCTATAATCATCACAAAAGGAGAATTTATAAACTATGGAAAATATAGAATTAATAAAAAAAGCTATAGAAGCCAGAAAAATGGCATATACACCGTATTCTAAGCATAAGGTGGGCGCTGCGCTTTTGTGCAGTGATGGCAGCGTGTTTATGGGTTGTAACATAGAAAATGCAGCTTATGGCCCTACTGTATGCGCAGAGCGTGTCGCTATATTCAAAGCGGTAAGTGAAGGGCATAGAGATTTTGAACGAATAGCTGTAGTGGGCGGTTTGTCTGAAGAAAAGATGGAGCTATGCGCTCCCTGCGGAGTATGCCGTCAGGTTATGAGAGAATTCGCTGATCCTGATAGCTTTGAAATCGTCTTGGCTCAGGTGGATAAAGATATGATAAAACCGCAGGTTTTTACTTTAAACCAGCTTTTGCCACTTAGCTTTGGTCCAGATAATTTAAAAGATGAATAGCAGATAGTTAAAACCCCGTCTCAGCGTTACTGAGGCGGGGTTTTGGTGTTATTCCATAGGAAGGAAATTAAATGATATTAAGCTTAAGCTTTTTATAATCGGCGTGGTCAAGCGTTTTCATAGTCTGTTTAGCCTGCGAATACAAATTTTTATTCACGGTGATAGAATAAACCGTCGGCGCGCCATTGAAATAGTTTCTAAGAAAAAAAGGTATATGAGTAGACTTCGTGGTATAGGAGATGGATGCATTAGACAAATGTATAGAGGCACGTCTAGCCACGTACCTATTAGTCGTATAACAAAGGTCTACGTCCTTCGATATATTTCTTGCAAATGTAATTCGTCTTTTCATCTTACTGCATCTTTACCTCTATAGATTTCCCCATAGATCCCGCTACTTTTACTAAAAAATCTAGTGTTGGATTATACTTTCCGCTCTCAACACGAGAGATATTACTCTTCTGTGTTCCTGCCGCATCTGCCAGCTCCTGCTGAGTCATGTTCAGGGACTTTCTGTTAGCCTTTATCTCTTCAGCGATCTGCTGCCTAAGTACACTAGCTGAAGGCGGAGCCAATCCATTTTCATACCTGGTTTTCATTTTAACCTCGAATATAGAAACTACTTCGCATAAAAGTTATCATATATGATAACATAAGTCAATAGTTTTGTTTCTAAATGAACCCATAGAAAGCCTTGAAAAATACTGAAGCTTTGTATATAATAGTTCTTTAAATGAGAGGTAGATTATGCAATTCCAAAGACTAGATGAAAATAAAATAAAATGTATTGTGACCCGTGAGGAAATGGAGGAACGTGGCCTTTCATCGCCAGAGGTATTGGTAGATCAGGACAGAGTGCGTGGATTTGTTACCGAGGTAGTGGAGAAAGCGCACAAGGAACTCGGCATGGAGCCTACTTCTGCTGCCTATACAGTTCAGATGACTATGGCAGAGGATGGCGACCTTACCATGATTATTTCTCCTGATATGACCTTTGACATAAAGCATTTTCTGGAGGCATTAAGGCAGTCAGCTATAGCTGCCGCCAAGGCACAGGAATACAAGGCTGCTCATTCTCTTCCTGTTAAAAATGATGGAAAGACCGAAGGTAAGATGCAGGTGGTAGACTATACCAAGACTCCACTTTGGGTAGTTCTTGATACATTGCCAGAGGCATTATCTTTGATCCATCGCCTTCCAGAGTGTGAGGGAATGACAGGTGATTTGTTTAAATTTGACGGGCATTATTACCTTAGAATTAAATTTAATTCCAGCACTCATGAGATTTCAAAGACCATCTTGGTTTTGGCTGAATATTCAGAGGCTATGTATACTGAGACTTATGACGGTGCATATATAGTGGAGCATGGTGATTTGCTCTGTGAGGATGCACTTATAAAGCTTAAGGAGATATAAGAGAGGGTTTGTCATGGAAAAAGTGGTTATTTCGGTATTAGGTAAGGACACCGTAGGCATTATCGCTAAGATTTGTACGAATTTAGCAGCTAATAAGGTAAATGTTTTAGATATTTCTCAGACTATATTAGATGGTCTTTTTAACATGATGATGATCGTGGATATTTCTGGCTGTGATAAGGATTTAGCTTCGATTCAGGAGGAGCTCGATGTGATTGGCTCTGAGCTCGGTGTTAACATAAAGGCACAGCGTACCGAGATTTTCGAGAAGATGCACAGAATCTAGGGGGATGTCATGGTAAATGTTTGGGAAATAAATGAAACCAATAAAATGGTATCCCAGGAGAATCTGGATGTTCGTACCATCACCATTGGTATCAGCTTGCTGGAGTGTATTGATTCTGATTTGGATAAGCTGAATCAGAATATTTATAATAGAATTACTAAGGTGGCGAAGGATCTTGATAAGGTGGCTCTTGAGATTGAGCGCGACTACGGAATCCCTATTGTAAACAGACGTATTTCTGTTACCCCTATTGCTATGATAGGTGCCAGTGCTTGTAAAAAGCCTGAGGATTTTGTCACTATAGCTAAGACCTTAGACAAGGCTGCCGCTACTGTGGGTGCTAACCTTATCGGCGGTTACTCAGCACTTGTCTGCAAGGGTATGACCACCTCCGATGAGATGCTTATTCGCTCTATTCCGCAGGCTCTCATCTCTACTGAGAGAGTTTGTTCTTCAGTAAATTTAGGTTCTACCAGAACTGGAATAAATATGGATGCAGTTCGTCTTATGGGCGATATTATACTCGAGGTCGCAAATGCATCTGCAGACCGTGATTCTGTAGACTGTATGAAGCTCGTAGTATTCTGTAATGCGCCAGATGATAATCCATTCATGGCAGGTGCGTTCCACGGTGTTACCGAGGCAGATGCAGTTATAAATGTAGGCGTATCTGGTCCAGGTGTAGTTAAGAAGGCTCTAGAGTCCGTGCGGGGTGAGAATTTCGAAGTACTTTGTGAGACTATTAAAAAGACTGCATTTAAGGTTACACGTGTGGGTCAGCTAGTAGCCCAGGAAGCATCTAAGAGACTGGGTATTCCTTTTGGAATTATTGATCTCTCACTGGCTCCTACACCTGCTGTGGGTGATTCAGTAGCTGATATTTTATGTGAAATCGGTTTAGAGTATGCTGGTGCTCCAGGTACCACTGCTGCTCTTGCTATGTTAAATAATCAGGAAAAGAAGGGTGGCGTAATGGCCAGCTCTTATGTAGGTGGACTAAGCGGAGCTTTCATCCCTGTATCAGAGGATCAGGGTATGATAAATTCAGTAGAAGCTGGTGCTATCACCTTAGAAAAGCTGGAGGCCATGACCTGTGTATGTTCAGTAGGTCTTGACATGATAGCTATTCCTGGTGACACGCCTGCTACTACCATCGCGGGTATCATCGCAGATGAGATGGCTCTTGGAATGGTAAACCAGAAGACTACCGCTTGCCGTTTGATTCCTGTCATAGGAAAGGGTGTAGGTGAGCAGGTTGAATTCGGCGGTCTGTTTGGTTATGCACCTATTATGCCAGTTAATAAGTTTAGCTGTGCGGACTTTGTAAACCGTCAGGGTCGTATACCGGCTCCTATTCATAGCTTTAAGAATTAGTATGTTTGATTTTTTACTTGAAACAGGCATGATATGTATGTTTCATGCTATAACAGGCTTTTATTGTCCAGGCTGCGGAGGAACCCGCAGCCTTCACTTTTTGTTAAATGGGGACGTTATAAGAAGCCTAATTTATCATCCAATAATAGTATATTGGGTGGTTGGTTTTTGTGCCAACTTCATCAAGCTCGGCTATTGTAGCGCCACTGGAAAGAAGTTTTCAGTAAAGATGGCCTGGGTTTGGTGGATGCTTGTGATTGTGGCGGTGAATTTTATTTTGAAGAATGTTTTTTTGGTTCTAGGAATTGATTTGTTGAGAATATAGGTCAGCAAGTTTTTTAGATTGAGTTCTCTAGTTCAGTCCAGTGATCTTAATTTCCTGGTGAAGCCCAAGCTTGTGGTCTTAAATTTTCTGGTGAAGCTTAAGCTTGTGGTCTTTAATTTCTGGTGAAGCCCAAGCTCGTGGTCTTAATTCTGTAAACACGCTACCAAGACCAAAAAAGAGCTCTTTTTCGACAATTTGTGAAAAAACTGTGAACAAAAAGTGCTTTTTTGGTCTTGAGAGTACTTTTGATGATATTAAGGCCAAAAAGTGTGTGATTTTGGTCTTGAGATTTCAAGTGGCAAATTAAGACCACGAGCCAGGGCTAGCCAAGGCACTTTATGTGTACAAATTACGAGCCAGGGCTAGCCAAGGCACTTTATGCTAGCCTCTGTGAAAGTAGCTTTCTTTAGGACCGAGGCAGGATTCTGGCAATTCAGTGTCGGCGCGTCTGAACACCAGCTTTTCTAAAATAATCTGAGGACTGACGCCGATGAATCTAAAGTGGTTTAGTCCTTTCTTTAAATGGATTTTTTCCTCCACAAGCTTTAATTGTGTGATGGCTTCGCTTTCCCATTGCTTGCTAAGGAAAAATGGTCGACTTGGGTCATGTACTGTGTTTATCAGCTTTGTTTCACTATCATTTACTGAGTAGCCCAGATACTGTTTACTTTCAAATACCACAGGAGTGGACGGCGCCAGATAAAAGCTTACTATGTAATCTCCGGTAGTGCCTGCTGATATGTCGTATTCGAGATATGGTCGTTCTAAAGAGCTTTCAAAGTCAGCTGTCACAGGGAATACCTTGACTGCACTTCGTTCTCTTCCGTAGGGACTGAGTATCTCAAAGCTTCCGCCTGAAACAGAGCCTTTTCTGGCAAAGTGTTCTGCCAGAACAGAAATGTACCCATCCGATTCCCAATATGCATTTATAATATCAGAAGC
>JAZRWF010000020.1:0-30936 GCA_045599565.1 Lachnospiraceae bacterium
TCCGAAAGCCTTTAGTCCATTTACCATAGCATCTTCAGACAGCCCCATTTTATTGGCAATAAGAAGAGCTGCCAGCGCATTAGTGATGTTATGGCTTCCTGGAACAGAAAGTGATATACGAGGGAACTCCTTACCGTATAGTACTGGAATAAATGATGCACACCCATTCTCGTATGCTATATCCTTAGGGTGGGCTGTTGCACTATCCTCTGTTCCGAAGGTGGCCACCTCACATTTCAGACCGTCTGTGTAGTAGCTTAAATCACTGATATCATGGCTGATTACAAGGATTCCATCATCTGAAGTATTGTTGGCAAATTTTTTAAACGAAGCACGTACATTGTCAAAGTTTTTGAAGAAATCGAGGTGATCGGCTTCTACATTAAGTATAACGTTATACTTTGGGAAAAAGCTGTGGTAGCTGTTTGTGTATTCACAGGCCTCGGTTATAAAATATTCACTGTTTCCAACGCGTACATTTGACTTAATGGCATCGAGAATGCCTCCTACTAAAATGGTCGGGTCTACTGCTTCAGCTAAGAGTATTTCTGAAATCATGGAGGTGGTGGTAGTCTTTCCGTGTGTACCTGCTACGGCTATGGATTCCCTGTAGCCTTCCATCATCTGTCCCAAAAGCTCCGCTCTTGTCTGCATGGTAAGACCAAGCTCAACACATCTTGCAAATTCTGGATTATCTGGGTGAATAGCAGCTGTATAAACGACCATATCTATATCAGCGGAAACATTGTCTGCCGACTGGGGAATGTTTATAGTGGCACCCAGTGAAGCAAGCTTTTTAGTGATATCGCTCTCGTGACCATCAGAACCGGAAATTCTAAAGCCTGCATTTAGAAGTATTTCTGCAAGCGCGCTCATGCTTATGCCGCCGATGCCTATAAAATGAACATGACAAGGCTTTGTAAAATCTATTTTCTTCATATTAGCTCCTTTAAACACAATGTGTTTCTACTTATTATAATATACACTATATATTGTGTGTATTGTATAAAATTACTAAAAATTCTGTAAATATTATCATAGTTTTGTTAGATTTGTTGCCAAAATACCCCACGTGTGGTATAATCCTTATATTACTAGTTAGAAGGGCAGGTGAAAATATGGTTAAAAAAGAAATGATAGCTATGTTGCTTGCAGGCGGTCAGGGTTCCAGACTGGGTGTTCTCACAGCTGATATAGCTAAGCCAGCGGTAGCATTTGGTGGAAAGTATAGGATTATAGACTTCCCGCTTAGTAACTGTATTAATTCGGGTATTGATACGGTCGGTGTACTTACACAGTATCAGCCACTTGTTCTGAATACACATATAGGAATAGGTATTCCTTGGGATTTGGACCGTGTGGATGGCGGCGTTACAGTTCTGCCTCCATATGAAAAATCCGATGTGTCTGAATGGTATACAGGTACTGCTAATGCTATTTATCAGAATTTGCGCTATATGGAGAATTATAATCCGGATTATGTGCTGATTCTCTCTGGTGACCACATTTACAAAATGGATTATGAAGCCATGCTTGATTTCCATAAGGAAAATAATGCAGCTGTCACTATAGCTACATTGCCAGTTCCATTAGAGGAGGCGAGTCGATTTGGAATAGTAATAGCGGATGAAAAGGGTACTATTACGGATTTTGAAGAAAAACCAAAGGTGCCTAGAAGTAATCTTGCTAGCATGGGAATCTATATTTTTGATTTCAAGGTGCTAAGAGATAGTCTTATAGCGCTTAAGAATCAGAGTAATTGTGATTTCGGAAAACATATTATACCTTATCTGCATGAACGCGGATTTAAAATGTGTGCATACACCTTTAACAGCTATTGGAAGGATGTAGGTACGCTCGGTTCATATTGGGAAGCCAATATGGAGCTTATTGATCTTATTCCAGAGTTTAATCTATATGAAGAATTTTGGAAGATTTATACCAGCCAGGACATTACGGAGCCTCAGTATATAGCTAGCACCTCGAAGATAGAGAAGGCGATTATCGGTGCTGGAAATCAGATTTATGGTGAGGTTTATTCTTCTGTGCTGGGTGCAGGTGTAGTGATAGAGGAAGGTGCAGTCGTTCGGGATTCTATCATTATGTCAGGCGTGAGAATAGGACGAAATACCATAATTGAGAAGGCGATTATCGCCGAAAACACTGAGGTTGGCAGTGAATGTAAAATAGGCATAGGTGAGGAGGCAGCCTCTAAGCTAAATTCGTCTATTTACAGTTTCGGACTTGCTGTTATAGGTGAGAATTCAGTCATTCCTGATGGCATTACCATTGGAAAGAACACAGCTATAAAAGGTGTTACAAACGTAGCAGATTATCCTGAAAAGAATCTAGAAAGTGGCGGCTACATAGTAAAGGCAGGTGATCGATAATGAAAGCGGTTGGAATTATCTTAGCAGGTGGAAACAGCTCTCGCATGGGTGTTTTGACAGATAAGAGAGCTATAGCAGCTATGCCGATGGGTGGTAGCTACAGGGCGATTGATTTTGCGCTTTCGAATATGACGAACTCTCATATTCAGACAGTGGCTGTTTTATCGCAGTACAATGCCAGATCCTTAAATGAGCACTTGAACTCAAGCAAGTGGTGGAATTTCGGTAGAAAGCAGGGTGGTCTATACACCTTTACACCTACAGTCACGGCAGATAACAGCTGGTGGTACAGAGGCACAGCAGATGCTATTTGGCAGAATTTGGACTTCTTAAAGAGAAGGCATGAGCCGTATGTTGTCATAGCAAGTGGAGATCTGGTTTATAAGCTGGATTTTTCAGAGGTTTTAGACTATCACATCGCAAAGGGCTCTGATATAACAGTGGTTTGCTCTAAGCTTCCAAAGGGTGATGACGCCAGCCGATATGGTGTGGTTCAGCTCGATTCTGAAAATAGAATCGTGAACTTTGAGGAGAAGCCTATGGCGGCTTCTTCGGACATGGTATCTATGGGCATATATGTTATTCGAAGGCGTGTGCTTATTGAGATGCTTGAGGAGTGCATCAGTGACGGCAGATATAATTTTGTCACAGATGTGCTTATCAGATATAAGGGTCTAAAGAAGATAATGGCTTATATAAAGGAAGGCTACTGGAGCAATATAGCTTCTGTTGACAGCTATTATCGAACTAACATGGACTTTTTAAAGAGGGATGTCAGAGAGCATTTCTTTAATCAGGAGCCTAAGATTTATTCAAAGGTTTTGGATTTGCCGCCTGCTAAATATAATGTAGGCTCTGAGGTTACGGATTCCTTGGTATCCTCAGGATGTATTATAAATAGTAAGGTGGAGCATTCAGTTCTGTTCAAGAAGGTATTTGTCGGAACAGGAAGTGTTGTTAAAAATAGCATAGTCTTGGATGGTGCATACATCGGAGACAATGTTTATTTGGAAAACTGCATAGTAGAGTCAAATGAGACGCTGGTTTCTGGCTCTAGATATGTAGGAGAAAACGGTATAGAAATAATTACCGGAAAAGGAAAAAGATATTCGTAGGAGTGTAGTGGTTATGGAAATAACAGATGTAAGAATTCGTAAGGTTGAAAAAGAAGGAAAGATGAAGGCTGTGGTATCTATTACCATTGATGATGAATTCGTTATTCATGATATCAAGATAATAGAGGGCGATAAGGGACCATTTATAGCTATGCCAAGTAGAAAGGCTACAGATGGTGAGTATAAGGATATAGCGCATCCTATAAAATCCGAGACAAGAGAGAGAATTTCCTCAATAATACTAGACCGATATGAAGCTGAGAAGGATACACTGTAATATTTCTTATTAAATATGTAAAAAAGGGTTGCGAAAGCAGCCCTTTTTTTATACAATCCTTTTCGTTGGAGAAAAATACTATGTATATTATAGCAGGACTCGGAAATCCGGGAAGTAAATATGATAAGACCAGGCATAATGCTGGCTTTGAGGTGATGGATAAGCTCGCGAAGGAATTGGGTGTGGACATCATAAAGCTGGAGCATAAGGGGCTTACGGCGAAGGCTGCCATAGTGGGCAAGAAATGTATCCTAGTAAAGCCACAGACCTTTATGAACTGCAGTGGAGAGTGTATAAACAGACTGGCTCAGTACTATGGATGTGATCCAGAAAGTGAGCTTTTGGTTATATCTGATGATGTGACATTGGATTGTGGCAGGATGCGCATCAGACGAAGTGGCAGTGCTGGCGGACATAATGGTTTAAAGGATATTATTGCCTGGACTGACACCGATAAATTTGCTCGCCTGCGTGTAGGTGTGGGTAAGCTTCCGCAGGGTCATGACATGGTGAATCACGTGCTGGGCTGTCCTTCTGGTGAAGACAGAAAGCTTTTGGATGAAGCGCAGGATAGGGCAGTAGAGGCTATAAAGCTTATAGTGGCAGGTCGAATAGACGATGCTATGAATAAATATAATTAAAAGAAGGTAATAAACAGATGAATCAGTTTAAACCGATGCTTTTCAGCACTATGAAAGGCTACAAAAAGGAACAGTTAATCAAGGATATCGTAAGCGGTATTATAGTGGCTATCATCGCGCTGCCGCTTTCCATCGCACTTGCTATCGCTTCTGGTGTAGGTCCTGAGCAGGGTCTTTATACAGCCATCATAGCAGGCTTTTTAATCAGCTTCTTTGGCGGCTCCACTGTTCAGATAGCCGGACCTACAGCGGCATTTGCTACTATAGTAGCAGGTATTGTGGCTGTAGATGGTATGGAAGGTCTTGTAATAGCTACCATTATGGCTGGTGTATTCCTTATACTCATGGGAATATTCCATTTTGGAGCTTTGATTAAATTTATTCCTTACACCATCACTACAGGCTTCACTGCTGGTATAGCGGTCACTATATTTATCGGACAGTTTAAGGACTTCTTCGGTATCTCATATCAGCATGGTGAAAAGCCGATCGAAACCATGGAAAAGCTTATGGCTTTTGGTGAGAACATCAGCACGATAAACTGGATGGCTGTTTTGGTAGGTTTGGTATGTTTGGCAGTACTTATTGTTTGGCCAAAGATTTCGAAGACTATACCAGGCTCTATCATAGCTGTCGTTATCGGTATACTTATGGTTAAGGTTTTGGGTCTTAAGGTAAATACCATAGGCGACCTATATGAGATTAGCAATAAGCTTCCTAGCTTTGCGATGCCATCACTTAGCTTTAAGCTGATTTCATCTCAGCTTTCAAATGCATTTACTATCGCTGTACTGGCAGCTATCGAATCACTTCTTAGCTGTGTAGTGGCAGATGGAATGGTAAACTCAAAGCATAGATCAAACCAGGAGCTTATAGCTCAGGGTATAGGTAACCTTGGTTCTGCACTTTTTGGTGGTATACCAGCTACTGGTGCTATTGCACGTACAGCTGCCAATATTAACAATGGCGGTCGCACTCCTATCGCAGGTATCGTGCATGCTATTACCTTAGCTATTATCTTGGTAGTTTTAATGCCATTTGCGGCATGGATTCCAATGCCTACTATCGCTGCTATTCTTTTCATGGTAGCTTATAATATGTGTCAGTGGAGACCATTCGTAAAGCTCGTTAAGAATGCTCCAAAGAGTGATATAATAGTGCTTATATTAACATTCCTTCTCACTGTTATATTCGACTTAGTAGTAGCTATCGAGTTTGGTATGATAGTTGCTTGTCTCCTTTTCATAAAGAGAATCAGCGAGGAGACAGATGTTCACGGATGGACCTACGCTAAGGATGATGAAGAATTTGTAGATGACCTTCGCCCTGTACCAGAACCAATCCGTGTGTATGAAATCAATGGACCATTGTTCTTCGGTGTGGCAGAGAAGATTTCTGATATTACACTTAAGGACTTTACAAAGGTGCTTGTTATAAGAATGAGAGCGGTTCCAGCTATGGATGCTACAGCGCTAAAGAGCTTGGAGGAGCTGGTAGATAACTGCAGGAAGAGAAATGTAACTGTGGTATTCTCTCATGTAAACGAGCAGCCTATGCACGTTATGGAAAAGGCTGGCTTTATCGAAAAGGTTGGAAAGGACAATTTCCAGTCTCACATCGATGCAGCCCTTGATAGAGCAGAGGAGCTTATAAAATAAATGGCTATAAAAGCTTTGACGACGCCGCTTTTGCAGCTTCCAGATGTACTTACGCTGCAGGAGAGTCTTCGAAAAAAGAATACGGTTTTTGACCTTATGGGGTGTGCTTCTGCACACCTTATTTTTGCTGTAGGGACTTCTTTTAAGCATCGCCTCGTAATAGCGCCTGATGAGCTTACCGCCAAGGCATATTATGATGAAATAAAGAGTCTGGATGAAAATACTGTTTATTTCCCAGCGAAGGATATGCTGTTCTTTCAGTCTGACATAGCAGGTAATGCTCTTAGCAGCAGCAGAATGCAGGCTGTGGAGGCGCTTATTTCAAAGGATGAGATAACTGTTATTTGCACAGCTGCAGCGCTCATGAATAAGCTGGTCCCAAGAGAAGCCATAGAGCTTGGTATAAGCTGCGTGACAGTGGGAGATAGAATAGATATAACGGAGTTTAGGCAGAATCTGGTAGAGCTGGGCTATGAGAATGTTGGGCAGGTAGAGCATCCGGGTGAGTTCGGCGTGAGAGGCGGTATTATAGATGTTTATCCTCTCACTGCGCAAAATCCTGTTCGTATAGAGCTGTGGGATGATGAGGTAGATAATATTCGAAGCTTTGATGTACTCAGTCAGAAATCGGTAGATAAGCTGAAGGATGTTATAATCTTTCCTGCCACGGAAGTACCTATGAAGGCGAGCGTGCTGGATCTTGGAATAAAGAAGTTAAAAAGTGATTATGAGAAGAGATATGAAACGCTTAGGAGTGAGATGAAAACCTCTGAGGCCTTTAATCTGCGCTCTGCACTTGAAGGCTTGATAGATTTGGCGGAGCAGGGCTCGTTTTCATCGGCACTTGAGACTTATATCGATTATTTTTATGAGAAGCCTCAGTCTATTATCGATTATATGCCACTTGACACTGTGTGTATGGTAGTCGAACCGTTAAAGGTGGCAAATTCTGGCAAGGTAACACAGGATGAATTCGTTTCTGCCATGGAAGGGAGAACTACCTCGGGTTATGTGCTGCCATCTTTGCTTAATGACTTCTTTGGAATAAATGATGTGATGGCTCGTTTGGCTTCAAGAAGAACGATTGCTTTTTCTGCCCTTGGCAATAGGTCTGAGCTTCTGGAGGCTAAATCGCATGCCTCCGTTAGAGTAGGGGGAGTTAATTCATATAACGGCAGTCTGGAGCTTCTGGTTAAGGACTTAAATAGCTATAGATCAAGAGGTTATAAGGTTATACTTATGACGGCAAGCCGTACAAGAGCTGCTAGGCTATCGGAGGAACTCCTGGAAGAAGATATAATTGCGACCTTTACTGAGGATGACAACAGAGATATAGAAAACGGCGAAATACTGATAGTTTTAGGTGAGATTTTACGCGGTATAGAGTATCCAGATGCAAAATTTGTCATTCTGTCAGAGAGTGATATTTACGGTCAGGTGCATCATAAGAAGCGTAAGGTAAAGAGGTATGAGGGAGAGACTATTGCTTCATTCTCAGAGCTTACGGTGGGCGACTTTGTTGTGCATGAAAACTATGGTCTGGGTGTCTATCGCGGAATGGAGCAGATGGAGCTGGATCATATTATAAGAGATTATATCGTAATAGAGTATGCAAAGGGTGCGAAGCTCTATGTTCTTACGAGCCAGCTTGACTGCATCCAAAAGTATGGTAAGTCAGATCAGGGTAAAGCGCCTAAGTTAAATTCGCTGGGTGCGGGAACGCAGGAGTGGAATAGGACTAGAGAGAAGGTTCAGTCAGCTGTAGGTGTAATAGCGCAGGAGCTGGTGGACTTATATGCACTTCGTCAGAACACAAAGGGCTTTTGTTATGGACCAGACACAGTATGGCAAAAGGAGTTTGAGGAGAACTTCCCTTATGAGGAGACAGCAGGGCAGCTGGCGGCTATAGAGGCTGTAAAGAAGGATATGATGAGCGACAAGATTATGGATCGACTCATCTGCGGAGATGTGGGGTTTGGAAAGACTGAAGTGGCTATACGCGCCGCTTTTAAGGCAGTGCAGGAGGGAAAGCAGGTCGTGTATCTTGTGCCGACCACTATATTGGCTCAGCAGCACTATAATAATTTTGTTTCTAGAATGAGCGGATATCCGATAAATATTGGATTGCTTTGCCGCTTCAGAAGCGCAGCGGAGCAAAAACTTACCATAAAAGGTTTAAAAGAAGGTACGGTGGATATCGTAATAGGCACCCATAGACTTTTGTCAGCTGATGTAGATTATAAGGATCTCGGTCTTCTTATCATAGATGAGGAACAGCGTTTCGGTGTTAATCACAAGGAGAAAATCAAAACTCTAAAGAACACAGTGGATGTGCTTTCATTATCGGCTACACCTATACCAAGAACACTGCACATGTCTCTTGTTGGATTAAGGGAGATGTCTGTTTTAGACGAGGCACCACTTGAGAGAACTCCTATTCAGACCTTTGTTTTCGAATATAATGAGGAGATGATAAGGGAGGCTATCACACGAGAGATGGCACGAGGCGGCCAGGTGTATTATGTATTTAATCGAGTGATAGGAATACAGGATATGGCTGCCAGAATTTCTGAGCTTGTCCCAGAGGCAAGCGTTGGGTATATACACGGGCAAATGACGGAGAACCGTGTAGAGGATGTCATGATGGATTTTATCAATAAAGAGATAGATGTCATGGTGGCAACTACCATTATCGAAATTGGCCTTGATATAAGCAATGTTAATACGATAATTATTCATGATTCTGACAATATGGGACTCTCTCAGCTATATCAGTTAAGAGGTAGAGTAGGCAGATCAAACAGAACGGCGTATGCTTTTTTGATGTATAAAAGAGATAAAATGCTCAAGGAGGTGGCCGAAAAGAGATTGGAGGCTATTAAGGAGTTTACAGATCTTGGCAGTGGATTTAAAATTGCAATGAGGGATTTGGAGATTCGTGGAGCAGGAAACATGCTTGGAAAAGAGCAGCATGGATATATGGCTGCTGTGGGATACGATTTGTACTGTAAGCTTTTAAATGAAGCTGTTAAGGAAAAGCGTGGTATGGCTCCTCCAAGTGCTTCCTACAGTACCTCTGTGGATGTTGTGATAGAAGCGTACCTTCCAAAGAGCTACGTGCCGGGTGAGGAGCAGCGAATAGATTTATATAAGCGAATGGCAGCTATAGAGTCCGAGGAGTCTAAGGATGATATTCTTGAGGAATTGATAGATCGCTTCGGAGAGCCGAAAAAGTGCGTAATGAATCTTCTTTGGGTAGCGATGCTCCGCGTCAAAGCACATGAAGCTGGCATTATTTCGATAGAGGAGAAGGGGGACGTAGTTAAGTTTTTAATGTATAATAAGGCTCCAATAGATATACTAAAGATTCCGGATTTTATAAAGGCACATTCTCCACAGATGAGTTTTGTGGCAGACCCTAAAGCGCCATATTTTTCGGTTAATCTTAAGATGAATTCAAAGGTTAAGAGTTTGGATAAATTTGAGTATATAAGTGAATTGGTCGAGGAGATAGGTAAGCTAAAGGAGGAAAGGTAATTATGTATCCACAGGTGAACAGGGCGCGAACGGTTATCAGCTTAGATGGTCTTTGGAGGTTTTGTCTTCTCGATGAGGGAAGAAGCTTTAGGCCGGGAGAATTGCTTAAAGAGAATTACGAAGAACTTAGTGTTCCAGCCAGCTATAATGATTTAAAGGAAATCCCTGGATTTCGTTCATTTGCCGGACTTAGTGTCTATCAAAGATATATTGTAATACCGAAATCCTTGAGCGAGGAAAAGGTGTTTCTCAGATTTGAGGGTGTGGCTAACAGTGCTACTATTTATCTTGGCAATAAGGAGATAGCCCACCACAAGGGAGGCTTTTTGCCATTCGAGATAGAACTCACTACACTCTTGGCACCTGGTGTGGAGACCCTTTTGACTGTCCTGGTGGACAATAGGATTAATAATTCGACCCTGCCGGTAGGATTAGAAAAGGGAGATGGCCTGTTTCTGGCTGATGAGGGTCCTGATACAAAATCCATGAAGGCGGGGTTCGCAGTTGCAAAGCCTGCAAATATGCCGAATTTTGACTTCTTTAACTACTGCGGTATTAATAGATCGGTAAAAATATACACTACTCCAAGCGATGCGATAAAGGATATTACTATTATAACTGATATCGCTGAGGATGAGACTACAGGCATAATAAAGTACGAAATAGAGTCTGGCAGTCAGCAGGTTTATGTGGATGTTAAGGATGCAGATGGCAAAATGGTGGGACTTTGTCAGGGTGCAAAGGGAACCATTGAGATTAAGGCAGCACATTTTTGGGCGCCAGGCAAGGAAAATGCATATCTGTATAAGGCTTGCATAACCAGTGGGAATGACTACTATGAGCAAATGGTAGGAATAAGAACTGTAAAAGTAGAGGGAGATAAGTTTTTGATAAACGGAGCTCCGTTCTATTTTAAGGGCTGCGCTAAGCATGAGGATTCTGCTGTTCATGGCAGAGGGTTCGATTTGGCTATGGCTGTAAAGGATGTCGGTTTGTTGCACTGGATGAATGCAAACTCAGTTAGGACAAGTCATTATCCTTATGCAGAGGAGTTTTATGATCTTTGTGATAGAGAGGGTATCGTAGTTATAGATGAGACCAGTGCTGTGGGTGTGAGAATAAATGGAAAGGATTGCTACGAATCGCTTGAGATTAGAGAGCATCATGTGAATGTGCTCACAGATTTGATAGCAAGGGATAAAAACCATCCATGCGTCGTTATGTGGTCTTTGGGTAATGAATCTGACACTGATTCGCATCCGAAAAGTGCCTATAACTATTGGTCGAGTCTTTATGATCTGGCTCACATGCTTGATCCTCAGAACAGGCCAGTTACATTGGTAGGCATTATAAATGAATATGAGAAGGATGTGACTATTCCTTCGATGGATGTTATCTGTCTGAACAGATATTACGGGTGGTATCTGTTTCCTGGTAATCTCGAGAGTGCAAAGGCGGCGCTGAAGGAAGAGCTTAAGTATTGGAAGAAAAAGGAAAAGCCTGTTATTTTTACGGAGTATGGAGCAGAAGCTCTAGCTGGAATTCATGGCTCTGTTGCGGAGATGTTCTCAGAGGAATATCAGGCTGCTTTACTAATGACCTACGGAGAAGTATTTGATGAATATGATTTTGTCGTAGGTGAGCAGGTATGGAATTTTGCAGATTTCGCCACTGCGCAGGGAGCACTTCGACCAGATGGAAACAGAAAGGGTGTGTTTACGCGAGACAGAAGACCTAAAGCGGGAGCATTTGCTCTTAAGAATAGATGGGAGAGGTCGTTCACATAAAATTCAGTTGAAAATCTAAATTTTCTAATATATAATGGCAAAGAATTTGTCTAGGGAGGATATGAAGTTGAAAATCAAGAAAATCGCAAGCTTTTTGCTTTGCACATTTACTGTAGCTACTATAATGTTTTCTGGATGCGGTTCAGTTAATCCAAGTGCGGTTTTATTAAATGTTAATAAAGGTGAGATGACCATGTCTGCAGGTCTTGGTAATTTTATTTGCCGTATGAATCAGGCATATTATGATCAGAATTATCTTTATTATTATGGACCTACCATGTGGGTCGATGATGATTTTGCGCTGACAAATGAGATTAAGAACAGCATGCTTAGAAATATGAAGGAGATTGCAGCTTGTAATCTTCACGCTGCAGAGTATGGCGTATCTTTTACTGCTGAAGATGAAGCGGCTGTTCAGGCAGTTGTAAATGAGTTTATGTCTGTTAATTCGGCTGAAACACTTGAGAAGATGGGTGCTACAAGTGATATTGTTACAGAATATATGAGACTTGCTACTGTGTATAATAAGGTAGCAAAGGCTATCTCAGATAAATCTGATGTAGCAGTAAGCGAGGATGAAGTATGGCAGAGATATGTTACATATGCATACTTTGATACTTCAGTGGCTGTAGATGATGAGGGAAACCAAATTCCTGTTACAGAGGAAATGATAGCTGCCAAGAAGGAAGAGGCTGAAAAGCTTTCTAAGAACTTTGATGGTGAGCTTGAAAATGTGAGCGCTACCTCCGGTAATATTCACTACACAAAGGGTGATGAAACAGGAGAGATTTTCGATGCAGATATGGTTAAAATTATAGATGCATTGGGAGAGGGTCAGGTTTCAGCACCTATAGATGGAGCAGAAGGCGGTATTTTTGTAATTAAGGTATTACAGGATAAGGATGCAGATGCTACTGCTGAGAAACTTGAGTCACTTAAGGTAGAGCGTAAGGATGCAGCAGCTGCTGAGAAGATTGATGAGTATGTTAACAGCATGAACTTTGATCTCAATGATGCGCAGTGGAAGAAGATACAGTTCACAGAGCTTTTCATTCCTATGCAGACAGAAAGTGATGAGGATGAGGCAGAGGTAATACCTGCACAGTAATAATATGAAACTAGTACTTAAATATTTGGCGGCCTATAAGAAGGAAAGCATCCTGGCGCCACTGTTTAAGATGACAGAAGCCCTGTTTGAGCTGCTGGTACCATTAGTGGTGGCTAAGATCATCAATAACGGTATAGCAGGTCAGGACAGGGCTTATGTTATCAAAATGTGTGCTCTGTTAGTCTTGCTTTCTGCAGTAGGTCTGGCCTTTTCGATAACAGCACAATTCTTTTCAGCGAAAGCTGCTACTGGAGCATCCTGCTCTATGAGACAGGATGTTTTTTCGCATGTCATGAGCTTTTCGCCAGAGGTGTCAGAGAGAATAGGAAGAGATACGCTTATCACGCGTATTACAAGTGATATAAATCAGGTCCAGAGCGGCATAAATATGGTGCTTCGTCTTTTCTTAAGATCGCCTTTTGTGGTAATAGGAGCTCTCGTTATGGCCTTTATAGTAAACGTGAAGGCATCGCTTATATTCCTTATAGTTATAGCTATTCTTTCTTTGGTGGTATATCTTATAATGAGTGTGACACTGCCTGGATATAAGAGTATCCAAAAGCTTTTGGAGAGAGTGCTTTCTTTGGTGTCTGAGAATCTTGAGGGTGCCAGAGTTATTCGAGCGTTTTCTCTGGAGGAGAGTGAAAGGGAAGAGGTAGGCAGTCGAGTAGAAAGCTTGTATGAAAAGCAGATTAAGATAGGACGTGTTTCGGCATACCTAAATCCCGTTACTTATGTGGTAGTGAATTTAGGAATAATAGCCCTTATTTATTGTAGTATGAAGCAGGTCGAGGGCGGTATTTTATTAAGCGGTGAAGTAGTGGCTTTGGTTAACTATATGAATCAGATTCTGGTAGAGCTGTTGAAGCTTGCCAATCTGATTGTACTCTTAATGAAAGCTATTCCTTGCGCAGCCCGTCTCGAGGAGCTTATGGCTGTATCGCCTGATGACAGGCTGCATGAATCATTAGCTGAGCTTTCATCAAATGCATCCGCAAACATTAAGGTGTCAAATGTTTCATTTGCTTATCCAGGTGCAAAGGAGCCATCTGTTATAGATGTTTCTTTTGATATTCCGGCCGGTTCCACATTTGGAATTATCGGTGGAACAGGAAGCGGAAAGACGACACTTTTGTCACTGTTGACACATGATTATGATGCCAGCGAAGGACGCATAGCCATAGCAGATAAGGATATATGTCAGTATTCAGATGAGGCGATTAGTCAGATATTTGGAGTGGTTCCTCAGAAGGCGCAGCTGATTTCGGGTACGGTAAGATCTAATCTCTCTCTAAAGGATGGTGTATCAGAAGAGGAGATGATAGAGGCGCTTAAGGTGGCACAAGCCTATGATTTCGTAGTGGCTAAAGAGGGCTTGGATACAGAGGTAACTGCTATGGGGCATAATTTTTCTGGTGGTCAGCGCCAAAGACTTACGATAGCCAGAGCTCTGGTGGGCAAGCCGGATATTCTTATATTAGATGACTCAGCAAGTGCACTCGACTTGGCGACAGAGGCGGCACTCAGAAAGGAATTGTTTAGCCTTAAGTCAAAGCCAACTGTCATAATAGTTTCACAGAGGGCAAGCTCTGTAAAGACATGCGATCAGGTGTTAGTGCTTGATGACGGCAGGGCGGTTGGACTTGGCAGCCATGATGATTTGATGAAAAACTGCGAAACCTATCAGGAGATTTACTACTCGCAGTATCCAAGGGAGGGAGTAGTAAATGAGTAAGATAAGTATAGATAAGGGAGTGCTGAAGCGTATATTGAAGGATCTAAAGGCATACAGATTAAGTATCGTCTTTTCCATAATTTTAGCTGCAGCTACAGTGGTGCTTACCCTGCTTATTCCTATATTGATAGGTAGAGCGGTGGATTGCATCATTGGTGAAAGAACGATAGATTGGAACAGGCTAAGTGAAATACTGCGTTGTATCGCAATAGCTATAACCGGAACAGCCCTCTTTCAGTTTGCCATGAATGTTATTAATAATAGGATTACCTATGGGGTGACAAGAGAGCTTAGGGAAAGGGCATTTGCAGCTGTGTTAAAGCTTCCTATTTCTAGGGTGGATTCGCATCCTCATGGTGACATTATGAGCCGTATTGTATCTGATGCGGATACCTTCGCTGATGGACTGCTTATGGGCTTCACTCAGCTTTTTACAGGTGTATTGACCATAGTCGGTACTATTGTTTTCATGGCTACTATAAATATAGTGGTTACCATGCTGGTGGTTGTATTGACCCCATTGTCATTTTGGGTAGCTTCATTTATAGCAAACAGGACACATGGATATTTTAAGGCCCAGGCGGCTCTTAAGGGCAAAGAGGTATCCATAATAAATGAGATGATAAATGCCCACGATGTGGTTCGCCTTAATGATTATCAGGGTAAGGCCGTTGCGATGCATGATGTCGTAAATAACGAATTGAAAGAGGCGTCATTAAAGGCTGTTTTTTATTCTTCGCTCACGAATCCTGTGACGAGATTTGTAAACTCTCTAATCTATGATGGAGTGATAGCCTTTGGTGCTATTTTAGCTGTGGGAGGTAGTATATCTGTCGGTTCGCTTACGAGCTTTTTAAGCTATGCCAGCTCATACGCTAAGCCGTTTAATGAGATAAGTGGTGTTTTCACGGAGCTTTCAAATGCTATTAGCTGTGCACAGCGCATATATGAGCTAATAGATATGAAGCCTGCTGTAGATGCTGGAACGGCTGGAGTGGTAAAGCAGGGACGAGTGGAAATAGTGGATGTAGACTTTTCCTACGATAAGTCAAAGAAGCTGATAGAAAAGCTTAATCTGACGGTGGAACCAGGCCAGAAGGTGGCTATTGTGGGTCCGACTGGCGGTGGAAAGTCCACCATAATTAATCTTCTCATGAGATTTTATGAGATAGATGGCGGAAGTATAAAAATAGATGGTGTTGATATCAGGGACATGTCGCTTAAGGCTTTGCATGAAAGCTTTGGAATGGTGCTGCAGGAGACCTGGCTGAAAGAAGGTACGATAAAGGAGAATCTCCGAATTCAAAATAAGAACGCGACAGACGAAGAGATAATAGCAGCGGCAAAGGCTGCGCATGCTCATAGCTTTATCAAAAGATTACCGCAGGGCTATGATACTTTAATCACTGAGAATGGATCGAATCTCTCGGTTGGACAAAGACAGCTCCTTTGCATAGCCAGAGTTATGTTAAACCTGCCGCCTATGTTGATTCTTGATGAGGCTACCAGCTCGATTGATACACGAACTGAACAAAAAATACAGGCTGCGTTTAATACTATGATGCAGGGACGCACTACATTTGTCGTGGCACACCGCCTTTCTACTATAAAAAATGCTGACATAATACTGTTTGTACAGAACGGAAAAGTAATGGAGCAGGGCGACCATGCGTTCTTATTGCGCAAGGGAAACTTTTATGCTAAATTATACCAGAGTCAGTTTGAGGAGAATACCTTACATGGAACAGTATTTAATTAAGGGAGGCACACCACTTAAGGGTGAGGTGGAGATCAGTGGAGCTAAAAATGCCGCTTTGGGTATCGTGGCAGCCGCTGTGATGACTGATGATAAGGTCACCATCGAGAATCTTCCTAATGTAAGAGATATACACGTACTTCTAAATGCTATAGAGGCTATAGGAGCTACTGTTAATCGAATAGATAGTCACACGGTACAGATTTGTGGAGCTACCATAAATAGCTTACTGGTGGATTACGAATATATTAGTAAAATAAGAGCTAGCTACTATCTTTTGGGATCGTTGCTTGGAAAGTATAAAAAGGCTGAGGTGGCATTGCCAGGAGGCTGTAATATAGGTAGTAGACCTATAGATCTTCACTTAAAGGGCTTTAGGGCTTTGGGTGCAGACGTAGATGTGAGTTATGGTCTGGTGTCAGCTAAGGCTGATAATTTAAAGGGCTCACACATTTATCTCGATAAAGTTTCGGTAGGAGCCACTATAAATATTCTTATGGCTGCTACCATGAGTCAGGGTAAGACTGTAATAGAGAATGCTGCTAAGGAGCCACATGTAGTAGACGTGGCGAACTTCTTGAACAGCATGGGTGCGAATATTCGTGGAGCCGGAACAGATGTTATACGTATAATGGGTGTATCTAAGCTTCATGGAACTACCTATTCTGTTATTCCGGATCAGATAGAGGCGGGCACGTATATGTGTGCAGCAGCTGCTACCAGAGGGGATGTTCTTATAAAGAATGTTATACCGAAGCATCTTGAGGCTATAAGTGTAAAGCTTACTGAAATGGGGGCTAGTATTATAGAGTATGATGATGCAGTCAGAGTAATGGCTAAGGGTGATATGTATTCGACCCAGATTACGACGCTTCCTTATCCGGGCTTTCCTACAGATATGCAGCCGCAGATGGCAGTGGTTATGGGACTTGCAAAAGGTACTGGCACAGTTACAGAGAGTATTTTTGACTCGCGCTTCGGCTATGTAGACGAGCTTCGTCGTATGGGCGCGAAGATGACTGTAGAAGGAAATGTGGCTATTATAAACGGTGTTCCGTATTATACAGGAGCGCTGGTAGGAGCGCCAGACCTAAGAGCGGGTGCAGCACTTGTTATAGCCGGACTTGCTGCTCAGGATTTCACTGTTGTTCACAATATTGAATTCATTCAGCGTGGATATGAGGAGCTGGTAGAAAAGCTTCAAGGTCTTGGAGCTACAATAGAGCTGGGAAATTGCGATAGAGATATTCAAAAGTTTAGAATGAAGCATGCTTCATAAAAAACAGCCAGGTGCGTAAGCATCTGGCTGTTTTTATTATATAATCTTTGTTATTACAAGCTCACTAAACTCAGAGCTTGAAAGATCTATTATAGATTTGTCATCGAGCTCAATAACAGGTCGACTCAGTTTGCTCTTATTTATATAAACTACACGTCCTGCTTTTCCGTTTGAGAGAACCACTCTGGCGTTCTGATAGGTGGAAGCTACATGTTCGAGGAAGGTAAGGATGTATTTTGTATTGTACTTTGACAAGCCTTCCTTTTCAAACTGTGCTATAACCTGGAATGCACAAAGAGGGTCTCTGTAGCTTCTGAACGCTGTCATCGCGTCGTAAACATCCGCTATAGCTATGATAGATGCGAAATCATCTATCTCATCATCCATGAGACCTCTTGGATATCCGCTTCCGTCAGATCTTTCGTGATGCTGAAGAGCGGATAGAGTGATAGATTTATCAAAATCTCTTCCCTTTAATATTTTATATCCAAGCATAGGGTGTGATTTTACCAGTGCCCACTCCTCATCAGTATATTTGCCAGGCTTATTTAAGACCTCGTCTGGAATCTGAGTTTTTCCGATGTCGTGCAAAAGACCTGAAACGGTAAGCATATCAAGGTCACTGCGTGACATCTTGCACCATTTTCCGATGGCTCTGGCGATAAGAGCAACATTTAAGCTGTGTGCATATACGGAATCATCTAATCCACGCATGTTGTGAATCATATCAAAAAGCTCGATAGAGGTGCGGGATTTGAAAAGAGATTCAGCTCCTTCTATCATCATGTCACAGCATTCGCTGCCAGCTCCATTCATAATGGCGTCGAAGTTATCCTTCATCCACTCGATGTTTTTGGCAAAGTCTAACTGGAACTGCTTAAACTCAGGGGAAGCCTTTAGTCTCTGATTATAGCTTATATTAGTAGGTGCTGCAGCGGCAGGTGTAGGAGCGGGAGCAACCGCCTCTGGTTCCTCCTCTTTTTTGGGATCTTCTACGGTGACCTCCTCTACGTTATAAAAGGAAAGACGACCAATAAGCTGAGCTGTCAATTCGGTGCCTGGTTTAAATATAACCTGACCTCTTTTAGTAACGACAGGCTCTGCTACAATCATTCCTGGAAACAACTTGTCAGAAGCTATCTTTTGCATATTACCCCCTAAGAAAAATACTCTAAATTATTATACATCTGCGTTAAATTAAATGCAATTATATTTTTTTGAAAAACTTGCATTTTTTGTGGAATAGGCTTATCATATGTAGGCTATTGTTACTACGGCCGTATGTGCATAGTGAATACTATTTCGGCCCAAAGAGAGGACAAAAAATGGAAAAAAGATTATTTACCTCAGAGTCTGTCACTGAGGGACATCCTGACAAGGTCTGTGATGCTGTCAGCGATGCAATCCTTGATGCTTGCATGTCGCAAGATCCAATGAGCCGTGTGGCTTGCGAAACTGTTTCATGTACAGGTTTTGTACTTGTAACTGGTGAGATTACCACGAAGGCTGTTCTAGACATCCCATCTATTGTAAGAAAAACAGTTCTTGAAATCGGTTATGATGCCGGAGAAAAGGGCTTAGATGGAAACTCATGTGCTGTTATGGTGGCACTTGATCAGCAGTCTGGCGATATAGCTATGGGCGTTGATAAGGCACTTGAAGCCAAGGAAGGAAAGCAGACAGATGGACTTGACACTGGTGCTGGTGATCAGGGTATGATGTTTGGCTATGCTACTAATGAAACTGATAGCTTCATGCCATATCCTATTGAGTTGGCGCATAGATTGTCAAAGAAGCTTACTGATGTACGAAAGGATGGAACACTTAAATATCTTCGTCCTGATGGAAAGACACAGGTATCTGTAGAGTATGATGAGGCTGGAAAGCCAATTCGTCTTGAGGCAGTAGTGCTTTCTACACAGCATGATGAGGATGTTACACAGGAGCAGATTAAAGCAGATATAAAGAAGTACGTATTTGATCCTATATTACCTGCTAATATGGTAGATGATGATACAAAGATTTATATTAATCCAACAGGCCGCTTTGTAATCGGTGGACCACACGGAGATGCAGGACTCACTGGAAGAAAGATTATCGTAGATACATATGGTGGAATGGCACGTCACGGCGGCGGCGCATTTTCTGGAAAGGACTGCACAAAAGTGGATCGTTCAGCCGCTTATGCAGCCAGATATGTAGCGAAGAATGTAGTAGCTGCTGGACTTGCAGACAGATGTGAGGTGCAGCTTTCATATGCCATAGGTGTAGCAGAGCCTACTTCAGTAAATGTAGACCTTTTTGGCACAGGTAAGCTTTCGGAGGAGAAGGTAGTAGAGATTATCAGAGCTAACTTTGATCTTCGTCCAGCAGGTATCATAAAGATGCTTGACCTTAGACGTCCTATCTATCGTCAGACAGCCTCTTATGGACACTTTGGCCGCAATGATTTATCTCTTCCATGGGAAAGCCTTGATAAGGTTGACGCGTTGAAGAAATATTTGTAAAATAATATCACCGTTTGTCAGGCACTCGTTTTGTTTAACGGGTGCCTTTTTTTGGCTGAAAGGTTGTCATAAGTTGAATATTAGGATATTATATGAGGATAGGGATGTTATAGTTTGTGAAAAGCCGTCTGGTGTGCCGACACAGACAAAGAGCATCACCCAAAAGGATATGGTGACCCTGCTCATAAAGCATAGAACTGAGTTAGGCGAAGCACCGAAGATTTATGTAGTGCACAGACTTGATCAGATGACCAGGGGTGTTATGGTGTTTGCCAAGACTGAAAAGGCAGCTGCCGGCTTGAGTAAGCAGCTTTCCGAAGGCTTTTTTGATAAAAAGTATTATGCCAAGGTAGAAGGAACGTTATTACCTGAAGAAGGGACACTCACGGATTATCTTTTGCATGATAAAAAGAATAATATCTCAAGAATAGTAAGTAAGGATACGCCAGGGGCCAAGAAGGCTGTTCTTTCATATAAAGTAGTAGATAGAGCAGATGAGTTTTGTCTTTTGGATATTAAGCTTTTTACAGGAAGAACTCATCAGATACGATGTCAGATGGCGGGTGTGAATGCGCCGCTTTGCTTCGATACAAAATATGGTGCGAAGTCCTCGCAGGGAAATTTTTTCTTGTGTGCATATCACCTTTCTTTTATACATCCAAGTTCGGGTGAAGAGCTTTCTTTTGAAATAAAAATAGACGACAGGGAGAGGCTATGTTAGTTGCTTCATTTAAAATAATACAGACTATTATGCTTATCGTGATAGTGGCTGAGTTTATATATGTCCTTGCCAAGAATAGGGGTAATCATGACAGACTTTGTAAAAGTGTGTTGGCTCTTTTAGGCTTTAGCTTTATAGCTATAGTGGCATATGTTTCAGGAGTCAGCACCAGAAGCGCCATTGTAGCGACAGAGATGTTCGGTCTGTATTTTTCAATGATAGATGTGTTGCTTTCCTTTCTTATAGTCTATGCTATGGAATATACAGGCGTCTGGAGAGATCAGTTCTATTCAAAATCGGTTTTGTTTTCGATTCTGGTATTAGATGTATCACTGCTTCTTACGAACTATTGGCATGGAAAAGAATTCGAACTTATAAAAAGCACTATTAAAGCGACTGGCGAGGTGTATTGGGATACAAAGCCTAATTTGCTTTTTAACGCGCATCTTGCTATCAGCTATATTATGGTTATTATGATAGTCATAATATTTGTGGCAAAGATAGTATCTACAGCCGGCAGTCACAGACGCAGATATGTTGGTTTGCTGATTATTTTTGTAGGAATAGTAGCACTTAACGCAGGCTTTATGTTCTTTTTGCCGATAACGCTTGATTTCTCGCTTACTTTGTACGGAATCATGGGAATTTTGATAGCGTATTTTACATACTATCATAATCCTCATATTTTCGTGGAGCAAATGCTCAGCCGTATTACTCATAAGATGGGTGCAGCACTTATCTGCTTCGACGAGAATGATGAGTGTATATTTGCCAATGATACAGCACTTAAAATCTACGGCTGTAACGGACGAAACTACACACCTATAAAGAATTGGTACATGGTGTGGAGAGGTATTCACAGGTCAGTAAATGAAATAGAGGAATATAACTGGGAAGAAGACTATGTAATAGATGGAAAGACGAGCTTTTACAATGTCCAGTTCTCAAAGATTTACGATGAAGCTGGTTATTTTTCTGGCTGCTATTTTACGCATTACGATGTATCTGCAGAAAAGCAGGCAGCGGCGGAGATAGACTATACTACCACACATGACAGCCTGACGGGTCTTGCCAATAGAAAGGGCTTCTTCAAGGAGGCCAGAGAGGCACTTGATATTAATCCGAATCTGGACTATATTTTGGTTTGCTCGAACATTAAGGACTTTAAGCTTATAAATGATATACACGGAATGGATGTGGGCGATAAGGTTCTTATAAAGGTGGCGGATACCATGCGTGCGCAGGTAAAAGCTGGTACTATTTGCGGACGATTGGACTCTGACCGTTTTGCTATGCTTGTGCCTAAAACAAGATTTTCGGAGGAAGCCTTCCTTGCTTCTATGGATGAAATAGCGAAGGTTCTTGAAAGTTCGCTGTATAAAATACATTTCCAGATGGGTGTCTACGAGGTGGAGGATAGAGGAATTTCCATTGCTTCTATGGTAGACAGAGCCAATATGGCGATAGATTCTATAAAGGATAACTATAGAGAGAGAATCGCCTATTATGGAGATGTTCTTAGAACAAATTATATTACAGAGCAAAGTATAATCGGAAGCTTTGACATAGCACTTAAGAATGAACAGTTCTGCATATATCTGCAGCCGCAGGTTAAAGCAGATGGAACACCTATAGGAGCGGAGTGTCTGGTTAGATGGATTCATCCTACAAGGGGTCTGGTTCCACCTAATCATTTTATACCAGTGCTTGAGAAGGCAGGGCTTATACATAAGCTGGATGCCTACGTTTGGGAGCTCGCTGCGAAACAGCTAAGAGAGTGGAAGGATAAGGGAATAGACTTAGAGCTTTCTGTTAACATATCTATAAAGGATGTTCAGAACAGTGATGTATTCGCCACTATAATTGGTCTGGTTGAAAAATATGAGATATCACCGGATAAGCTAAATCTGGAGATTACCGAGTCTATCTTTATGGATGAGCCTGAGAAGATGATGCATCTGGTGGATAAGCTCAGAGATCATGGCTTCAAGGTGGAAATGGATGACTTTGGAAGTGGTTATTCTTCGTTAAATATGCTTAAGGAGATAAAGCTTGATATCCTTAAGATAGATATGGCATTTTTGGCTGTAACAGAGGATGAAGCACGAAGCCGAAAGATAGTGAATATGGTTATTAGTCTTGCCAAGGCGCTGGATATGACTGTTATAACAGAGGGCGTAGAGATGGAGGAGCAGGTAAAGTACTTAGAAACTGTAAACTGCGATATATACCAGGGCTACTACTTTGCTAAACCTATGCCGGTATCAGAATTTGAAGCAAGATATATTGAAAAATAATTTTTATAGAAAGTGAGAATTATCATGGCAAATGATAAGAAGCTGGTGGAAGAGATTACTTCCATGGATGTGGATTTCACACAATGGTACACTGATGTATGTAAAAAGGCAGAGCTGATGGATTATTCTTCAGTAAAGGGCTGCATGATTTTTAAGCCTGCTGGTTATGCTATCTGGGAGAATATTCAGAAGCTTTTGGATGCCAGATTTAAAGAGACTGGTGTTGAGAATGTTTACATGCCTATGTTTATTCCAGAGAGTCTTCTTCAGAAGGAAAAGGATCACGTAGAGGGCTTTGCTCCGGAGGTAGCCTGGGTTACTCAGGGTGGAATGGAAACCTTGCAGGAAAGGCTTGTAGTGCGTCCTACATCAGAGACGCTGTTCTGTGACCTTTGGTCAAAGACTGTGCAGTCATACAGAGATCTTCCTAAGATATATAATCAGTGGTGTTCTGTAGTTCGTTGGGAGAAGACCACCAGACCTTTCCTTAGAAGCTCAGAGTTTTTATGGCAGGAGGGTCATACTCTTCATGCTACAAAGGAAGAGGCAGAGGAGCGTACTATCCAGATGCTCAACATTTATGCGGATTTCTGTGAGCAGGACCTTGCTATCCCAATGACAAAGGGTAAAAAGACAGACAAGGAAAAGTTCGCTGGAGCAGAGGCTACATATACCATTGAAGCCTTGATGCATGATGGTAAGGCTTTGCAGTCAGGTACTAGCCATTACTTTGGAGATGGTTTTGCCAGAGCTTTTGATATCACATTTACAGATAAAGACAATCAGATAAAGTATGCACATGAGACCTCGTGGGGTGCATCTACCAGACTTATAGGTGCTCTTATCATGGTTCATGGAGATGATTTTGGACTTAAGCTTCCTCCGCACATAGCACCTGTTCAGGTGATGGTGGTGCCTATTCAGCAGAATAAGCCAGGAGTGGAGGACGCGGCGCGTGATATCGAGGCTAAGCTTAAGGCTGCCGGAATAAGAGCTAAGTCAGATCTCACAGACAAGAGCCCAGGATGGAAGTTCTCTGAGGCAGAGATGCGTGGTATACCTCTTCGTGTAGAGATTGGACCTAAGGACTTAGAGGCTGGCAAGTGTGTGCTGGTTCGTCGTGATACCAGAGAGAAGATATCAGTAGATTTGGCAGATGTTGCTACAGAGGCAGCTCAGCTTTTGGAGACTATTCAGGCAGATATGCTTGCACGTGCCAAGGAATATTTGGCTACACATGTCACAGATGCTCATGACTATGATGAGTTTAAAGACGCTGTAGCTAATAAGCCAGGATATGTGCGTGCTATGTGGTGCGAGTCTTTGGACTGCGAGCTTAAAATAAAAGAAGATACAGGTGCTACCAGCAGATGTATGCCATTTGAGCAGGAAGAGATTTCCGACAAATGTGTCTGCTGCGGTAAGCCTGCTAAAAAGCTTGTACTTTGGGGCAAGGCATACTAAGATATGGAACTTTTCTTACCGAAGGATGTTAATTTTATAATAGGTAAGCTTATGGATTACGGACACGAGGCCTACGCAGTGGGCGGCTGTGTCCGCGATTTGCTTTTAAATAAAATGCCGCATGATTGGGATATCACCACATCCGCTTTGCCGGATCAGGTAAAGGAAATCTTCGGGCACACAGTAGATACAGGTATACAGCATGGTACAGTTACAGTGATGATAAATCATGTTGGATATGAGGTGACTACATATAGGGTGGATGGTGCCTATGCGGATGGAAGACATCCGGATGAGGTGTACTTTACCAGCCTGCTCTCAGAGGATTTGAGGCGAAGAGATTTTACTATAAATGCTATGGCCTACAATGAACAGAGCGGTGTGGTAGATCTGTTCGGTGGGCAGGAGGATTTGAAGGCTCATATTATAAGAGCGGTAGGAAATCCCGAGGAGCGTTTCATGGAGGACAGCCTAAGAATGCTTCGAGCCATGAGATTTTCAGCCCAGTTGAGGTTTGATATTGAATCTGGTACATATAGCGCTATCACTAAGCTTTCGGATACCTTAAAGAGGGTGAGTGCCGAGAGAATAGCTACTGAGCTTACAAAGCTGATTACCAGTCAAAATCCTGACAGGATTAGAATGTGTTATGAAACTGGGTTAACCAAGGTATTTTTGCCTGAATTTGACGATATAATGCAGTGTGAGCAGAATAACCCATACCATTGCTACACAGTGGGTGAGCATACGATAAAGGCTATGGAGTCGATAGAGAACGACAGGATTCTTAGACTTACGATGCTTCTTCACGACATTGCTAAACCTTTGTGCAAGACGACCTCTGATGGACGAGATCATTTCAAGGGTCATCCGCTGAAGGGTAGCGAGATGGCTGTAGCCATACTTAAAAGGCTAAAGCTTGATAATGATACCATTGCCTTAGTTAAGAAGCTTGTGCTTTATCATGATGAGCGCCCTACCACTAAAACTGGGTGCAGAAGGCTGGCTGTAAAGGTGGGCAAGGAGAATCTGGATGCGTTAATAAAGGTGCGCCTGGCTGATTGTATGGCGCAAAGTCCACAAAAGAGAGATGAATCGAGGGCGGCCATAGAAGCACAGAGAGGCTTTTTCGAAGAGATAGTCAAAGATATGGAGTGCATAGCTATCACCGACCTGAAAATAAATGGTAAGGATCTTTTGGCGCTGGGTGTACCGCAGGGTAAAGAGATAGGAAGAATATTGGGAATATTGTTCGATGAGGTGGTAGAAAAGCCTGAGCTTAATGACAGAGATATATTGCTGGATAGAGTAAAAAACTACTTATGAGATTAAATAGAATGCTAAAAAAGAATATTGCAGTTCTTATTATGTCAGTGCTTTGCTGCTTGACTATGGCGGCATGTGGTGAAAATGCGCCTTCGAATAATTCAGGCGGTGGTCTGGTTTCGATGAGAACGGGTTCAGCTGTAAAGGAGGCGCTATTAGGACCTACAGAGGAGCCTGTAGCAGCACCGTCAGAAGCTGTAGTGCAGGAGAATATTTATATCATAAAGAATATAGATGATAAGAGCGAGATTATAACCTGCTACGCACTTTCACTGGGGCAGGATATAAGATTTGCCTATGGTGTTTCTACTAAGTTTTTGGATCGATATGGAAATAATACCAGTATGGCAAATTTCGGCGCGGGCTCAGTGGTAGTAGTCGGTCAGGCTATGGAATCCGGTGCGGTCAGCTATGTGAGGGTGGCTGATAATGTATGGCGCTATGATAGTATTACGAAGTTTAGTGTAGATGAAAACAGGCAGATTCTGACAATAGGGGCTACCAACTATAAGTTTACGCCGAACACCCTGGTCTATTCTGGAAATAATCAGCTGAAAATAAGTGATTTAGCAGCTACAGATGTACTTTCTGTAGTGGGTGTAAACAGGGATATAGTCAGCATAACAGTCACATCGGGACATGGTTACTTGCATATTACTGATTCATCTGGAATTTTTAAGGATAGCCTGATATTTATCGGAAAGAGTATTGTTAAAAGAGTGACTCATAATATGACTATTGAGGTTCCGGAGGGCAGCTATGAAATCACAGTTGCCAATGATGGCTGGGGCGGAACTGCTACATATGCTGTTGCTCGGTATGAAACTACTGAAGTAGAGCTGGATGACATGAAGGGAGAGGGACCGAGTATATGTGTCATCACATTTGATGTGGCTACCTCGGGTGCATATATATTTATAGATGGACATCAGGTGAATCACCTGGAGCCTGTGGAGGTTAGATACGGCGCGCATAAGCTAAGGGTTATGGCTGATGGCTATGAGGATTGGGAGAAGACATTGGTGGTTAATTCATCTACAGCGCATATTTCCTTGGCGCTAGATGCACAGGATGCATCGCCTACGCCGTCTCCTACACCAAGTGCGACAGCTACTCCTACGCCTATAGTATATCCTACTCCGATTATTAATCCATCGTTTTACCCGACAGCTACTCCTACGCCGAATACTAATCCAAATTATACAGAGCTGGATATATTACAGAACATGTCAGAATTAATCACTAATTTATTAAATTAAAGCATTTTTCTTGACAAAGAGGCGTAAAACCATTATATATATTACTGTATTTGACTTCGGTCGAGAGTTAATATCCATTTGGGAGGAAATTAAAATGAACAAGACAGAATTAGTTGCAGCTATATCTACCAAGTCTTCTGTATCTAAGAAGGACGCTGAGGCAGTTGTAAAGGCATTTACAGAGGTTGTTACCGAAGAGCTTAAGAAGGGCGAGAAGATTCAGCTTGTTGGTTTTGGTACTTTCGAAGTATCTGAGAGACCAGCTAGAACTGGACGTAACCCACAGACTGGTAAGGAGATGAAGATTGCAGCTTCTAAGGCTCCTAAGTTTAAGGCTGGTAAGGCTCTTAAGGACGCTATAAACTAATATTATTATTAGATTGCGTAAAGGCCACTGCGTTGCAGCAGTGGTCTTTTTTATAATACCCTCTAAATAAGTTTTAAGCATTTGACGATATATGTAATAATAGGGTTCTGCGAGGTTTGATATGAGATTAGATAAATATCTGAAGGTATCTAGAATAATAAAAAGGCGTACCATCGCTAATGAAGCGTGTGATGCTGGGCGAGTGACCATTAATGGAAAGGTTGCTAAGGCAAGCACAGAGGTAAAGGTCGGAGATATAATCGAGATTCAGTTTGGAACGAAGCCTGTGAAGGTGGAGGTTTTGGATATAGTCGAAACCTCTAAAAAAGATGAGGCGAAAGAGCTTTTTCAGTATGTTTAATGCTTTGGAGTGATTATGGGAACAAGAAGACGCAGACGAAAAAAAAGCACCGGAAAACTGTATGTGTTTATAGTTTTAATGGCAATAGTGGGTGTTTTGGGCACGCAGCTTTACAGCTTGAATAACAAGCTTTCTGCGTATAAGGCTACTGAGAAGGAGCTGGAGGAACAGCTGGAGCAGGCAGAGGTAACCTCACAAAAGCTTAAGGACATGGAGCGATATGTTCATTCTAACCAGAGCGTGGAGGAGAATGCCAGAGGCAAGCTGGGCATGATTTATGACAACGAAATCATTTTTAGAGAAAAATAAAGTTACAGAATATATATACAAATATGACATGCTGAAAAAGGATATTAATGTGGTACTTGGTTTATCCGGTGGTCCAGACTCAGTATGTCTTTTTTATGTGTTGCTGGAGTTAAAGGAACTAATAGGCTTTGAATTGTCAGCGGTGCATGTCAATCACGGAATTCGCGGCGAAGAGGCAAAGCGGGATGAGTTGTTTTCTAAAAAGCTATGCGAAGATAATGGAGTAGCGTTTAAATGTGTTTGTGTAGATGCACCTAAGGAGTCTCGTGATAAAGCAATACCGCTGGAGGAGGCTGCTAGGGATTTGCGATATGCCGCGCTGTTTGAGGCTGCGGGAGCGAATGGCAGGGTGGCTGTTGCACATAATCTGGATGATAACGCAGAGACAATTCTTTTTCATATGGCAAGAGGCTGTGGGTTAGCTGGCGTATGTGGAATTGCTCCGGTGAATGGGCAGATTATACGACCGCTTTTGATGGTAAGTAAAGCTTCTATATTAGATTTTTTAAAGGATATGGGATACGATTATGTGTATGATTCGACAAATGCTGACACCTCATATTCGAGAAATTATATAAGACACAGTATATTAGGTGATTTAAAAAAGGTCAACGAAAAGGCTTTGGAGCACATAGGCCAGATGTCCTTAGACCTTTTTAATGCAAAGGATTACATAGCGACAAAGGTATCCGCTCTATTAGATGAAGCGAGGGATGGAGAAAAGCTAAAAAAACAGGTGCTTCTCAATGCTGATGAGTATATTAGGGTGCAGGCAATTCGTTCCTATTTGTCGAGTCATCAGGCTAAAGAGAAGGATGTTTATCAAACACATATAAATAGTGTTTTAGCTATACTTGAAAAGACAGGGGAAAACAGTGTAGATTTGGCTAATGGAATGTGTGTGGTGTGCGACTATGATTACTTGTATGTGAGGGATGAAAAAACAGAAGATGTTTATTCGCATGAGATTAGGATTTTAGAAGACTTTGACGTGTCGTTAATACCTACAAAACTCTATACTAAATGGTTTGATTATGATAAAATAGTGGGCGGTGTTGAGATTCGCTATAGGCAGGCGGGAGATTATTTAGTTATAAACTCTGGCGCTAGTCGTAAATCACTTCAGGATTATATGGTAAATGCAAAGATTCCAAGATCCAAGAGGGACAGCATTCCATTGGTGTGCGTAGGAAGTGAGGTGCTTTGGGTGGTAGGCTATAGAATGGGAGATTCAGCCAAGGTGGATGAAAACACTATAAGGGTTATGGAGATTAGTTTTTTGGAGGGAAAACGAGATGTCTGACACGATAAAGACTTTGATTTCGGAAGAGGAAATAGATAGAAGAATAAGAGAGTTGGGAGATCAGATTAGCAAGGATTACGCCGGAGAGTCAGTTACTATCGTATGCATCTTAAAGGGTGCAGCGCCGTTTGCATGTGAGCTGGCTAAGAGAATATCGGTTCCTGTGTTCATGGATTTTATGGCTACATCTAGCTACGGCTCCGGAACAGTTTCCTCTGGCGAGGTTAAGATAAAAAAGGATATGGACACTCCTGCTGAAGGAAAGAATATTCTTATTGTGGAGGATATTATTGATTCTGGAAACACACTCAGCTTCCTTACCATGGTGTTTAGGGAGAGAGGTGCTAAGAGCATAAAGCTCTGCACACTTCTTGATAAGCCTGACAGAAGACAGGTGGATGTTCCAGTGGATTATTGTGGCTTCACTATTCCTGATAAATTTGTGGTGGGCTACGGACTTGATTATGATCAGAAATACAGGAATCTGCCATATGTAGGTGTGGTAGAGTTAGACTAGGAGATTTGGCTTGAGAAGAGTAAGAGTAAGTGGATTTAGTTTGTATATAGTGTTCATCCTGGTGGTGATAGCTATTTTGTACTTCACCTCTGGTTCAAAGACCTCGAATTATTCATGGAAGAGTTTTTCTGAGGCACTTGATTCAGGAAAGGTGAGTTCTGTTTTTATCAGTCAGAACGAACAGGTTCCGACTGGAAATGCGGTAGTTACATTAAATGATAAAACGCAGGCGAAGCTTTATGTTTCTGATGTGAATGAGCTTCAGGCTATGCTTCGTGATAAGAATATTAATTATTCCTTAGGTGACGTACCTCAGAGTGGCTGGATAGAGGAGCTTTTACCGACCCTTATCGTGGTGGCAGCGGTGTTTATTCTGATGATGGTCATGATGAATGGATCTCAGGGTGGTGGGTCTGTGAATGCTAAGATGATGAATTTTGGCAAGAGTCGTGCCACTATGACAGGCAAGGATGATGTAAAGACACGTTTCAAGGATGTGGCTGGCCTGCAGGAAGAAAAGGAAGAGGTAGAGGAGCTGGTAGACTTTTTGAAGGATCCTAAAAAGTACACAGCTAACGGTGCCCGTATTCCAAAGGGTATTATTTTAGTAGGTCCTCCGGGAACTGGTAAGACACTTCTTGCAAAGGCTGTGGCAGGTGAAGCGGGTGTACCATTCTTTTCGATTTCTGGTTCTGACTTTGTGGAGATGTTCGTCGGTGTAGGTGCATCACGAGTAAGAGATTTGTTCGCTGATGCAAAGGAACATGCACCATGTATCGTGTTTATAGATGAGATAGATGCAGTTGCCAGAAAGCGTGGTACTGGTATGGGCGGCGGTCATGATGAGCGCGAGCAGACCTTAAACCAGATGCTGGTAGAAATGGATGGCTTTGGTATAAATGAAGGCATAATCGTTATGGCTGCTACTAACAGAGTGGACATACTAGACCCAGCAATACTCCGTCCAGGTCGTTTCGACAGGCAGGTATATGTTGGACGACCTGATGTGGAGGGCAGAAGACAGATACTTAAAGTACATGCAAATTCGAAGCCTTTGGCGGAGGATGTAGATCTGGATCAGATAGCCAGAACCACGGCTGGCTTTACAGGTGCAGACCTGGAGAATCTGTTAAACGAAGCGGCTATTCTTTCAGCGAGAGAAAATCGTAAGTATATTACCCAGGATGATATAAAGAGATCTTTCGTCAAGGTAGGTCTTGGA
>JAZRWF010000021.1:0-38999 GCA_045599565.1 Lachnospiraceae bacterium
CCCCTCAAGATGAGATATCCCCTCCATAAGGAGATAAGATCCCTGAGAGACGATCAGGTAGATAGGTTCAAGGTGTAAGTGCGGTAACGCATTCAGCTGATGAATACTAATAGATCGAAGGATTGTTCTAAGCTTGATTGCGAAGCAACAAGCGACTGTAAAAAACAGCAAGCTGTTTTTTCTTCCTTGATTTAGCGAAGCGAAGCAAGCATACTGATAAAAAGGTTGAAAGTTTCTCGCTAGTGTGTTACACTAGCTATTGTATGAAGTTAGTAGTTGTGGCCTCATGGCTCAGTTGGTTAGAGCGCCGCCCTGTCACGGCGGAGGTCGAGGGTTCAAGTCCCTCTGGGGTCGTTTATTATGGGATCATAGCTCAGCTGGGAGAGCATCTGCCTTACAAGCAGAGGGTCATAGGTTCGAGCCCTATTGGTCCCATTTATATATGTGGGTGGTTTCCCGAGTGGCCAAAGGGGACAGACTGTAAATCTGCTGCGACACGCTTCGGTGGTTCGAATCCACCACCACCCAGTTGAGCCGTAAGGCTTTTTTTTAAAGACCATCGCGGGGTGGAGCAGTCTGGAAGCTCGCCGGGCTCATAACCCGGAGGTCACAGGTTCAAATCCTGTCCCCGCAATTTTGCCCAGATAGCTCAGTTGGTAGAGCAGAGGACTGAAAATCCTCGTGTCGCTGGTTCGATTCCGGCTCTGGGCACTGTAAACATCCTAAATGGTTAGGATGTTTTTTTTATACCCGAGGTTAATATGAAAATAGTATTTTTAGACAGAAAAACAATTGGTGAAGATATTGATATTACAAAGTTTAATGATTTTGGTGAAGTGGTTACTTATGATTTTTCTACACCAGATGAAGTTCCTGCAAGAGTAGAAGATGCTGATATTATTATCTTAAACAAAGTTAGAATAGATGAAGCAGCCGTTGGAAGCGCTAAGAAATTAAAGTTGGTTTGTGTAACAGCAACAGGAACTAATAATCTTGATAAGGAATATCTTGAAAAAAGAGGTATAGCCTGGAGAAATGTAGCTGGTTATTCCACGGAGGCTGTTGCCCAGCATACTTTTGCGATGCTTTTTTACCTTTTGGAGCATTTGTCGTATTATGATAACTATGTTAAGTCAGAAAAATACGTAGGTGATAAGCTCTTCACCCATTTTGATATGCATTTTAACGAGCTGTCTGGAAAGACATACGGCATAATCGGCCTTGGCAATATAGGTAAGAGAGTAGCTGATATCGCCAAATGTTTCGGCTGTAATGTCATCTACTATTCTACCTCAGGGCGTAATCATAGTGATGCATATAATGAAGTGGATTTTGATACATTACTTAGCTCTTCTGATATTATCTCTATCCATGCACCATTAACCGCTGAGACAGAGGGACTTATAGACAAGGATGCCCTTTCAAAAATGAAGAGCTCGGCTATACTTATTAATGTTGGCAGAGGTCCTATTATAGTTGAAAAGGATCTTACCGATGCGTTAAATAACGATGTGATAGCTGGAGCAGGTATAGATGTGCTTTCAGTGGAGCCTATGGATGTTAATAATCCTTTGAAGGAAATAAAGGATAGCAATAAGCTTCTTATCACTCCACATATTGCTTGGGCGGCTGTAGAAGCGAGAGAAAGACTTCTTGAGATTATACATGGTCAGATAAAGGAATTTTTGAATTGATGGAAATCATTTTTGATATAATTAAAGATGCGCTTATTGATACCATTAAGCTTTTGCCTTTTTTGTTTGTTACATATGTTGCAATGGAATACCTGGAGCATAAGACTTCAGGCAGAGTTAAAGGTATTATTTCAAAAGCGGGTAAAGCAGGACCTATAATAGGTGGTTTTTTGGGAATTATTCCGCAATGTGGTTTTTCTACAGCTGCCTCAAGTCTTTATGTTGGAAGGGTTATTTCGCTTGGAACCTTGATGTCGATATACCTTTCTACGTCAGATGAAATGCTCCCTATTTTGATAGCTGAGCAGGCTCCAGTGGCTCAGATAGTTAATATACTTTGTATAAAGCTTGTTATAGGCATTATATGTGGTCTCATTATAGATTTTATTATGAGGAAAAGAGGCGTGGAGGAGCATGAACACATTCATGAAATGTGTGAGCATGATCATTGTCACTGCGGTGAAGGAAAGATTTTTAAATCTGCCTTTATTCATACTATACAAATAGCATTATTTATATTGGTAGTTAATCTTGTCTTGGATGCAGTATTTGAGTTTGCTGGTGAAGAATTTTTAGTAGCGATGCTTGCAGATAAAGGAGTTCTAGGCCCAGTATTTGCATCTCTTATAGGACTGATTCCTAATTGCGCAGGGTCTGTAGCACTTACCACATTGTATGTAAATGGAGTTTTAAGTCTAGGTTCTGTCATTGGTGGTCTGTTGACTGGCTGCGGTGTGGGCTGCTTAGTTTTGTTCAGATTAGACCATGATAAGAAGGAATGCTTTTCTATCATAGGAATGCTGTACATTATAGGTGTAGTCAGCGGAATTGTAATTGGTTTGTTTTAATACAATATGTTTTATGGTCTCACGTTAGTGAGACTTTTCTTATTTACAGGGTATTTTGATAATATATGATAAATAAATTGAAAATTTTATCTTGCAAGGATAGTTGAAACTTATTACAATTACTTATGCAAGAGAAGGTATATCATGTTTATTGGACGAAAAAAAGAATTAGACGAACTTAAGAATTTATATGAATCTGAGGAATCTAAGCTAGGTCTTATATATGGCCCCTTTGGTTATGGAAAGACTTCATTGGTACTTGAATCTGTCAAGAATATACCCTGCAGATACCTATCCTTTTATGATTCGACGCCTAAAGACATTCTTGCGGCTTTAAAGAAAGAGCTTAACCTTGAGACTGCAGAGACATTTGATGATGTTTTGGAAGCTATTGAGGAATCTGTAATAATAGTAGATGGTTATGATAATTTATATAAGGCTTCTACTAAGTGGGCAGATACATTATACTTTAAGTATGCTACTAAGTGGCAGGATAAAACCACAAAGCTTATACTTATAACAGATTCGCTTCTTAGCCTTGATAAAATGCTCTTAGGTGATAAATCACCATGGAGAGAAATTATAGATTATAAACTGTATCTTAAACCATTTACATATTATGAGGCGGCACCGTTATTTAAAAATCTTGGGTCGAAAGAGGCGCTTTTTGCCTACGGGGTGACAGGTGGTATACCTTATAATTTGGTTAGAATAGGTAAGACTCCAAAGGATATAGCGGCGAAGCTGTTTATCGATAAGAATAAGGCTGCTGGATTGATTCCAGAGGACTTTATGAATAGGGAGCTTAGAGAACTAGGCTATTATAATTATGTTCTGAAGACCCTTTCTGGTGGATGTAATCGCGTTATGCAGATATCAGAAGCGATAGATAAGCCTAAGGATGTGGTTGTCCCTTACCTTAACACGCTTATTGCATTAGGCTTGTGTGAAAAGCATAATCCAGTCAATGAGCCAGGCAACAGAAAGAAAACGAGATATATTTTATCTAACAGCTCTATAAACTTTTATTATCGCTATATTGCTGGAAACTATCAAATGTACGATACGGGAAAAGTGGACGAGCTATGGTCTATAATAGAAGCAGATCGTATAGATTATATAAAATGTGTGTTTAAGGATGTATGCATGCAATATCTGCTAAAAAGGAATAAATTGGCAGATAGAGGTCTGACAGTTAATGCTGTAGGAAATATGTGGGTAAATGATGACGATACCTATACATCGGAAGGGTTTGATATCGTAGCATTAGCGCAGAGTGAAGAAGGAGAGTCTACAGTATACTGCTTATGCTTTAGCGATGATGATCCTGTAGATATGCCGAAGCTGAGGCTTCTTCTTGAGAAGGGAAAAAGACTTGGTAGGGAAGGAAAGGATTATTATGTTGCTTTTTCTGTCAGCGGGTTTAATGAAAATGTAGAAACTGCTGCCAGCGCACTTAAGAATTTGATGCTGATTTCACTAGATGAGGTTCAGCAAAACAAATAAAATATTTTACGGATATAACCGCAAAAAGGAGGAAGAAATGACAGAATTAGAGCTCAAGAAAAAAGCTCTCGAAGTCCGCAAGGGCATTATTGAGGGCGTACATGCCGCAAAGGCTGGTCATCCAGGCGGATCTCTCTCTGCTACAGAGGTATTTACATACCTTTATTTTGAAGAGATGAATATTGATCCAAAGGATCCAAAGAAGGCAGATCGTGACAGGTTTGTATTATCAAAGGGTCATACTGCACCAGGTCTTTATGCAACACTTGCAGCTAGAGGATATTTTCCAATGGATTGGATGCTTACATTAAGACATCTCGGTTCAGATCTTCAGGGACATCCATGTATTCAGCATACACCAGGTGTAGATGCAAGCTCTGGCTCTTTAGGACAGGGTATCTCTATCGCTTGTGGTATGGCACTTTCTGCTAAGCTTTCAAATGAGAGCTACAGAGTATACACTCTTCTCGGAGACGGTGAGATAGAAGAGGGTCAGGTTTGGGAAGCTGCTATGTTTGCAGGTGCAAAGAAGCTTGATAACCTTGTAGTTATAGTAGATAATAATGGTCTTCAGATAGATGGACCTATTGATAAGGTAAATAGCCCATATCCTATTACCGATAAATTTGCTGCATTTAATTTCCATGTAATCGCTGTTGAGGATGGAAATGACTTTACTCAGCTTGCAAAGGCATTCGCTGAGGCAAGAACAGTAAAGGGTAAGCCAGTAGCTATCGTGATGAAGACTCTTAAGGGTAAGGGTGTTTCATACATGGAAGGAAGCTGCGGTTGGCACGGCAAAGCTCCTAATGATGAGGAATTTGCTATAGCTATGGACGAACTTGAGAAAGCAGGTGAAGCATTATGTCAGATGTAAAGAAAATCGCAACACGTGAAAGCTACGGAAATGCTTTGGTAGCTTTAGGTGAGAAGTATGATAATCTCATTGTTTTGGATGCTGACCTTGCAGAGGCTACCAAGACTGTTATTTTTAGAAAGGCGTTCCCAGAGCGTCATATTGACTGTGGTATTGCAGAGTCGAATATGATTGGCATTGCAGCTGGTCTTGCAGCTACTGGAAAGGTTCCTTTCTGCTCAAGCTTTGCTATGTTCGCAGCAGGACGTGCATTTGAGCAGGTTAGAAACTCTGTTGGTTACCCACACTTAAATGTAAAGATAGGTGCTACACATGCAGGTATCTCAGTAGGTGAGGATGGTGCATCTCATCAGTGTAACGAGGATATCGCTCTTATGCGTACTATCCCAGGTATGACCATTATTAACCCATCTGACGATGTAGAGGCAAAAGCTGCTGTAGAGGCTGCCTATAAGATGGAAGGACCAGTTTACTTAAGATTTGGTCGTCTTGCTATTCCAGTATTCAATGATAACCCTGATTATAAGTTTGAGGTAGGAAAGGGTGTTAAGCTTAAGGACGGTAAGGATGTTACTATCGTAGCTACAGGTCTTGAGGTAAATGAGTCTCTTATCGCTGCATCACTTCTTGCAAACGAGGGTATCGATGCTGAGGTTATCAACATCCACACTATCAAGCCTCTTGATATAGACATTATCGCAAAGAGCGCTGCTAAGACCGGCAAGGTAGTAACCGTTGAGGAGCATTCTATCATTGGTGGACTTGGTGGAGCCGTAGCGGAAGGCTTAGCTGAGACATGCCCTACTAAGATGCTTAGAATTGGTATGAATGACCAGTTTGGTGAGTCTGGTCCAGCTGCTAAGCTGCTTGAGAAGTATGGCTTAGACGGAGCGGGTATCGCTGCAAAGGTGAAGGCGTTCGTTAAATAATGATATATAAAAACCCCCAGGCATATCGATGTCTGGGGGTTAATTGTTTTTATACGAACTTGTAAATGGTAGAGCTCTTAGCGGTTTCACCAGCCTTAAGAATTGGCTTTGGCCAATCTGCAGAGACGTTTATAGCGTTTGGATAGTATTGACTTTCGAAGCAAATACCGCTTCTCTTGTGATAATTTTGACCACCCTTTCCTATATTGTCATCTCCGATAAAGTTTCCCTCATAGAACTGAACGCCTGGGAGAGTAGTGTACATCTCCATCTTGCGGCCGCTCTTTTCATCATATACGTAACCAAATGGCTTAGTGAGGCTAGGCTCATCAATAATCCAGTTATGATCATATCCGCCTGCCCAAGCGATCTGGTTAAAGGTGTCTATTCTGTTATCATCGATCTTTTTAGGTGTAGTGAAATCCATGGCGGTTCCAGCTACGGCAGCTACGTCTCCATGAGGGATAGACTCATTGTCAGCTGGTGTAAACTTTGAACATGCCATGTACAGAATATGGTCAGATGCTGAACCAGAATTATGACCACTTAAGTTAAAGTATGTATGGTTAGTAGGATTAAAAAGTGTGTCAGCGTCTGATGTGGCTTCATAATCTAATCGAATGGCGTTATCATCAGATAAGGTGTAAGTGATAGTAACAGTAAGGTTTCCAGGAAGTCCCATGGCACCATCCGTTTTCTTATGTGTAAACTTTACAGATGTGTCATCCGCGCTTACAGTCTCCCATACCTCTTTGTGCATTGGGTTAAAGCCAGAGTGTAAATTATTTCTTCCGTCATTCACATCCATGGTGTATTCCTTGCCATTTAATGTAAATTTAGCTTCACCGATGCGGTTGGCAACTGGACAAATGCATGCGCCGAAGCCAGGGGCATTACCGAAATAATCTTCGATTCTTTCGTATCCAAGAACAACATCATCTAGTTTTCCGTTTTTATCTGGAACCCAAAGCTCTAATAGATTACAACCATAGTTCATTATCTTGGCCTTCATACCATTTTTATTGGTAAGAGTGTAGGCTATCATTTCCTGACCATCTTTAGCGTGGCCAACGACTTTTTTAACCATGTAAAACCTCCCATATATAGTATATTTAATGTGAAGTTATTATATCATAGAACGATATGTAATAAAAGACCGAAAACGATTAAGCACTAAAACCGAGCAAAAAATAAGAAGAAAAGAAGAGTTATTGCGAAAACCATTGCGTAAAAGGATAATATTTGAGAGATTTAGAGTAAATAATAGACATAATTTGAACACAAATTTCTAGCAAGATATACAAAAGTGACAATACTTGGTTGAAATTGGTTGATATTTGGGAAAATCTGTTGTATAGTGACAGTACAGAAAACGATTAAGCTACTTTTTAGGGGAAAAAGCAGATTGTAACGGGGGTAATTGGGGATGAAAGGTTTCTTGGAAAATACATGGAAACATAGAGCACATGTTGTTCTTGCTCTTCCAGCTTTTCTGGTACTGTTCTTTATAATGTATGTTCCTATGGCTGGTCTTATAATGGCCTTTAAGGATTATAACTTTGTGGATGGTATCTGGAGGAGTCCATTTAACGGAATTGATAATTTTAAATTCCTGTTAGCTTCCAAGCAAATCTTTGTCAATATGACAAAGAATACCATCATCTACTACATCATTTTTACAGGTCTTGGTACCTTCTTAAATGTTGTACTTGCTATAGCTATTGACCAGTGTGTATTCAAAAGAGTCTCAAAGGCTATGCAGACCATGATGATCGTTCCTGTATTCGTATCATACGCAGCAGTTCAGTTCATTGTTTATGCATACATCTCATCTGATACCGGACTTATAAACCACGCACTTGGCACGAATATCCACTTCTATTCAGAAGCTAAGCTGTGGCCATACATCCTTACAGTAGTTAAGATGTGGAATAGTGTAGGTTATGGATCGGTTCTTTATATGTCAGTACTTGCTGGTATTGATACTGCATTATACGAAGCAGCTGATATTGATGGAGCTAATCGTTGGCAGCGTATATGGCACATAACACTACCATCACTTGTACCTATGATCACAGTAATGCTTCTTCTTTCAGTTGGTAACATTATGAGATCTGATACAGGTCTTTTCTACCAGGTAACTAGAAATAATGGTGCTCTTCAGGAGACTACACAGGTTATCGATAGCTATGTACTGAATGCGATCTTTAAAAATTCAAACTTTGGATTTACTGCAGCGACGAGCTTCTTCCAGTCAATTGTTGGACTTTTGATGATGTTACTTGCAAACTATGCGGTTCGTAAGATCGAGCCAGAGAATGCATTATTCTAAGGAGGGCGAAGAGATGGCAAAGAATAAGAATCTTGATTTAGCTCCTTCTTCTAGAATGGATAAGATTACCATAGGACAGGTTATACTTGTTATTATTTTAGGATTGTATACCGTGTTTTGTGCAGCGCCAGTGCTTCTGGTATTTATAAATGCATTTGCTGATGAGAAGACTATAAACCGTCTGGGATTCAGCTATTGGCCTGAAAAGTGGTCTATGGCCGGTGTAAATGCTGTATTTAGATATGGTGAGCAGCTTGCTAAGTCATATGGTGTCACCATATTTGTGACAGTAGCTGGTACATTCCTCGGTCTTTTAATTATGAGTATGTTCGCATATGCGATTTCAAGACCGGATTTCAGACTTAAAAAGTTTTTAAATGTGTATCTTCTGATACCGATGCTTTTCAATGGAGGTACACTTTCAGGTTACATTATTTTTACAAGCTGGTACGGTCTTAAGGATAGCCTTTGGCTTCTCATCCTACCACTTTGTGTAACCACTATGAATGTTATCATTTTAAGAACCTACATAGCTAATTCTATTCCGGCAGAGCTTATGGAGGCAGCTAAGATAGATGGTGCTGGTGAGTATAGAACCTTCTTCCAGATTACCTTACCACTTCTTAAGCCTTCACTTGCAGCAGTAGGTTTCATGATGGCTACCGCTTACTGGAATGATTGGCAGAATGCACTTCTTTATATCACTACAGATTCAAAGAAGCCTTTGCAGCTGCTCTTGGTAAATATCCAGAAGAGTATCGAGTTCCTGCTTAACAATAATAACGTACCTGCAGCAGCTCGTGCAGCGATGGGTGGAGCTATTCCACAGTATTCATCTACCATGGCTACAGTTATAGTAGTTATCGGTCCGATCATGATAGCTTATCCTTTCTTCCAGAAGTACTTTGTAAAGGGTCTTACAGTTGGATCGGTAAAGGGTTAATATTATTTTAGGTATCAAAGGTATGGCAATTGTGCCAGCCAAAATATATAAACAGATACATGTTTAGGGAGGTAAACAAATGAAAACAAAGAAGATCGTGTCAGTAGTACTGGCAGGCGCCATGGTAGCTACCATGTTCGCTGGATGTGGATCATCAAGCGGATCTAAGGGTGGAGTAACCACTATTAAGATCACAAGACCATGCTTTAACCTTGGAGCTGTAGATTCTGCTCAGGTTAAGAAGGTAGAGGATGCTATAAACGCTTACATTAAGGATAAGATTAATGTACAGGTTGCTATCACCGAGTATGGTTCAGGTGAGTACACAGACAAGGCAAACCTTGCTCTTGCTAACAAGGAGATTAACCTTCTTTGGACTGCTTCATGGGAGAGCACCATTGGTACTAACGATCTTGTACCAGCTAAGGCTGTAAAGGATATTACTTCTTTACTTCCTAACACAGCTCTTTACAATTCTATGGATGCTGGTCAGTGGGAAGCTACTAAGTACGATGGAAAGAACTACTTCATCCCTGTATATAAGGATAACGTAGAAGGATATGACTTCATGTTCCGTAAGGAAGTAGCTGATAAGCACGGTTGGGATATCTCTAAGGTTACCAAGCTTGCTGACCTTGAGCCAATGCTTGCTGATGCTAAGGCTGATGGTCTTAAGTATCCACTTCTTACCCAGAAGACAGCTATGTTCTATCGTTGGTATATCAATGACTTCGATTTCTTCACAGCTGATGCTACTTCTAACTTCGTAGCAGTTGATCGTGCTACTAACTCAGTTGTAAACACTGTACTTACTCCACAGTACAAGGAGTTCGCTACTCTTATGGCTGATTGGGCAGCTAAGGGATATGTTTCAGAGGATGATGTAAATAAGGTTACCACAGATACTACCACACAGTCTCAGGATTGGGCAGTTTCATGGTGGACAGATATCCCAGTTAACATGGAAGCTAACTCACGTTACGGTCAGGAAGTTCTTCTTACTACCGCTACTGACAGATGGGCTCACTCTACTTCAGCTCTTGGTTCTTGCTACTGCGTAACTGCTAACTCTAGCGATGCAGAGGCTAAGGCTTGTATCGACTTCATGGGTCTTCTTTACACAGATTCTAAGCTTGCTGATATCTACACCTTTGGTATCGAGGGTGAGGACTTTAACTACGATGCTAATGGTCAGGTAGCTACTACAGAGAGCAAGAAGTACAACCACGGTATGTGGGAGTCAGCTTCAGCTACAGTAGTTACTCCAGAGGCTGGTGAGCCAGCTGATAAGGCTGACCTTTACAAGGCATTCAATGGTGGTGCTAAGACCTCTTGCGCAGCTGGTTTCAGATTTGACAAGAAGCCTGTAGAGGCTCAGTATGCAGCTTGCCAGACCGTATTCGATAAGTATGGATTCATCCTTGAGAACGGTGGTGTGGCAGTAGATCAGGTAGATGCTACTATCGCAGCTTATGTTGCAGCTCTTAATGAGGCTGGTTACGAGGCAGTTCTCGCTGAGTTCCAGAAGCAGTATGATGCTTGGAAGAAGTAATTCTTAAATAGTATATACGAAGTGCCCATTCGATGAAAATCGGGTGGGCACTTCTTTTTTAGCCATAACTGTAGTAGAATAGTAGCATGAGTGCAAAGGTAAAAACAAAACCGCATAAAAGGAAAAAGCATACGCTGTTTTTATTGTTTCAGCTCTTTTTAGTTGCAGCAGCGCTGCTTGGAATACTTGCTTATTATGTGAGTGGTTTAGGTTCAAAAATAAGCAGTATGAAGCGTATAGCGGCAGAGTATGTGTCCAGTGCCAGTGATAGTACCTTTAAGGTGGGAGAGACTTCGATAGTATATGATGATGCAGGAAAAGAGATTAGCAGACTCATAGGAGAGATGGACGTTTACTATCTTACATTTGATGAGATACCTGCTAATCTGAAAAATGCTGTTATTACTATGGAGGACAAAAAGTTCTTAGATCATGAAGGGGTAGACTATCTCGCTATTATTCGTGCACTTTACGAGGATATTAAATCCCGCTCTTGGGAACAGGGTGGCTCCACCATCACACAGCAGCTTGCTAAGACAATGTTCCTTTCTTCAGATAAAACATGGGAGAGAAAGGTCACAGAGTTATTTATTTCTGTTGGTCTAGAGAGGAAGTTTTCAAAGTCTAAAATATTTGAGTACTATGTAAATAATATATACTACGCAAATGGTTACTACGGAATTCAAGCAGCGGCCAGAGGATATTTTAATAAGGCACCTAAGGATTTAACCTTGAGTGAGGCTGCTTTTCTTACTGCTATACCTAATAATCCGGCGACATATGACCCGTTGATACATTTTGATAAGACATTATCCAGAAGAAATTTGATTCTTGATAATATGCTTCTTGATGGAAAAATCTCTGAAGATGAGTGTAAGACTGCTAAGGCTGAGGAGATAGTATTTTCAAGACCAGTTAATACCAAGAATGATTATCAGGAGACCTTTGCATATTATTGTGCTACGAAGATACTGATGGAATTAGACGGATTTGAATTCTGTTATGACTTCGAGTCTGACGAGGAAAGAAAGCTATATAATAAGAAATACGACGAGTCATATGCAAAGTGGAATGCTACACTGTTTAATGGTGGATATAGAATATATACCAGCCTGAGTACTAGAATGCAAACTCAGCTTCAAAATGCAGTTGACTCGAATTTATCAGAGTTTGACGAATTATCAGAGGATGGAGTATACACTTTGCAGGGAAGTGCAGCGTGTATAGATAATAGCACCGGTCAGGTGGTGGCTGTAGTGGGTGGCAGAAGCCAGGATCACTTGGGCTATAGCTTAAATCGCGCATACCAAAGCTACAGGCAGCCAGGTAGTTCTGTAAAGCCTCTTATAGATTATACACCTGCCTTAGAGAAGGGATATACGCCTGATTCTATAGTGGAGGATGTATATAAAAGAGGCGGTCCTAAAAATGCAGGTGGCGTTTATGGTGGTTCTATTACGCTTAGAGAGGCTGTTATGTACAGTCGAAATGTGGTGGCCTGGAATATATTTGAAGAGCTGACACCTAAGGTGGGACTGCAGTATCTAAAAGAAATGGACTTTAATAGAATAGTGGATATGGACTATGTACCAGCAGCTTCTTTAGGTGGCCTCACCTATGGGTGTTCTGCTGTGGAGATGGCAAAGGGATTTGCGACCCTTGCTAACGATGGCTATTACAGGGATCCTAGCTGTATAGATAGAATTACAGATTCCACAGGCAGACTTATATATAAAAAGGACAGAGCTAAGGAGAAGCAGATATACGAAATAGATGCGGCCAGAAAAATGACTGATATGCTTATCTCAGTAGGAAAAAGCGGAACGGCTAGAAAAATCAGCTTAAATGGGCAGACCTTTGCCGCTAAGACGGGTACTACTACAGCGTCAAAGGATGGTTGGCTGTGTGGATACACGCCATATTATACCTGCGCTGTTTGGGTAGGATTTGATTTGCCGAAAGAGTTGAATGACTTGCAGGGCGCTACATATCCAGCTAATATATGGAAAAGCTTTATGGGAGAAGTTCACGCTGGATTAGAAAACAAGGAGTTTAATCTGAATGTGACCACTACGATAGATACAAAGCCGAAGATTAAGGAATCCTTAGTAGAGCCAATAGATGACAAAATCTATTTGGAAGAGCATGACAGTGAAGTACTTATTATAAGATAATTGGGGGATGATTATGAAAAAATACGCATTTGGACTAGATTTGGGTGGAACTACCTGTAAAGTGGGTTTGTTTGAGACAGATGGAGTTTTGTTAGAAAAGTGGGAAGTTCCTACAGATACTTCATGCGGCGGAGCCAATATATTAAAAAGCCTGGCTGAAGCAGTTTTAAACAAAATGAAAGAGAAAAACATAGCATCAGATGATGTCGAAGGTGTAGGCATTGGAGTACCAGGGCCTGTGGATATGGACGGTGTGGTAAATAAATGCGTGAACCTTGGATGGGGTGTGACTCCTGTAGAAAAGGAGCTTTCTGCGCTTACAGGTCTTAAGGTCAAGGCAGGAAATGATGCAAATGTGGCAGCTCTCGGTGAAGCCTGGATGGGTGCCGGAAAGAATTTTAGATCCATAGTTATGCTTACGCTTGGAACAGGCATAGGTGGTGGAGTGGTAATAGATGGCAAAGTACTTGCTGGAGCTCATGGAGCAGCAGGTGAGGTGGGCCATATTACAGTAGATAAAACAGAAACAGAAGTGTGTGGATGTGGAAGATGCGGCTGTATAGAGCAGTATGCGTCTGCTACAGGATTTGCCAGATTAGCTAGAAGAGCTGTTGCAAAGAACAGCTGCGACAGTAAGCTAATGTCTGTAAAGGACATTACAGCTAAGGATGTATTCGATTTCGCAAAAGAAGGAGATGAGCTATCACTTAAGGTGATAGATGAGGCATGTGAGCTTCTTACCACAGCTATGGCATCTATAGCAGAGGTGGTAGATCCTGAAGCATTTGTAATAGGTGGAGGCGTTAGTAAAGCTGGAAATATTCTTATTGATTCTCTCAAGGAAAAATATCCAGCCAAGGTATTCCATGCATGCACTAAGTGTGATATACTTACAGCGACTTTGGGTAATGATGCAGGAATGTATGGAGCAGTTAAGCTTCTTTTGTAGTCATAATTCAAAGGAAGCGGGGTGTGGCTCAGCTTGGTAGAGCGCTTCGTTCGGGACGAAGAGGCCGCGTGTTCGAATCACGTCACCCCGAGAAAAAAGCACTATCGGTGTTAAATCCGATAGTGCTTTTTATTATTTTAGGAAACCTAAGAAACCATGATCGATAATGGTCTGGGTATATTCGATTAAGTCATTAAGAGGAATGTCTTTTCCTCGCTGCTCCCATCCTCTGTAAATATATGTGATGGCTGCACAAAAGTCTCTAGCTATTCCAGGATGAACACATTTAGAAAAGAATTTTACAAACTGCTCTGAAGCAAGTATGCCATCAGTTATTTTATAATAGAATGTAGAATAGTTTTCATCGCAGAGTAGCTTTTTAGGAACAGGACCGCAGTTATCCAGATATCTGAAAAATGCCTCGATGCAGCTTACGGTATCCATATTGGCAGGACCACTGCCCATGTAATCAAGAATTTCGCGGACAACATCCTGGCTGACATCGTCTGCTAAGTCATCGATAGAGGAATAATGAAGGTAGAAGGTTTTTCTATTAATACCAGCTGCCTTAGTAAGCTCTGTAATGGAAATGTCCTGATAGTTCATTTTCATGACCATATCAGAAAATGTATATTTTATGAAAGCTATAGTTCTAATTACGCGCAAGTCACCTGATGTCTCTCTCATATAAATCCTTTCAAAAATAGGTTGTATAAAATGTATTGCTAATTCTCATTTTATCATTTTTGAGTATTTATTTCAAGAGGTTTGTGTTTTATACCACTTTTGGAGATTAGTTATGACTATTTTGAGTAAGTTGACTATAATATACACTTGAAAAGATGGCGAAAGGAGAGTAAAATAAGAAGCTAGTATGATTTGAAAGGAGAATGACTTTGCTTAAAAGAGTTTTAAAGGAAGTACGTGAATACAAGACAGTAAGTATTCTTACACCTGTATTTATGATTCTTGAAGTAATAATGGAAATGGTTATACCTTTGCTTATAGCATCACTTATAGACAAGGGTATTGACCAGGGAAATATGGGTGAGATATTAAAGTATGGCGGTCTTATGGTGCTCGCTGCCTTCGTTGGTCTTTTCGGAGGAGCTTTGGGAGCTTACTGTGGGGCAAAGGCTGCTACAGGTGTAGCGAAAAACGTTAGACGTGCTATGTTTGCTAACATTCAGACCTTTAGCTTTGAGAATATAGATAAGTTTTCGACAGCTGGTTTGGTTACCAGACTCACTACAGATGTGACTAATGTACAGAATGCTTATCAGATGATTCTTAGAATGGGTATGAGAGCTCCAGCTACTGTTATAGTGGCATTAGCATTGAGCTTTAAAATAAGTCCTAGTCTCAGTAGCGTATATTTTATAGCTGTATTAGTGATTTTTATTGTCATAGCTATTTTAGTTCCGCTGACTGGAAAGATGTTTAAGGCTATGATGGAGGCCTTTGATGAATTAAATGCAGGTATTCAGGAGAATATTTCCGGAGTCAGAGTGGTGAAGGCTTATGTTAGGGAGGCCTTTGAGAAAAGTAAATTCTATGCAAGAATCAAGAGGGTATATGACTGTTCTATTCGAGCTGAGAAGACACTTGCCTTTGTAATGCCTATAATGAGTCTGGTAGTTTATAGCTGTATTCTGCTAATAAGCTGGTTTGGAGCCAGACAGATAGTGAATTCTACTCTCACAACAGGAGAGCTGACATCTATGCTTAGTTATTGCGGTCAAATGCTTTTCAGCCTTATGATGTTTGCTATGCTTTTTGTAACAATGACTATGAGCTTGGCATCAGTGAATCGAATAGGTGAAGTACTTTCTGAAGAGACCACTATTACTAACAAAGAAAAACCTATTATGTCAGTAGCTGATGGTTCAGTTAGCTTTGAACATGTGACCTTTGGTTATAATAAGAGCGCAGAAGATTATGTATTAAAGGATATAAGCTTTGATGTCAAATCGGGTGAGACCATAGGTATTATTGGACCGACAGGATCATCTAAGTCTACGTTGGTGGCCATGATAAGCCGACTGTATGATGTAGACAAAGGCTCTGTAAAGGTGGGTGGTATAGATGTAAGAGATTATGATGTCGAAACTATTCGAAACGAGGTATCGGTAGTCCTTCAGACAAATGTTCTCTTTAGTGGAACTATCCTAGAAAATCTGCGCTGTGGTAAGGCTGATGCGACAGAGGAAGAATGCAAAAGGGCTGCCAGGCTTGCGTGTGCTGACGAATTTATTAGTGCTTTTCCAAATGGCTATGAAACCTATATAGAACAGGGTGGCACAAATGTGTCAGGTGGACAGCGTCAAAGACTTTGCATAGCAAGAGCATTGTTAAAGGCTCCGAAGGTATTGATACTGGATGATTCTACTTCAGCTGTAGACACTACCACTGATGCAAATATTAGAAGAGCCTTCAGAGAAGAAATACCAAACACTACTAAGTTTATCATTGCGCAGCGTATATCTTCAGTGCAGGATGCAGATAGAATACTTGTGTTAAACGATGGAGCTATAGATGGATTTGGCACACATGAGCAGCTGCTTGAAACTAATGAAATCTACCGAACCATTTACGAGGCACAGACAGGTGCAGGAAGCGGTGATTTCGACGAGAATGGAGGTGAGAACTAATGCCACCTAGACCACAGCCGGGAACGGTTAATAAAAAAGACTTGTTAAAAAGTAAGGATACTCTATTTAGAGTATTAAAATATGTATTTAAGAAGTATGCGTTTTTCTTTGTATTAGTTTTCATCTGTATAGCAATAAATGCCATTTGTACTGCCAGAGGTACATTATTTATGCAGTCACTTATAGATGATTACATAAAGCCAATGCTGTTAACTGGCAGCAAGGACTTTGGTCCATTAGCTCAGGCAGTTCTTAAAATGGTAGCTGTATATGCTGTGGCACTTATTGCAAGCTTTGGACAGGCCTTTATCATGATTTTTATAAATCAGGGTACATTAAAGAGCCTTAGAGAAGAAATGTTTGATAAAATGGAGTCCTTGCCTATCTCATACTTTGATGGAAAAACCAGAGGTGAGGTAATGTCTATGTATACAAATGACGTAGACACACTTAGGCAGATGATATCAGGCTCTCTGCCACAGATTTTTTCTTCTACAGTTACACTTATAACTACCCTGTACTGTATGATTAGACTTTCAGGCGTGCTTACATTAGTTTCTATCCTTATGGTGGTAGTAGTAATGTTTGTCACAAAGTTCGTAGCGGGCAGATCAGGAAAGTATTTTAAAGAGCAGCAGGCTGCACTTGCAAAGGTAAATGGAAATATAGAAGAAATAATAAACGGACAGAAGGTAGTAAAGGTTTTCTGCCATGAAGATCAGGCTTTTGAAGAATTTGATGCATTAAATAACGATCTTTGCAACAAGGCTGCCAATGCAAACATTTATGGAAACATGATGGGTCCTATTAATATGCAGCTCGGTAACTTAAGCTATGTAATCGTAGCTGTAGTGGGAGGAGCACTAGCCATCACAGGCTTTACCGGACTTACCTTAGGTTCATTGGTTTCATTTTTGACCTTTAACAAGAATTTCTCTATGCCTATAAATCAGCTTAGCCAGCAGATAAATTCTATCGTGCTTGCGATGGCGGGTGCGGAGCGAGTATTTAAGCTTATAGATGAAACTCCAGAAGTGGATGATGGATATGTAACCTTAGTAAATGCGAAGGAAGTAAATGGTGAGCTAGTAGAGTGCGAGGAGCGCACAGGTATATGGGCTTGGAAGCATCCACATCAGGCAGATAATACACTTTCATATCAAAGACTTCTGGGAGAGGTAGTATTTGATAATGTAGACTTTGGTTATGTGCCAGACAAGCAGGTTCTTTACGATGTGGATTTATTTGCAAAGCCAGGTCAAAAGATAGCCTTTGTAGGAGCTACTGGAGCAGGAAAGACCACTATTACTAATCTTATTAACAGATTCTATGATATAGATGATGGAAAGATTCGCTATGATGGAATCAATGTAAATAAGATTAAGAAGGCTGATTTGAGACGAAGCCTTGGAATCGTGCTTCAGGATACGCATTTATTTACTGGAACTGTCGCTGATAATATCAGATATGGTAAGTTGGATGCTACCATGGATGAGGTAGTGGCTGCTGCGAAGCTTGCAAATGCTGATTCATTTATAAGAAAGCTGCCAGAAGGCTATGATACTATAATAAAGGGTGACGGAGGCAGCCTTTCACAGGGACAAAGACAGCTGCTTGCTATTGCAAGAGCTGCTATAGCGGATCCACCGGTTCTTATTCTGGACGAGGCGACCAGCTCTATCGATACGCATACAGAAAGATTAGTCCAGGATGGTATGGATAAGCTTATGTACGGAAGAACCACATTTGTAATCGCTCACAGATTATCTACCATTAGAAATTCTGATTGTATCATGGTATTAGATAAAGGTCATATAATAGAGCGCGGATCACACGACGAGCTTATTGAAAAGGGTGGAAAATACTACCAGCTCTACACAGGCAAGATTGTAAACGCATAGAGCGACATAGGTTTACAATTTATTCTTGACAGCTGGATGAATATAATATTATAATGTAAACCGTTCGGAAATAGGAGGTTTACATTATGAAAAAATTTAAAACTATTGATTTAATTCTTATTGCTATGTTTGCAGCGCTTATGGCTGTGTGTGCATGGATTACCATTCCGGCCACAGTTCCATTTACATTGCAGACTATGGGTGTATTCTTAGCAATTGGTTTATTAGGTGGCAAGAGAGGATCTTTATCGGTTCTCATCTACGTACTTTTAGGAGCAGTAGGACTTCCAGTATTCTCAGGCTTCAAAGGTGGCTTAGGTGCATTGCTTGGCACCACAGGTGGCTACATTATAGGATTCATAGCATCTGCACTTATTATGTGGCTCATCGAGAAGCTCACAGAAAAGCTTTCTGCCAAGGACAAAAAGATCGCAGCTATCATAAGCATTTTCTCTATGCTTATAGGACTTATAGTATGCTACGCATTTGGTACCGCTTGGTTCATGGTGGTATACGCAAACACCAAGGAGCCTATTTCACTCATGACTTGCCTTGGCTGGTGTGTATTCCCATTTGTGGTTCCAGACCTTATCAAGATAGCCTTAGCATACGTGTTAACCCTGAGACTTAAAAGACACGTTCCTAGATAACCCAATAATAACATCAGCCCCTTCAGTGCATATGCCTGATGGGGCTTTTATTTTGCAAAGGATTTCATTTATAGCTTGTATTTTTGCGGTTTGATGATATAATGGCAACTGTAAAAGACCATATGGTGATAGTCTAAAAGCTTAGCTTGCTACATATGCAAAGGATGTTTATGACACCTTAAGCGTAGTGAGAGGGTTAGTAGGGCGTAAATCACCGGCTTAAAGCAAAGGAGAAAAACTATGAAACTCGATGTAAAGAAACTCACTATTCTTGGGCTCATGACCGCGATCATGATTATCTTTGCCTTCACCCCAATCGGATCTATTCCAATCGGACCATTGTCTATTTCGCTTCAGGTTATTCCTGTGGCTATATGTGCTGTAGCTATGGGTCCTGTATATGGAGCGATAGCTGGCGGTATTTTTGGTATTTTGAGCTTTATGCAGGCTATGGGCATCGGAATCCCTAGTGGAATGGGAATGACACTTTTTGCAATTAATCCATTTTTAGCATTTGTTCAGAGATTTATTCCTCGTGTACTCTGTGGCTTGTGCGCAGGTTTAGTGTTTAAGGCTGTGAAAAAGGTTAAGTTTTCAGTTGGATTGATAGCAGGCGGATTTTCTACAGCATTTTTTAATACATTGTTCTTTATGAGCTCACTTGTAATGCTGTTTGGCAAGACCGAATATATACAGGGCTTAATGGGGGGAAAGAATGTGCTGCTGTTTATCGTTACATTTGTAGGCATTAACGCTGTAGTAGAAATGATAGCTGCATCTATTTTCACATTGGCGGTAGGAACAGCACTTAACAAGGCAGGATTTATAGAGAAATAAGGGGAGTACTTATGCTGAAAGGTAAAACCATAGTACTGGGTGTGACAGGCTCAATAGCGGCATATAAGATAGCGAATTTGGCGTCAGCACTTAAAAAGCTTCATGCAAACGTGCAGGTCATTATGACTAAAAATGCTACCAATTTCATTAATCCGATCACATTTGAAACCTTAACTGGCAACAAATGTCTGGTGGATACCTTTGACCGCAATTTTGAGTTTTCTGTGGAGCATGTCAGCTTGGCTAAAGCGGCTGATGTATTTATGGTGGCACCTTGCAGCGCAAACGTGATCGGAAAGATAGCTGGCGGAATAGCAGATGATATGCTGACTACCACTATTATGGCGACTAAGGCACCAGTTCTTATATCGCCAGCCATGAATACAGGAATGTACACGAATCCTATTCTTCAGGATAACCTAAAAAAGCTGAAAAGCTTTGGATATAAAATAATAGAGCCAGCTACCGGTTATTTGGCCTGTGGCGATGAGGGCGTTGGAAAAATGCCTGAGCCTGAAGTTCTGCTGGAGCATATCCTTTATGAGGTGTGCTACGAAAAGGATCTGACTGGCAAGATGGTTTTAGTTACAGCAGGTCCAACACAGGAAGCGATAGATCCAGTCCGATATGTGACTAATCACTCCAGTGGAAAGATGGGTTTTGCGTTAGCAAAGGTGGCAGCCATGAGAGGTGCTGAGGTTACATTGGTAACTGGTCAGGTGAACCTAAAAACGCCTTTGTTTGTAGAAAGAATAGATATCGTTTCAGCAAAGGATATGGCTGACGCAGTAAAGCAAAGAGCTGAAAAACAGGATATTATAATTAAGGCTGCAGCAGTGGCAGACTATACACCTGCTACTGTGGCAGATGAAAAAATAAAGAAAAATGATGGCGCACTTACTCTGGAAATGGGTCGGACAGAGGATATTTTAGCTTCGCTGGGAGCGAATAAGAAAGAGGGTCAGTTCCTTTGTGGGTTTGCAATGGAAACGCAGAATCTCTTAGAAAATGCGACGGCTAAGCTGAAAAAGAAAAATGCTGATATGATAGTAGCGAACAGCGTAAAAACAGAAGGTGCGGGTTTTGGCGTAGATACTAATGTGGTTACACTCATCACAGCGGATGAGAAGGAAGAATTGCCTGTTATGTCAAAGGAAGAAGTAGCGTGTGCTATATTAGACAAAATCGTTAGTAGGATGGAGAAGTAAGATGATATTAGCTCTGGATATGGGAAATACCAATATAGTCGTAGGCTGTATAGAGGAAGATGACATTCTATTTATTGAGCGTATTTCCACGAATAAGGAGAATACGGCGCTGGAATATGCCGTGATGCTAAAAACGATTTTGGAGATTCATCACATAGAATTTGATAAAGTCGATGGAGCGATCATTTCATCTGTGGTACCACAGCTGACTGATATTTTGGTCATGGCTGTAGAAAAAATTCTGGAGATCACACCTCTTATCGTAGGACCAGGAATAAAGACGGGACTTAATATTCGTATAGATAATCCTAAGGCGATGGGTGCTGATTTGATAGTAGATTCTGTGGCTGCCATGAAGGAGTACGGTTATCCTATAGCTGTGATAGATATGGGTACCGCCACTACCATTACAGTGGTAGATGAAAATGGAACATATATTGGAGGTGCTTTTATACCTGGAGTTAAGGTATCAATGAATGCGTTGGCTCGAAATGCTACACAGTTAAATGATGTAAGCTTGGAGGCTCCTGAAAAAGTGATAGCAAAGAACACGCAGGATGCCGTTAAGAGTGGTTTAGTTATAGGTGCCGCAGCGACTATAGATGGAATGCTTCTTCGTATGGAAGAGGAGCTCGGTATCAGCTTAAAGGCGGTTGCGACAGGCGGTTTGGCACATGTGGTAGTGCCTCATTGCAAAAGAAAGATTATTTTGGACGAGAACCTTTTGTTAAAGGGACTTAGTATTCTGTACAAGAAAAATAAGGTGGACTAATTAAATTCAGGGATGAAGCTTTCCATGGCGACATCGCCATCCTGGAAAAAACCGTTTTCAATCCCCATATCAAGAGCGTAGTCCAAAACTGCATTATATTCATCATCACAGACTTTCCTGTAAATTTCAGGAAAGTCTTTTTTTACCCACGGCATAGGGGTGTACTGGTTCATAATGGATATGAAAACTTTATCGCCAAAGGTATCTAGAAGATATTTAATGACAGCCATGGAGTCAGATGCCTGGCCCGGCAAAATCATATGGCGAACGATGGTGCCTTTGGTCATTATTAGGGATTCCTCTTCGCAAAGGTTTTGATATTCGTCTATGTCATAGCTTTTAGACTTTGTTTCTTCGTCAGTAAAGCGAAAGCCTTTGGTCTGGCGTGCCATTTCAGCGATGGCCTGACTTGCCACATTGAAGTAGTCGGCTTTTTTCGAATATCTTTCACTGAGCGTGGATGAGACATATTTTAGGTCTGGAAGATAGACATCCACTATACCCTCTAAAGCCTTAATCTGGTCTACAGATTCATAGGCGCTGGTGTTGTAGACGATAGGGATATTAAGTCCCTGTGAGCGAGCCTTTCCGATGGCAGGGCAGACAGTTTTCATATAGTGGCCGGAGGTGACTAGGTTTATATTATTAGCACCCTCATCCTGTAGTCTTAGCATCTTTTCTACCAGCTCAGATTCAGAAATCAAATGTCCTGACTTACCGCGTGAAATCTGATAGTTTTGGCAGAACACACATCTTAAGTTACAGCCGCAGAAAAAGATTGCACCACTGCCTTTTTCGCCAGAGATGCAAGGTTCTTCCCACATATGCAAAGCTGCTCGTCCGATTCTTACTTTTGACATAACTCTTCCGTTTGTCCCATGATAGATAATGAACCACAGATGACAACTACATCGTCATCCGTCATGTTGTTAAGTGATTTATAGGCATTTAAGGTATCGCCTGAGGTGGAAATCTGTTCGCAAAGGCCCAAAGATATGGCGGTGTCAGCTAGCTTTTTGGCATCTAAGGCGCGAGCCTTATTAGGTGGTGTGATAGCTGTAAAGCTGTAAGCTATTGGCAAAATAACCTTAAGCATATCAGCAAAGTCCTTATCTTTGAAAATGCCCATGATAAGGTGTATTTTTTTGTTCGGATAATCCAAGGATAAGGATTCCTTTAGTGCTGTGACTCCAGCTATGTTATGACCGCCATCTCTTATGATAATAGGTTTATCAGAAATCTTTTCATATCTACCAGGCCATTTGGTCTTGGTAATTCCCGCGTAAACCTTTTTCATGTCTGCGGCAGGAAAGACTACGGAGATAGTTTTAAGAGCGGCACGCAGGTTAATGCTCTGATATGTTCCTTTAAGCGGATTGGCTGGAAGCTCGTCTTTAAAGTCGTCAGCAAAATAGTATGGCGCACCTGTATTCCTAGCACAGCTTATCAGGTATTCTTTGGCACAGTCGCCATTTATCTCGTCCTGATGAGCTATAATTACAGGGCAGTCTTTTCTCATGATGCCAGCTTTGTTTTCCGCGATATCCTTTAGCGTGTTTCCGAGGATGGACGTGTGGTCAAAGCTTATAGAGGCAAAGACGGTGGCCAGAGGCTTCGTCAAAACATTTGTCGCATCGTCCCTACCGCCCATTCCGCATTCTAAAAGAACGATATCCACCTTCCTGTCAAGGAAAAACAAGAATGACATAGCTGTCTCTATTTCAAAGGCTGTAGGGTGTCGAAAGCCATCTTTTTGCATAGATTCGCAGATTGGCTTTAGAATGCCTATATAATCGGCAAATTCTTCTTCGCGCATATTTGTGCCATTTATCTGAAATCTTTCAAGGTATGTAAATATGGTGGGCGATATATATCTTCCAACCGAAAGAGATGCCCCTCGCAGACCATATTCAAGGTAAGCCCCGATAGAGCCCTTTCCGTTTGTGCCGGCGATGTGGATAATTTTAAGCTTTTCCTGCGGATTGTCTAACCTCTTAAGTAATTCCTTTATGGTTTCAAGCCCCCAGACTGACCCTAAGGTATTTGCATACTCTATGAATTTGTAGGCCTCAGTATATACCATTAGCTTAATGACTTAAGGACCTCTGAATATGCCATGATAAAAGGTCCTGCTCCTTTACCTTCATTTGTGAGATAGTACTCTGTTATCTCATAGTTATTCTCACCGCTGGCCATCGCCTTTAAATATATGTCGTGAAGACCATCTGAGTCCAGCTTTTCTTCACATAGTGCGACAAATGCTTTGTAAGCTGCCTCTTTATATGACTCCTCAAGCCAACCGTTTCTAATACCCTTAAGGATAGTGTAAACTATCATGGCTGTTCCACTTGTCTCAGGTCGATTAGTGGCGGTGGCAGGCTGATCTGGCATATTATTCCAGATTCCGTTTTCTCCCTGGAACTTTATCATTCCATCTACGAATATCTTAAGAGCATTCATGCGGTCTTTCATGTACTCCTCAGGAAGAACCTCCATGCAGTCTACCATAGCCATACCGTACCAGCCTATGGCTCTGGTCCAAAAGAAATTACAGAAATCCTCTTTTGAATTGGCGGCGTGATAATACATACCATTAGGGGCTAAAAGATTCTTAGCGACCCAGTCGAGTCTTTCGTTTACAAGCTCTAGCTGCTTTAAGTCACAGATTCTGGCAGCGTGATGCGCGATAAATGGCTGAAGCATATACAGACCATCGAGCCATATCTTGTATTTAGGGGCGCTTTTCCAGCAATGCCAATAGTTATGTCCGCATTCTGCAGGCATTTTTTCTGTAGCTGGATTAAAGCCGAATGAGTTAATATACTTTTCGTCTGTGAGATGATAGTAAAGAGTATTGCAGACATCCTGATAAGAGTCTTCTCCATCAGAAAAGCGTTCAAACAAAGCAGCTGTCTTATAACAGTCTGCACCGTGAGAGTCTATATATCCGCTTCGGCGATAGTTTAGTTCGTATCGGCCATCGGCATTTTTATCCATAAGGCCATCTAAGAACTCTTTAATGTAATCATAGTAGCGTTGATATTTATCACAGTCAGATTCATAGACATCATAGAGTCCCTCCATGATGACACCATTGTAATAGCTGTAGTCAAAGAGAAGTTCGTATTTTAGAGGGGTTCGTTTCTCGTTATCCCAGGTAAAGAATTTTTCTTCGTCGGATAGAATATCCTTTACAACATTCTCCTTTGAATCAACGGTAAGGGCGTTCACCCATGCGTCCACTTTTTTTACAGCATCAGCTAGTCTTTTGGAATCCATATTATCTCTCCTGTATATGTTGGCTAAATTAGAATATCTGTAAGTATAGCATAAAACTGACATTAGTGATATAATTTCGAGGAATTAGTTTAGAGGAGAAATTACTTATGTGTGTTGCAAGTCCAGGGAAAGTAGTCGAGTTAAATGAAACTACTGCTTTAGTAGATTTTTCGGGTAATAAAGTGAGAGCATATAGAGGTCCGGTAAAGGTAGAGGTGGGTGATTATGTGTTGGTTCATGCTGGCTGCATAATACAGACCTTGAAGCCTTCAGAGGCTATAGAGATGGCTGAACTTATGGGTGGCTTAGAATGAGAGATGTTATTTTAATGGAGCAGGGAAGTGGTGGAAAAGCTACTTCTGAGCTTATAGATGCTATTTTTAGTAAGAATTTTAACAATGATGTTCAAGGAGCACTTGAAGACGCAGCAGTCGTGCCAGGAGATGGAACCCTAGCCATCACGACAGATAGCTTTGTGGTGACACCTTTGATGTTTCCGGGTGGAGATATAGGTCGCCTTTCAGTATGCGGAACAGTTAATGATTTGGCTATGCGAGGCGCAGTCCCTAAATATTTAACCTGTGGCTATATTATAAAAGAGGGGACTAAGCTGACTACTCTTGAAAAGGTGGCTAAGTCCATGGCAGAATGTGCCCGTGAAGCGGGTGTTACCATCGTAGCTGGGGATACAAAGGTTATAGAGGGCGACGGTGAGGACGGTATAATGATAAATACCGCAGGTGTAGGGTTTGTTCCAAAGGGACGAGATGTTTCTTCTGTGAACGCAAGGAAGGGCGATGTGATAATCGCATCTGGAACCATGGGTGAGCATCATGCAGCCATACTTTCACAGAGACTATCTGTTGAAAACAGCTTTGAATCGGATAATGCGCCGCTAAATGGTATAGTGGAGGCTTTGTTTGCAGCAGGAGTGGAGGTTCACACCTTAAGAGATGTCACAAGAGGCGGTCTAGGGACTGTGCTGAAGGAGTTGGCTGAGGCATCAGGTACCTGTTTTGAAGTGTATGATAAAAAGATACCAGTAACCCCTGCCATAAAAGATTTCTGTGGTCTTCTCGGTCTTGATCCTATGTACATGGGAAATGAGGGAAAGCTGGTAGCGATAGTAAAGGCCGAGCAGTCTGAGATAGCGCTAAATGCTATTAAAGCGTGCAAATATGGCGATAATGCCTGCATAATAGGTGAGGTCACAGATGAGAAAAAAGGACAGCTGATATATCATACCGCTATAGGCGGTGTTAGAAATCTGGATGTTCTGGTGGGTGAAGGTTTGCCAAGGATTTGTTAGTATGGATATAGAAGGCTTAGTAAGCCAGTTAAAGAACTATGATGGCAGGGAGATTACTCTGATGGAGGTATGCGGAAGTCATACTGCTGCCATTTCGAAAAATGGAATAAAGAGCATTCTCTCTGATAAGATAAAGCTAATCTCAGGTCCAGGCTGTCCTGTATGTGTGACACCTACCGCCTATGTAGATAAATTGATAGAGCTTGCTTACGAGGAGAACACGACAGTAGTAACCTTTGGGGATTTGCTCAGAGTGCCAGGAAGTAAGGAGAGCCTGCAGCAGGCTGTTTCTAAGGGCGCTTCGGTAAAAATGGTCTATTCTCCGATGGATACTCTTGCACTGGCTGTTGAAAATCCGGGCACTATGTATATATTTGCGGCGGTGGGGTTTGAGACCACGACGCCTGTGTATGCGATGCTTTTAAGTCAGATAGAAAGGCAGGGCATAAAGAATCTAAAGCTTTTGACATCTATAAAGAGTATGCCTCAGGTAATTTGCAGTCTGTTAGAGGAAGGCTGTGAGATAGATGGTTTTATAGCACCGGGGCATGTTTGTGCAGTGACAGGCTATGATATCTTTGAGCCGATCGCTAAAGAGTATAATATTCCTTTTTCTGTATGTGGTTTCGAAGGAGAAGAGCTGGTCTTTGGAATATATGCTTTGGTTCAGATGGTGTTAAGGGGAGATTATTCCGTTAAGAACTGCTATAAGTCGGTTGTGGATAAGACTGCTAATTCAGATATGACCGCTCTCGTGGATAAGTATTTTGTATCAGGAGAGGCTTCCTGGCGTGGAATGGGTGTCATAGAGGGCTCAGGTAAGTGGCTTAGAGATTCATATAAGGAATATGATGCTGGCAGCAGAGGTCTAAATGAGGACAATAAAAAGAACAAGGCCTGTGCGTGTGGAGAGATATTAAAGGGAAAGGCAAAGCCAGATGACTGTCCGCTGTTTAATAAGGCTTGTACACCAGACAATCCGCAGGGCGCTTGTATGGTCTCTTATGAGGGAGGCTGCGCTACAAGATATAAAGAAGTGAATTCATAGAAATAAAAAAAGACCAAAATGTGGTCTTTTTTTATTGGGCCTGGCTATGAGCCGGGTTATGTCGTGGGAGATCATCTATCTAGAACCACTGTCGCCAGTGGTCTCAAGCGACCTGCTCTAGGCTGGCGGGCCACCATATGCCTAATTCCGGTCTTGCTTCGAATGGGGTTTACAGAGCCAATGCAGTTACCTGCAAAGCGGTAGTCTCTTACACTGCCTTTCCACCCTTGCCTTGTTTACGGCTCGCTGTGAACTTTCCATAAACGTTAGCGGTATATTTCTGTTGCACTATCCTTGGAGTTGCCTCCACCAGCCGTTAGCTGGCATCCTGCCCTATGAAGCCCGGACTTTCCTCTCGTCTTTCGACCAGCGATCCCCTACCAGACCCTGTGGCATAATAGCATATTTTAAACTAAAATTCTACTGGAGATAATCGCCTATCATTGCCCATACAGCATCTGTACTCATTCCGAGTCTCCAGAAGGCTACACCGGCAAGGTTATTTGACTTGTAAACATTCATCTTTAGCTCTAAAGATTTCTTGTCCTCCACCCAGATTTTATTGGTTCCAGCGGATGAGGTGTATTCACCATAATTCTGGCCGAGAGTATCATCCCAGCTTAAGGTAAGGTTATGATTGTCGATATGCTTTGCAATATTTCCCAGGCTGTATGCCTCTGATGTAGTGCTTCCGTCTGAGGCAATAGTCCATACTCTGCAATAGAATGGTAAACCAAGAACCACCTGATCAGCAGGAACCTCCTTTAATGTGTTCGCAGTACCTTCGCTGACAAAGCCGATAGAAGACACAGAACCTGCTTCACCACCGCTATAGTGTTCATCGTAAGCCATAATGACTACATAGTCTGCATATTTAGCCTGCTCTGATCTGTTATAAAAAGCGGTGTAGTCGCTTGGTACATAGTTGTCAACAGAGAGAATAATGCCATTATTCTCACATTTAAGGGAGAGTTCTCGAATAAACTGAATATATCCATCAGCGGCAGAGCTTTTTAATGACTCAAGATCTACGTTTATTCCATCTAAATCGTAAGATATAGCTGCTGCTACCACCTTGTTTACGAGGTTGTCTCGTGAGGAGGTGGTGTTTAGTATCTGTGTGGAATCCACTGCTCCGCCATCTATGTTGTTAACAGTCGCCCATACCTGAAGTCCCATGCCGTGTGCCTTAGTGACATAGTCCTGACTACCCAAATCACTGATGTTTCCATAATTATCGATAAGTGAAAACCAGGTAGGAGCGATTACATTCATGGCTGGTGCGGCATTGACCAGAGTTTCAAGTTTATCATTTCCGTCTTTAGAGCTCATTTGGTGCCAACCGATACAGATAGGACCCTCAAATTTAATATGATTATAGGTTCTTTCGCTTATTTCAGAAATGGTAGTTTCAGCAGATATTTCATTCAGCTTTTGGTTTTTAACACAGCCTAGAACAGCATTTTCTGATAAAACCAGGCTCCAAGTGCCGTAGTCTTCCAGTACGATGACCTTTTCGTCCTTCTTTCCATCCTCCAAAATGGCCGATTTGTTTCCACCGAATCTTCTGAGCTCGGTATTTGATTTAAGAGTCGTGACTTTATGTGACCAGCCGGCATGCTCGATCATGATTCTGGCTGGATCAGGCACATAGCTGTACTGGAAATCAGAAAACTTGCTAAGGAAATCTATGGCTATGTATGCCCCGCCGTATTGGCTTATGACCACAGGATGCGACAGGCTTTGGCTATCCCTGTTAGCGGTGTAGGTAGAGCTGTCCAGATTAGCTGAATATAAGGTGTCGCTTGTGGTGTAGCGAAGAATCTTTTCGGTGTAGTCAAATACATATCCGTTGTCGAGATTCTTCTTGACAAAGTCTAATTCCAAATATAAATTTTCATCCTTTTTGATAGCGTAGACATTTGAACCTGCTTCGACTGGAAGATATTCACCATCCATTATTACAGCTGCTTCGGCATCTTTACTATATAAAAAGTAGCTGGTTAACTCCATGCGTTCCTTGGTAGGGGTATACTTCTTAACAGAAATGTATGATACTCCAAGGAGTACGATTACAAATATACTTACTACAATACCAAATACTATAACCTTTATCTGCTCGATGCGCCTTTGTCTGGCCTTTTGTCTGGCTCTGCGCTGACGCATCATGCGTTCTCTGTCATCTCTATAATCTGCCATGTGTACCTCGATTTTGTTTATTTCATAAATGTATCGATAGCTTTATTTAGCTCGTCGATAGCCTGATAGTCTTCCTCTTGCACTGCGTGTACTATACAGTGTTCAATGTGATCCTTTAGAATGACCTTGCCGGTGTTATTAATAGCTGATTTTACTGCAGCTAATTGGATTAAAACCTCTGAACAGTCCTTTCCATCCTCCACCATTCGCTTCACGGATTCCAAGTGACCGATGGCTTTGGCAAGTCTGTTTAGAACAGCCTTTTCATTTTTATGGTGATGGGTGTGCTCTTCATGAGTGTGCTCGATAACCGTGCCATCCTCCAAAATGTGTGTATGTGCATGTACTGACATTTTAAGCTTCCTTTATTTTCTGTATTGTTCGCCGTCAAAGTCGAAGGCTTTTATTCTTTCATATTCCTCTATGGATATAGGTAGGATGGTGCCGTGTTTATATCCATACGGAAAAGAAAAATCTTTGTCAGCACGTTTGAAAACGCCATCTGACATGGAATTTGCGAAAAATGGAACATATCCTTGCCCTTTTCCTTTAACACCAAAGAAGTCAAGGTTTAAGCAGTAACCACCAGATTCCAGCTTGTAAATGCAAGGAGCCTCATATGCAAAGCTTCCACCTTCCAAACTCTCCATTTCTGGATCGAATTCGTACTTACGAACAAAAGGACCAGTTATTTTATCAGAGTATAAAAGTATGACACCACAAGGGTTTTTTTCACTTTTGACAAACAGATAATAGCTTTGATTTTCTTTTATCATGCACGAGTCGATGATACCTGCATCTTCTTTTTCGTACAAAATCTCTGCTTTAGAAAAGTTTATAAAATCTTTAGTTCGCGAGTAGTAGATGCACATTTTCATACCACCAGGATATTTTTCAGAATCCTGATTCATTTTAGGACTCGACCAATGAAGAATGTACTCATCACTTGATTCATCGTACATACAGTCTGGCGCCCAACAGCATCCGCCATCTTTAAGTCCAACGGGAAGTTCGCGTTGAGGAAGCCAATGACAAAGATCGTCCGATTCCCAAAGAATGAGGTTATGACTGCCGTTCCTTTTTACCTCAACCCAGGAGTTATGATATTTTTTTTCCATTTCGTAGCTTAGACATAAGTCAGTAGCGATGATATAGAATTTATGATTATTTGCGCGGACAATAGTGAAATCGCGAACGCCTTTTTCGCCTGTCATGCTGTAAAGAACGGGAAGACCGTTGTTGACCTTTTCCCAATGATATCCATCAGTACTAAGTCCAAAGTATACTTGTTCTCCATCAGGAGTGAGTTTTTCTTTAAAGTGAACGAATAAATAAGCTTGCATACTACGCCTCATAAAGATACTAAATCTATATTATGATACCACACAAAGTTCTGTAATAAAACCCTATAAATGCATGTAGCAAATAGGATGATTGAAAGTGAATTATCTTTAATAATTATTGTTAATTAGCGGTAAAAGTGTTATCATTTTTCTTATGATTACTAAAGTGGAGCTAACTGTAAATGCAGATAGTTATGATTCTGCTATAAAGGAAGCCGCAGATATTATTAGAGCTGGCGGTTTGGTAGCGTTCCCGACTGAGACAGTCTATGGGCTTGGCGGAGATGCCATGAATGAAAATGCTGCTAAGCTGATTTATTCAGCAAAGGGCAGACCATCTGATAATCCATTGATTGTACATATATCACATTTTGAACAGCTTCAGGAAATAACACTGGATTTACCAGATAAAGCCAAAATCTTGTCAGATGCATTTTGGCCAGGTCCACTCACTATGGTGGTAAAGAAAAATGATAAGGTTCCATATACTACCACAGGCGGACTTGATACAGTGGCTGTTAGGATGCCGAATCATCCGGTGGCACTGCGTTTGATAAGAGAAAGCGGCACCATGATAGCAGCTCCCAGTGCCAATACCTCGGGCAGACCTTCTCCTACGAAGGCCTCTCATGTGTATGAGGATTTGAATGGGCGAATTCCCCTTATACTCGACGGCGGAGATGTAGATATAGGTGTGGAGTCCACTATAGTAGATTTATCAGAGGATAAGGTCTCGATTTTAAGACCAGGATATATAACGAAGGACATGCTTGAAAGGGCTTTGGGTGAAGAGGTCTTTATGGACCCTGGCTTGGTGGATAAGAATAAACGGCCAAAGGCTCCGGGCATGAAATACCGCCACTACGCACCGAAGGCAGGACTTAGTATAGTAAAGGGCTGTGATGAGGCGGTTGTCTCTTTTATCAATGAGCAGATAGAACATTTGTCGGATAAAAGAGTAGGTGTAATAGCGAATGATGACAGTATAAAGGAATATAAGTCTGCGGCAGTTGTTTTCTCGGCTGGAAAAAGAGGAAATGACGAAGAGGCAGCGCATAATCTATTCTCTATACTTCGCAGTATGGATGAGTCAGAGGTAGATTATATTTATTCGGAAAGCTTTGACCACAATGGGGTGGGTGACGCGGTTATGAATCGACTAATGAAAGCGGCTGGAGGAAGCGTCATAGAGGTATAGCAATGCTTAGTGTCAGAAGAGTAGTTTTCGTAGCGGAGAATGGAACAGCGAGGGCACCTATGGCCGCAGCCATAGGATTAAGTCTCTGTAAAAATAAACCTATAGAGGTGGAGGCGAGGGGAATAGTAGTAAACTTTCCTGAACCGATGAATCCAAAGGCTCAGGCTGTTTTGGCTTCACATGGGATGGATATGCCTGAATATGTATCTAAACGGCTGGTGGAGTCAGATTTTACAGAGGGTTCACTAGTGATAGTTATGGAGAGCGCTCAAAGAAATAAGGTCTTGGCACTTTATAGTGGTGCTACAGAGGACAATGTTCGTGTACTTGCGGATATAGTAGGGGAAGAGCTTGAGACTATGGATCCCTATGGAGAACCGCTGGTTACCTATGGCCTTTGCTTTGAGATGTTAAAGACTTCGATAGAAAAATTAGTTGCGATTATTGGGTAGGTTTATGAGCTTTAAAAGATTAGATTATATTAGCTGGGATGAGTATTTTATGGGCGTAGCGATGCTCTCGGGAATGAGATCAAAGGATCCTAATACTCAGGTCGGTGCCTGCATCGTCAGTCAGGATAACAAGATTTTGTCTATGGGCTATAATGGTTTTCCAAAAGGCTGCTCTGATGACGATTTTCCGTGGAATCGAGATGGCGATGCATTAGATAATAAATATTTTTACACCACTCACAGTGAGTTAAATGCCATCCTGAATTATCGTGGAGGCTCTCTGGAGGGAGCCAAGCTTTATGTATCTCTATTTCCTTGTAACGAGTGTGCTAAAGCCATTATTCAGTCAGGTATAAAAACTGTTATATATGACAGTGACAAGTATGAAAATATGCCATCCACCATCGCCAGCAAACGAATGCTGAAGGCGGCGGGTGTAGAGTTTTATCAATATAAACACAGTGGGCGAGTGCTGTCCATTACAGTATAGAGGCTGCATTGAAGAATTCGGAGAAGAGAGAAGTTAATAAAGCTTTGGCTATGTTTTTACAGGTCAGTATATCTATGATAGTGCCTATTATCATGTGCACTCTGGCTGGACTTTTCATCGGCAAGGCTACAGACAATAAGCTTGTCATTATAGGAGGAATTCTTATTGGAATAGTGGCGGGCTTTAATGGAGTGTATAGGCAGCTAAAGCGTTACATAAAAGATGAAGATAATAAAAAAGCTTAAAAGATTAAATGAAGCATTGCCGGGATTGCTTTTTGGTATTTTGATATACGGCATGTTGGCAGAGCTCATAGGCGTATGGTTTTTTGATGATAAGCATAGATATACTACAGGTCTTATAATAGGTCTCTCTTGTTCGGCATACATGGCTATTAATCTTGCTTCTGTGATAGAGGATTCTGTTTTAGGCGACTCACCCAGAATGCTTGCTGTAAAAAGTGTCATCAGATACCTGATTGTATGCGCAGTCATGATAGGAATGATGTATTTTAAACTGGGAGGTCTTGTTTCAGGACTGCTTGGTCTTTTGGGATTAAAGGTCAGTGCATACGCACAGCCTTTGTTAAATAAAGTTTTTTCAAGATCCAAAAATTCTATAGAAAAGGAGGTGAAAATGTGACGAACGGTATTCTCATGGCATCTGCAGATAATGTAGATTTTATGATACATGGCCTATTTAAATACGAGATTTTTGGCCAAGAGGTTTGGATTACCACATCTCATGTATGTATCCTAATTGTAATGCTGCTAATGGTTATTTTCGCAGTGGCAGCGAATGCAAAACTAAAAAAGGCACAGGAGGTTCCTGATGGTTTTCAGAACGTTATAGAGCTTGTGTCAGAACTTTTAGATGGTATGGTTAAAGGAACCATGGGTGACCACGCAAACAAGTTTGCTAACTATGTGAGCACGATTTTTTGTTTTATCCTGCTTTCTAATATTTCAGGTTTGCTGGGTCTAAGACCACCTACAGCGGACTATGGAACCACATTAGCCCTAGCGCTTATCACATTCTTTATCATTTGGTTTACCAAATTTAAGAATCAGAAGATGGGTCAAATATGGACTGATATGTGTTCACCATTGCCGCCTTGGCTGCCGATATGGTTTCCAATAAATGTCATCAGTGAAATCGCAGTACCTATCTCCATGTCATTGCGTCTGTTTGCAAATGTACTTTCAGGCACTATCATCATGGGACTTGTATATGGTTTGCTGGCAAAGCTCGCTTATGCATGGCCAGCTGTACTGCATGTGTACTTTGATCTCTTCTCCGGAGCGATCCAGACTTATGTATTCTGTATGCTGACTATGACATACATTACACAGGCCTTTGGAGATGAAGAATAAATTTTTTAGGAGGAACTTATTATGAACATTACAGGATCAGATTTAATTCACGCTTGCTCAGCAATCGGTGCAGGTCTGGCAGTTATCGCAGGTATTGGACCTGGTATAGGTCAGGGTATCGCAGCAGGTCACGGTGCATCAGCTGTAGGACGTAACCCAGGCGCACAGTCAAAGATCATGTCAACCATGCTTTTAGGTCAGGCCGTAGCAGAGACCACAGGTCTTTATGGTTTGGTTATCGCATTGCTGCTTCTCTTCGTACAGCCTTTAGGCTAAGCTTGAAAGGAGAATTGGAATTATGGAAAGACTGTTTAATCTGGATGTCCAGCTTTTACATGATTCAGTATTGCTGGCTATCGCAGTCTTCTTCCTGTTTCTGATCATGTCAAATCTTCTCTTTGATCCAGCCAGAAAGCTGCTCAAGGACAGACGCGACAAAATTGCCGGTGAGCTTAAAGATGCCGCTGACGATAAAGAATCTGCAGCTGCATTAAAAGCAGAGTATGAAGCAAAGCTTAAGAATGCCGACAAAGAGGTTGAGGCAATACTTGCAGAGGCTCGTAAGAAGGCCATTGCAAATGAGAATAAGATTGTAGCACAGGCCAAGGAGGAGGCTGCGGCTATTATAGCCAGAGCTAACACTGAGGCACAGCTTGAAAAGCAGCGCGTAGCTGATGAGATGAAGCAGGAGATGATATCTATCGCTTCTATCATGGCAGGTAAGGTAGTAGCTGCCAATATCGACACTACAATCCAGAGCAGCCTTATTGATCAGACATTGAAGGAAATAGGTGGTGACACATGGCAAAATTAGTCTCAAATGTTTACGGCGACGCAATATTTGAGCTTTGTCAGGAGAGTGACAAGTATGATGAGTTTTTAGAGGAAGCTCAGGGTATTTTAGCAGTACTTGGCGAGTCTGATGATTTTGCTCAGATGATGAGTCACCCTAAAATTAATAAAGAGGAAAAGCTTTCTATAGTGGAAGCTGTTTTCAAGGGACGTATTTCTGACGAGATGGTGGGACTTCTTCGCATGCTTGTGGAGAAGAATCATGCGCAGGATATGTCAGAGGTACTCGAGTACTTTATTGATAAGGTCTATGAGTATAAGCATATAGGAAAGGCTAAGGTAGTAAGTGCCATAGCTTTAAATGATGAGCAGAAGTCACAGGTAGAAAAGAGACTTATAGAGACCACCTCATATGAGTCTATGGATATTAGCTACACTGTAGATGAGTCGCTTATCGGCGGTATGATAATTCGTATAGGGGATAGAGTAGTGGATAGCTCAGTTAAGACTAAGCTTGCCAGTCTAACCAGAGAATTATCGCAAATTCAATTGAAAGTAGGTGAATGCGCTTCATGAACTTAAAACCTGAAGAAATCAGCTCTGTTATAAAGGAGCAAATGAAGAGATATGCATCCGCCCTTGAGGTAGCAGACGTAGGTACTGTTATCCAGGTAGCTGATGGAATCGCTCGTATTCACGGACTTAAGAACGCCATGCAGGGAGAACTTTTGGAGTTTCCTGGCGAGGTTTACGGCATGGTGCTTAACTTAGAGGAGGACAACGTAGGTGCCGTTCTCTTAGGAAACACTAAAAACATCAATGAAGGCGACACTGTAAAGACTACAGGACGAGTAGTAGAGGTACCTGTAGGTGATGCTATGATGGGTCGTGTTGTAAACGCTCTTGGTCAGCCTATCGATGGCAAGGGACCTATCGATACTAATAAGTATCGTCAGATTGAGCGAGTTGCATCAGGCGTTATTTCTCGTAAGTCCGTTGACACACCTTTACAGACAGGTATCAAGGCTATAGATGCCATGATTCCTATCGGAAGAGGACAGCGTGAGCTTATTATCGGTGACAGACAGACCGGTAAGACTGCTATCGCAATCGATACTATTATTAACCAGAAGGGTCAGAATGTTAAGTGTATTTACGTGGCTATCGGTCAGAAGGCTTCTACAGTAGCTACTATCGTTAAGACCTTGGAAGAATACGGCGCTATGGCTTACACAACAGTTGTAGCAGCTACAGCTTCTGAGCTGGCTCCTTTGCAGTATATTGCTCCATATTCTGGCTGTGCTATCGGCGAGGAGTGGATGGAAAATGGTGAGGATGTACTGGTTATCTATGATGACCTAAGTAAGCATGCAGCAGCATATCGTACACTTTCACTTCTTCTTAAGCGTGCACCAGGTCGTGAGGCTTACCCAGGAGATGTATTCTATCTTCACTCACGTCTTCTTGAGCGTGCAGCTCGTCTTTCTGATAAGCTTGGCGGTGGTTCACTTACTGCTCTTCCTATCATTGAGACCCAGGCAGGAGATGTATCTGCATACATTCCTACCAATGTTATTTCTATTACTGACGGTCAGATTTACCTTGAGACAGAGGCATTTAATGCAGGCTTCAGACCAGCTATTAACGCAGGTCTTTCTGTTTCACGAGTAGGTGGATCAGCTCAGATTAAGGTTATGAAGAAGATAGCTGCACCTAACCGTGGGGATTTGGCAGAGAACAGAAAGCTTGCTTCATTTGCACAGTTTGGATCTGAGCTCGATAAGGATACTACAGAGAAGCTTCAGCAGGGTGAAAGAGTACGTGAGATGCTTAAGCAGCCACAGTACGCACCTATGGCAGTAGAGGATCAGATTCTTATTATTTATGCAGTTACCAAGAAGTATCTTTTGGATGTTCCTACATCTGATATCAAAGCCTTCGAGGCAGCACTTCTTGAGCATGTGGATACAAAGTACCCTGAGATTAAGGAGACTATCCGCACTACAAAGGTAATGGATGAAGAAACTGAGAAGAAGCTTATAGCAGCTATCGAGGAGACCAAGAAGTCGTACAAGTAAAGGCGGTGATTTATTATGGCCTCAATGAGAGATATAAAAAGGCGTAAAAATAGTGTTTCAAGTACACAGCAAATCACCAAGGCTATGAAGCTTGTATCTACTGTTAAATTGCAAAAGGCAAGAGGCAAGGCGGAGGAATCCACACCTTATTTTAACACCATGTACAATACCGTATGCTCTATGCTTGCGAAGGCTGGTGAAATAGATCACCCGTATTTGAAGGCTTCAGCAGAGGGTAAAAAAGCGGTTATAGTTATAAGCTCTAACCGTGGACTGGCTGGTGGATATAACTCCAACGTGGCTAAGCTTATTACCGAGAGCGATTTGGCAAAAGAGGACGTTTGTCTTTATACTATAGGCTCAAAGGCTGCAGAGACTCTTGTAAGAAAGGGTTATTCTGTAGAAAAGGATTATTCACAGGTTATGGAAGCACCTACATATTCAGATGCTATCGCTATTTGTAAAGATGTATTGGCTGCTTTCGAGGCAGGTGAGATTAGCGAGATTTATCTTGCTTATACTCATTTTAAGAATACTGTTAGTCAGGTTCCTACTATGATGAAGCTACTTCCAGTGGAAGTAGATCCATCAGACGTAGAAAGTGCTACGAGTGAGGCTCTTATGAATTTCGAGCCAGGCGAGGAGGAAGCACTTGGTATGATAATACCAAAGTATGTAACCTCTTTAGTCTACGGAGGGCTTGTGGAGGCGTTAGCCTCCGAGAACGGAGCTCGTATGCAGGCAATGGATTCTGCTACGTCTAACGCTGAGGAAATAATCAGTGATTTGTCACTTAAATACAACAGAGCGCGTCAGAGTGCTATTACTCAGGAGCTTACTGAGATTATCGCTGGCGCAAATGCAATATCATAATATTAAGGAGTGAAAGATGGCCAACAATATTGGAAAAATCACTCAGATTATCAGTGCAGTACTCGATGTTAAGTTTTCAGAAGGAAATCTTCCTGAGATTAACGAAGCTATAGAAGTAACCAGAGCTAATGGTGAAAAGCTTGTAATAGAGGTCGCACAGCATCTGGGAGATGATACAGTTCGCTGTATCGCCATGGGACCTACAGATGGTCTTATTCGTGGTATGGACGCTGTTGCCACTGGTGCACCTATTTCAGTACCAGTAGGAGAGGCTACCCTGGGACGTATCTTTAACGTTCTTGGTCAGGCTATCGATGAGCAGCCAGATCCAGAAGGCGTAGATCATATGCCAATTCACAGACCTGCTCCTACATTTGAAGAGCAGGCTACCTCTACTGAGATGCTTGAGACAGGTATCAAGGTAGTAGACCTTCTTTGCCCTTATCAGAAGGGTGGAAAGATCGGTTTGTTCGGTGGTGCCGGTGTAGGTAAAACCGTACTTATTCAGGAGCTTATCCATAATATCGCTACCGAGCATGGTGGATATTCAGTATTTACTGGTGTAGGTGAGCGTACACGTGAGGGTAACGACCTTTACTATGAGATGAAGGAGTCTGGCGTTATTGAGAAGACCTGCATGGTTTTCGGTCAGATGAACGAGCCACCAGGAGCACGTATGAGAGTGGGTCTTACAGGACTTACAATGGCTGAGTACTTCCGTGACAAGGGTGGTAAGGATGTG
>JAZRWF010000022.1:0-14924 GCA_045599565.1 Lachnospiraceae bacterium
CAGAGGCAGGTGGTTTCGTTTCATCACCTATCTATGCTTCCGTGTCTGGTACCGTAAAGGCTATAGAGCCAAGACGCGTGCCTACTGGAGCTATGGTTACCTCTATCATCATAGAGAATGATAATCAGTATAAGGAAGTAGAGTATGTAAAGTGTGAGGACTATACGAAGCTTTCTAAGGACGAGATTATCACTAAGATAAAGGAGGCCGGAGTAGTAGGTATGGGTGGAGCTGGTTTCCCTACTCATGTTAAGCTTTCTCCGAAGGAGCCTGATAAAATAGAATATATCATTGCTAACTGCGCTGAATGTGAGCCATATCTTACCTCAGACTACAGACGCATGTGCAATGAAACTGATAATCTTATCACAGGTATGAAAATCGTACTTTCACTGTTCCCTACAGCTAAAGGTATCTTCGGTATAGAGGATAACAAGAAGGATATGATTGAAAAGCTTACTGAGCTGACAAAGGGCGAGGAGCGCATGGAGGTTATACCTCTTATGACAAAATATCCTCAGGGCGGTGAGCGTCAGCTTATTCACGCTACCACAGGTCGTGATATAAATGCTTCTATGCTTCCTGCCGATGCAGGCTGTATTGTACAGAATGTAGAGACCTTAGTAGCTATTAAAAAGGCAGTAATAGATGGTCTTCCTTATATGAATTCCATCTTTACAGTCACAGGTGATGCGATAGCTAATCCTGGTAACTTTAATATCTATGTAGGTATGTCTTATACTGAGATGCTCGAGGCAGCTGGTGGTTTTAAGACTGAGCCAGCGAAGATGATATCAGGCGGTCCTATGATGGGCTTTGCACTCTTTGATTTGGATGTGCCTGCGACTAAGACTTCATCAGCTTTACTTTGTCTTACAAAGGATGAGGCAAGTGCTTATGAGACTACAGCATGTATAAACTGTGGACGCTGCGTGGAGGCTTGTCCTGAGAATCTTATTCCTAGAAAGCTATCAGATTTCGCCGAGAGAGGAAATAAGGCAGAGTTTGAAAAGTGGTATGGTCTTGAGTGTATAAACTGCGGCAGCTGTACCTATGGCTGCCCGGCCAGAAGACATTTGTCGCAGAATATTAACAGTTTAAAGCAGCTTGTCCTCGCAGACAAGAGAGCTAAAAAGTAACGGAGGTGTAATGTGAGCGAATTAAAAAGTGTTTCCACATCCCCACATATCAGAGCAAAGGATGACACATCACGCATAATGCTTTATGTGATAATAGGTCTTCTTCCAGCTACTGTATTTGGATGTATAAATTTTGGCCTTCGTGCTGCTATGCTCATCGCAGTTACTATAGCCAGCTGTGTTTTAAGTGAGTTTTTATATTGTAAAATAGTTAAAAAGAAGAGCACTGTCACAGATTTATCGGCTGTGGTTACAGGACTTCTTTTAGCCTTAAATCTTCCTGTTTCACTTCCAGTATGGCAGGCTATTTTAGGCGGTTTCTTTGCTATTATAGTAGTAAAGATGCTTTTCGGTGGATTAGGACAGAACTTCATGAACCCAGCCTTGGGTGCCAGATGCTTTCTTCTTATATCCTTCGCTGGTTCTATGACGAACTTTACCTATGATGGAGTATCCACTGCTACACCTCTTGCCTTACTTAAGAGTGGTGAGGCTGTAAACACCATGGATATGCTCATCGGCCGTATTCCAGGTACCATCGGTGAGACCAGCGTTATAGCTATCATAATAGGAGCTATTTTCCTTATTCTTATGGGAGTTATAGACCTTACTATTCCTGGTCTTTACATCGTTTCATTTTCTATATTTGTTCTTCTCTTTGGGGGACATGGCTTAGATACTAATTATCTCACTGCACAGCTTTGCGGTGGAGGTCTTATGCTGGGTGCATTCTTCATGGCTACAGACTATGTGACCAGTCCTATCACCCCTATGGGTAAGGTTATCTATGCTATAGTGCTCGGAGTTCTCACTGGAATATTCAGAATATTCGGTGCATCTGCTGAGGGTGTAAGCTATGCTATCATCTTTGGAAACCTTCTCGTACCACTTATCGAAAAGGTTACTATTCCAAGAGCATTTGGTATTGTTAAGAAGAAAAAAGCTAAGGAGGGTGAGAAATAATGAATAAAATCGTTAAAGACGCCCTGATTCTTACTGCTATTACAGTCATAGCAGGAGCAGCTCTTGGCCTTGTAAAAGAGGTCACAGAACCTTATATTAAATTAGCTGATGAAGCGGCTACCCAAAGAGCATATAAGGCTGTATTCGAGTCAGCTGATAGCTTTGAGGATGTGACTGTTCCTTCTGTCGATTTCGCAGATGGAAGTATTCTAGCTGTTGTATCAGCTAAGAATTCTTCTGGCGAAGCACTTGGATACGTAGTAAAGGTATCTACTAAGGCAGGCTATGGTTCAGATCCTATCGTTATATCAGTAGGTATCACAAATGATATGATGATAAATGGTTATTCTATCACGAGCATTTCCGAGACACCTGGTCTTGGAATGAGATCGACTGAGACAGGCGAGGGAAGCTTTGCTTCACAGTTTGTAAACAGAGCTGCCGCTAAATTCAGCGTAGTAAAAGGAGAGAGCAGCAGTGCCTCCGAGATCAGTGCCATTAGTGGTGCTACCATTACATCTAAGGCTGTGACTGGTGCAGTGAATGCTGCAGTCGCTACAGTAGAATCGCTAGGAGGTGGCCGCTAATGAATAAATATACTGAAAGACTTTACAATGGTCTTATAAAAGAGAATCCTACATTTGTTCTGATGCTGGGTATGTGTCCTACACTGGCAGTTACCTCATCAGCCATTAATGGTCTTGGAATGGGACTTTCTACCACAGTAGTTTTAGTTCTTTCTAACATGATGATTTCACTTCTTAGAAAGATAATTCCAGACTCTGTCAGAATGCCAGCCTTCATCGTAGTAGTAGCTTCATTCGTTACTATGGTGCAGTTCTTGCTGCAGGGCTTTGTTCCATCGCTTTACTCTAGCCTTGGTGTTTATATACCGCTTATCGTTGTAAACTGTATCATACTTGGAAGAGCTGAAAGCTATGCTTCTAAGAATCCTGTTTTGCCATCTATATTCGATGGTATCGGTATGGGACTTGGCTTTACATTCGGTCTTACCTGTATCGGTATTGTAAGAGAAATCCTTGGAAGTGGTGCGATATTTGGTGCGAAGTTCATACCTGCACAGTTTAACATCACTATCTTCGTTTTAGCTCCGGGTGCATTCTTCGTACTGGCTGTTTTAGTAGCTATTATGAATGTTATAAGAGCTAAGCAGGCAGCTAAGGGAAATCCACTTCCTGCACCACAGGGCTGCTTAGCAGGTGAATGTGCATCATGTCCTTCAGGTGCTGCATGTGCTGCCGCTAAGGCTGCTGAGACTACCATAGAAAAGAAAGAGGAGGGAGATAAGTAATGGAATATTTTACTAATCTGGTGCTTATTATCATAGCATCATCTATCGTAAATAATGTAGTGCTTTCTCAGTTCCTCGGACTTTGTCCTTTCCTTGGAGTTTCTAAGAAAACTGAGACAGCAGCTGGTATGGGAGGAGCCGTTATCTTCGTTATCACCATTTCCAGCTTCGTAACTGCTCTAATTCAAAAGTATATACTTAACACCTTAGGTCTTGAGTATATGCAGACCATCGTATTTATTCTTGTAATAGCAGCTTTGGTTCAGTTCGTTGAGATGTTCTTAAAGAAGGGTATGCCTTCACTTTACCAGTCGCTCGGCGTATACCTTCCACTCATTACTACTAACTGTGCTGTTTTGGGTATTGCTATTAAAAATGTTACTAATGGCTATGACATTTTAGAGTCTGTAATAGCTGGTTTTGGAACAGCAGTAGGCTTTACTATTGCTATCGTTATCATGGCTGGAATAAGAGAGAAGATCGAGTATAATGATGTACCTTCTCCATTTAAGGGAAGTGCTATCGTGCTTGTAACTGCTGGTCTTATGGCTATGGCATTCTTTGGATTTTCAGGTGTAATATAAAGGAGGTAGAATATGTTAGCACAAATCGCTTTAGCCGCTGTGCTCGTAGGAGCTACCGGCATTATCATAGGCTTCTTCCTTTGTATATCTGCTAAGAAGCTCTATGTAGAGACTGACCCTAGAGAGGAAGCTATCATAGGATGTCTTCCAGGAAATAACTGTGGTGGCTGTGGCTATGCTGGATGCTCAGGTCTCGCAGCAGCCATCGTAAAGGGTGAGGCTCCTGTAAATGGCTGCCCTGTAGGCGGTGATTCTGTAGGCGCCAAGGTCGGCGAAATCATGGGTGTTAAAGCAGAAGCCGGAGCTAAGAAGGTAGCATTTGTAAAGTGTATCGGCGACTGTGAGAAGGCTATGGTCAAGTATGACTATACCGGAGTGGAAGACTGCAGCATGATGGCATATGCTCCAGATGGTGGTCCTAAGGGCTGTCGCTTCGGTTGTATGGGCTTTGGTAGCTGTGTAAAGGCCTGTCCTTTCGATGCTATACATGTAGAAAATGGTATAGCTAAGGTGGACTACTCTAAGTGTAAGGCCTGCGGCAAATGTGTCGCTGCCTGCCCTAGAAAGCTTATCGAGCTTATTCCATATGATGCTCCGCATGTGGTAGCATGCAGCTCACTCTATAAGGGTAAGGCTGTTATGGATCTCTGTAAGGCTGGCTGCATAGGCTGTGGTCTCTGTGAGAAGAACTGTGAGCAGGATGCTATACATGTAGTAGAAAATCTCGCTCATATAGATCAGGACAAATGTACTGGCTGCGGTAAGTGTGCCGAGAAGTGTCCTAAGAAGGTTATATTATAGATTTATAGATAAGGCAGCTGATTCATTTTTTGTTAATCAGCTGCTTTTTGTGTAATTGAGAGGGTTTTATGGCAAAGTATATTATGGCATTTGACGCTGGAACTACATCCAGCAGATGTATATTATTTAATAAAAAGGGCGAGATGATTAGTGTAGCTCAAAAGGAGTTCACACAGTATTTTCCTCAGCCTGGTTTAGTAGAGCATGATGCTATGGAGATATGGCTTACTCAGTATGCAGTAGCCTCTGAAGCTCTTAATAAAGTAGGAGCTTCTGCTGACGACATAGAAGCCATAGGCATTACTAATCAGCGAGAGACTACCATAGTGTGGGACAAGGAGACTGGAGAGCCGGTCGGACATGCTATAGTATGGCAGGATAGGCGTACAGCTAAATTCTGTGAGGAGCTCATGGATGGGGGCTATACAGACAGCATCCGTCTAAAGACTGGTCTGGTTATAGATCCATATTTTTCTGGTACAAAGATTCGCTGGATACTAGATAATGTTGAAGGTGCCAGAGAAAAGGCTAACAATGGTCAGCTTTTATTTGGTACTGTAGAAACATGGCTTATCTGGAAGCTGACAGGTGGAAAGGTTCATGTAACAGATTATTCTAATGCATCCAGAACCATGCTTTATAATATAGTGGATTTAAAGTGGGATGAGGATATTCTTAAGCTTTTAGATATTCCGTCATCTATGCTTCCAGAAGTAAAGCCTTCCAGCTTTATATACGGACATACTATGCCAGATCTCTTTGGAAAATCTATTCCTATAGCTGGCGCTGCTGGTGATCAGCAGGCAGCACTTTTCGGTCAGACCTGCTTTAACAAGGGCGATGCGAAAAACACTTATGGCACAGGCTGCTTTTTGCTTATGAATACCGGTGATACACCTGTATTTTCTAATAATGGGCTTGTTACGACCATAGCCTGGGGTATAGATGGAAAGGTAGAATATGCCCTAGAAGGTTCGGTATTTGTGGCAGGGTCTGCCATTCAGTGGCTGCGTGATCAGCTTCGAATAGTGGATATGGCTAAGGATACAGAGTATTTTGCGAACAAGGTAGAAGATACTAATGGCTGTTTCGTAGTACCTGCATTTACAGGACTTGGAGCACCTTATTGGGATCCTTATGCAAGAGGTGCCATTGTAGGTCTTTCTCGCGGAGTGAATAAGTATCACATCATAAGGGCTACGCTAGAGTCACTGGCATATCAAACATTTGACGTGATAAAGGCCATGGAAGCAGATGCTAAGGTTTCATTATCTAATCTTAAGGTGGATGGCGGTGCTTCTGCTAATAACCTTTTACTGCAAATGCAGTCAGACATCATGCAGGCTGAGGTTAGCCGTCCAGCGTGTGTAGAGACTACTGCCATGGGCGCTGCATATTTGGCAGGTCTGGCTGTAGGCTACTGGACTAACAAAAATGAAATTATAGAGAATTATTCTATAGATAAGGTATTTAAACCAGTCATTTCTGTCGATGAACAGGAAAAGAAGGTAAAGAAGTGGCATAAAGCTGTAGAGTATACCTTAGGCTGGGAGAAGGAAGACTAACATATTATTTATCAAAGGTAAAGGTCAAAAGACTTTTACCTTTTTTAATTTCTATAGTAGGTGTTGGACGACATTGCGCTCAAATCAGAGAAGATAGCAGGTCGTTTTACTTCTTTTATAAGTTCATATATTGCATATACTAGTAATTCTTTTAGGTAAATACTTCTACATTATGGTGGGTATTCTTGGTATAGAAGTATTTTAAAGATAAATGGTTTCAAAATGAAGAATTTTTACTTCTAAACCTTAACTTCCTAGTCTATGTAGAAGTATTTTTCTTTTGTTTATTGACAGCGAGAGAGCTGTGTTGTAATATATATCTATCGGTTAAATCCATGTTTATCCGATAGATATATATTATTTTCAGATATTTAAGTCTCAAAAGCCAAAATTTATAGATTTAGACGTATATTGGTTTTCTAAATTTCATGTACCTACGTCTAGATTTCATTTTTGATACAAATAGACGTAGTTTTTCATTTAAATAAAGACAAACCTACGTCTAAGATTACATTTTTATTGTATTTAGACGTAAGAAAAATTATTTAGTCATTAAATACTACGTCTATAATAATAATGTTACTATATTTAGACGTAGGTAATATCTTTCACGCATAAAATGCTACGTCTCTGTAGCTTCTAATAATATATAAGACGTATAAATAAGGAGTATACCGCCATGGGCAAGGATTCAGCATTCTATAAGGATAAATCACGTGCACAAAAGCTAAAGCTAAAGGAACTAATCGCATTGTTGCCAAGATGTGCACAGGATTACATATATTCAAAGGAACAGACTACACAGCCATCTACATTAGTTTCTTATAGCTATGATTTGATTACTTTTTTCAAATTCCTGATACAGACTAATCCAGCGTGTAAAGATATTCCTGTGGAGAAATTTGACATCGTAATCCTATCACAGCTAACAGATTCTGATATTTATGAATACCAGCGTTACCTGGAGCTTAATGTGGATGGTGACTTCCATGAGAATGGGAAAAAAGCCATAGCGCGTAAAATGGCTCCACTGCGCGGCATGTTTGAATTCCATTACAAGCGTGGAAATATCTTAAGTAATCCTATCAGCATCGTAGAAATGCCTAAGATAAAAAAAGATAAAAACATCGTTCGTATGGATTATTATGAAGTAAATTCTATTATTTCAGCTATAAATGAAGGAAATAAATTCGTATCAGAACGCCAGCGTAAATACTGCGCTAAAACGCAGTCCAGGGATCTGGCCATATTATCACTCATGCTAAATACTGGTATACGTGTCAGTGAATGCAATGGACTTGATATAGATGATATAAATCTAAATGTTAATACTTTAACAATCGTCAGAAAAGGTGGTGGACAGGATATTCTCTATTTTAACGATGAAATCCATGATGTCCTTGAAAACTATATAGAAGGCGAACGAAAAACCATCACACCAGTTACCGGACATGAGAAGGCACTCTTCTACTCACTTCAGGGAAAACGCATATCTGTAGATGCACTTGAGCAGCTAGTAAAAAAATATGCCTCCCTGGCAGTACCAGGAAAGCATATTACGCCTCATAAGCTAAGATCTACGTATGGAACAGCTTTATACCGTGAAACAGGCGATATAAGGCTCGTGGCGGATGTTTTAGGCCATGAGAATGTAGATACCACAGCCAGATACTACGCTGCCATCGAGGATGAGCATAAGCGTCGCGCGAGAAACGCAGTCGATTATTCAAAGAAGAATCCTAACGAATAATATTAAAAGCTTGGAATCCAAAGTGCGCTAGGATTCATATCAGCTACCTTTGAAAAGCCCGTATTTCCCATCATAAATGAGAGTTCTCCGTTTACGCGCTTAACCACTCGCTCGACACCTGATACGCCGTCCTTCTCAAGCTCTGGCATCATAACTCTTCCTATAGCTACAGCATCAGCACCTAGCGCCAGTGCCTTATATACGTCAGCTCCGCTAGCGATACAGCAGTCCACGATTATTTTCACGCCTGTGTCCTTTAAGGCTTCCTTTATCTTAGGTAGCACCATAAGAGGTGGAATCGCATAAGGCATTCTTCCGTGATGATGACTAACTATTATGGCCTTAGCTCCCAGCTTAGCGCATTTAAGCGCATCTGTTACGCTAAGAACACCTTTGACGAAATATGGTAAATCTGTCAGCTCAGCAAATTCTTTCAGATCCTCTAATGTCTGAGGAGCCATTCTTTCACCTACGCACAGGTCATATTCACCATTTCCCATAATATGGTCGATATCGATACCCACACCAAATGCACCGGCATTCTTTGCAAATAATATCTGATCCTTAATTTTCTCACGGTCTGCATAAGGCTTTATAATTCGAACTGTCTTCGCACCTGTGGCTGCGATTTTTTCAAACATATCGTTTTCCATCATGCCACAGAAATTCAGCATATTCTGATTTTTAGCAGCTATAGAATATTCCTCTAGGCCGGTAAGCTCACGTCCATTATAGTTAGGCAAATGTGAAAAAGCAGGCATCATTACAGGCGTAGAAAAGCTTTCGCCTAGGAATTCTATATCGAGTGTTGGCAAAACAGAATCTATGATTCGCTCTTCTACTAATATAGAATCCAAATATCTCTCGGTGATTACATTTGCGTCGTTACATCTAGTATTTTCCATCTCGCAACCTCCTATAAGCTCTGCAAATACTTGAGTCCCTCAAGGTATTCTTCATCAGTCTGCAAATGCTCCAAAATAACTGGCACATCATCCTTTAATTCAGCTATCTCTTGCATGTAGTATTTAAGCGGAAATTCACCCTTACCTACCATACATTCCTGAAGCTGGAAGGTAAACTCACCTCTCAAATGTACATCCTTAATATGACAGCTCTTTATGCTGCTTCCGAGCAAGTCAAAGGTTTCATCCAAAAACTCCTCTGGGAAGAAATAGCGTTTAGGAGTATTAATCATATTAATAATATCAAGATGTACGGCGAAGCGATCTCTATTTACATCCTCCAAAAGCTTAGCGTATTCTTCTGGACCAGTCGGATACATCCATGGCATAGGCTCTAAGGTAAGATAGGTATTAACTGGCTTAACCTCATCTATGATATCCTGCGCCATTTTAACTGTTCTGTACCAGGCTTCTTTAGAGAAATTCTCCTTATATGGACCATCCCATCTAGAACCTAATGCACCAGATACATTTACACAGCATTTCGCGCCTATTTTGTCAGCCAGCTTAAGCTGCTTTATGCTATAATCCATCTGCTGCTGTCTTTCTGCTTCATCTAAAGAAATAGCATTTCTCCAGATTCCTACCTCTGCTATAGTAAGATCAAATTCCTTAGCAGCCAAGCAGTATGCGTCTATAAGTTCATTTGACGCAGATGAATCTACTGGAAAGACAACACTTTTACATCCAAGCGCTGATAAATTAGCTGCCCATTCAGCTGGGCTTTTGTGTTCTAGTCCTGATGATAGTCCAATTCGCATTTTTAAGTCTCCTCACTTTTAGCATCTTTATCATATTCTAAAATATCGCCTGGCTGACAGTTAAGTGTCTCGCAAATAGCCTCTAGGGTATTAAAACGAATAGCACTTATCTTACCAGTCTTTATTTTAGATAAGTTAACATTGGATACGCCCACCTTTTCTGATAGCTCGTTAAGACTCATTTTACGGTCTGCCATCACTCTGTCAAGTCTTAAAATTATTTTTCCCATAATGGCCTCCTATAAAGTCTCATCTGACTCTTGCTGAAGCATAGCTCCATACTTAAATATTACAGAAAGTGCAAGTATAATAAGTACTGTAAATACTATGTTCATATCGAGTGTAAAGCTGATAGAAACATTATTACTGAATAAACTATTCATTACACTTTCAGGTATAGATGAGTATAAAGCCCATGGTATGAGTGAATATGCAAAGTATTTAAGCTTATTAATAACATTAGCTTCGAATGGTGTAACGCAGTTTTCTATAGCCTTGCAAAGCTTCATTCCAAATACTGTTGAAATAATAGAAATGATAATAGAAATTATTACAAAGATTAAAGCAGTTCCTATCTTTGGTAATGATACTGTTCCGACCTCTGCATTTGTAGAAAGTACTAAATGATCATCTACAATGCTTGCCTTATTAAATGCCATCTTAACAGAACCAAGATTCAGGCCGCCCTTAACCATGCTACTATTTATACCTTCTACTATCTTTTGCATTTCACTCTGAGCAAAGCCAGGATCTACTGCCTTAAAATTAACTGAAAGCTCAGACTGTGTACTCATTTTAAGTGCCAGTAAATCATCTGGAACCACCTTTAAGAATATAGCAGAAATCAAAGTCGCAACCAGTGATATTCCAAGCAATATCAGCATTATGATGGTGACAATCCTTCCAATCTTACCAAACTTATTAATATTAGTAATAGCATTCTTCTTATCCATAATTTCTCCTTCTTGGCTATAAGCCTTAACTCAACAATAAGTTTTCATTAAATATTTAATGTTTATCGATAAATAGAATATATACTAATATTTAATCTTTGTCAACACATTTTTAATGTTTTTCGATAAATATTTTACATTATCTTTAATTCAACCTGTATTTCAGCATCAAATGCATTCACCAGCTTCATAAAATCGGCTCCGTTTGTCGGTTTTCCAACTACTTCACCGTAATGTGTAGGAATGACAGCCTTAGGCTTCATTTCGCATACAAGCTCTGTGGCTTGTTTATAATCCATAGTAAACTTACCACCTACAGGCAAAAGTGCCACATCACATTTAACATTCCTAACATCTTCATTAGCATCTGTATCACCCGCTATGTAATATGACTTTTCATCCATATCCACAAGATAGCCAACCCATTTACTGCTTTTCATATGAAATGGCTTTAAAATGTTATATGCAGGGATAGCCTTTATTTTCACTCCTTCTACCTCAATCTCCTCACCAGGCTCACAGAATAAGCATCTGCCCTCTTCTATTTTCAAATCTGATAATAGCTTCTTTTTCATAGAAAGCGGAGCTATTATCTTAGATTCAGGCGTTATTATGTTATTTATAGAATTTACATCGAAGTGGTCGAAGTGCTCATGTGTCACAAATATGAAATCTGCATCATGCTGCTCTTCTTTTATCTCAAATGCATCGAAATATAAAACCTTGCTTCCAGCTATTCTTATGCTGCTTTGTTTATTTACTGTTATATTACTTAAGTCCATCACTGTTCTCCCCAAAATACTCTGTCCAGGTTGCCTTTTCACAGCTGAATGCCATACTAAAGCCTACATATAAAAGCCTATATGCAAAAGTGCCACCAGAAATCTGGTGGCACATAAAACATATTAAACAGGATAAGCTCCATTAGCCTTATCAGCCTTGTTTGGATCTACACCTGACTGCTGAGCCTCACGATACTTGAAGAACTCTGTAGCAACCTTTGGGAACAGTGCATAAGAAAGCACATCCTCATCCTGCTGCTTCCACTGCTTGCACTCTTCCTCGAACTTAGCAAGTCCTGGCTCGAGAAGATCTGCTGGACGGCAGGTGATAGCATTCTTAGCATCATCGCCAAGAACCTTAGCAACTACATCTGGATTGAAAGGCTTAACGGTCTGACCATACTTTCCAAGAAGGATGTCCTTGGTCTCCTTAGTAGCAACCTTGTATCTCTCGCCCATAAGAACGTTAAATACAGCCTGAGTACCAACGATCTGTGATGAAGGTGTAACAAGTGGTGGCTCACCAAGATCCTTACGTACTCTTGGAACCTCCTCAAGAACCTCATCATACTTATCCTCCTTACCCTGCTCCTTGAGCTGAGAGATAAGGTTAGAAAGCATACCGCCTGGAACCTGATAACGAAGTGTATTGATATTAACACCAAGTACCTTTGGATTTAGAAGTCCATTAGCAAGGCACTCCTCACGGTATGGCTTAAAGTAATCAGCTATTTCAGAAAGAAGATTCTGATCGAATCCGGTATCGTACTCAGTACCAGCAAATGCAGCTACCATAACCTCAGTAGCAGGCTGTGAAGTACCAAGTGCAAGTGGTGACATAGCACAGTCAATGATATCACATCCAGCCTCTACAGCCTTCATATAAGTCATAGAAGCCACACCAGAGGTGTAGTGAGTATGAAGGTCGATAGGAAGCTTAGTAGACTCCTTAAGAGTCTTAACAAGCTCTGCAGCCTTAGCTGGAACCAAAAGACCAGCCATATCCTTGATACAGATAGAATCTGCACCCATCTCCTCGATGTCCTTAGCCATCTTTGCCCAATACTCTAAGGTGTATGCATCACCAAGAGTATAAGAAAGAGCTACCTGTGCATGACCCTTACCAGACTTAGCAGCCTCAGCCTTAGTAGCATTTACAGCTGTCTGAAGGTTTCTGATATCATTCAAGCAGTCGAAAATTCTGATTACATCGATACCATTTGCAATAGACTTCTGTACGAAGTACTCTACTACATCATCTGGATACTGTGAGTAACCAAGAATGTTCTGACCTCTGAAAAGCATCTGAAGGTTAGTATTCTTAAAGCCTTCACGGAGCTTTCTAAGACGCTCCCATGGATCTTCCTTTAAGAAACGAAGGCAGGCATCAAATGTAGCGCCGCCCCAACACTCTACTGCGTTGTAACCTACTTTGTCGAGCTTATCTACGATAGGAAGCATAAGCTCGGTAGGCATACGAGTAGCTATAAGTGACTGATGAGCATCACGAAGGATGGTCTCATTAATTTTAACTCCCATTGTTTATCTCCTTAATGAAATCTAATGGCATTTTTTACAGACAACAGGTACCTCCCATTTGAAAACTGGACCAGGCCAGTTTTCAGAGCAATGGGCCCCTCCTCGTTTTATACACCGAATATAGCCATAAACACACCGGCAGCGACTGCTGTACCGATAACACCTGCAACGTTAGGACCCATAGCATGCATCAGAAGGAAGTTAGTAGGATCTTCTTCTGCTCCTACCTTCTGAGATACACGAGCTGCCATAGGAACTGCTGATACACCAGCCGAACCGATAAGAGGATTTATCTTACCGTGGGTCAGGTGACATAAAAGCTTACCAAAGAGTACACCAGCAGCAGTACCAAATGCGAATGCTACAAGACCAAGTACTACGATCTTAAGAGTACTTACATTAAGGAATGCCTCTGCTGAAGTAGAAGCACCTACTGAGGTACCAAGTAAGATAACTACGATGTACATCAAAGCATTAGATGCAGTATCAGAAAGCTGTCTTACAACACCACTCTCCTTAAAGAGGTTACCAAGCATAAGCATACCTACAAGTGGAGCTGTGGTAGGAAGAAGTAAGCAAACGATGATGGTAACTACGATAGGGAAGAGAATCTTCTCAAGCTTAGATACTGGTCTAAGCTGTCCCATCTTAATCGCACGCTCTTCCTTAGTGGTGAAAAGCTTCATAATAGGTGGCTGAATAATAGGTACGAGTGACATATAAGAATATGCCGCTACGGCTATAGGACCCATAAGAGCTGTCTGTCCAAGCTTACCAGCAAGGAAGATAGATGTAGGACCATCAGCACCACCGATGATAGAAACAGCAGCTGCTGCCTCGTCAGTAAATCCTAAAAGAATAGCAAGAAGGTATGCTGTAAAGATACCGATCTGTGCTGCAGCTCCAAGCAGGAAGCTGATAGGGTTAGCGATAAGTGGACCAAAGTCGGTCATAGCACCTACGCCAAGGAAAATAAGAGAAGGAAGGATTGACCACTCATCTAACTCGTAGAAGTAGTACAAAAGGCCTCCTACTCCATTGCTGGTCTCCTCTGGGCTAGCGATGATGTCTGGATAAATGTTTACCAGAAGCATACCGAAAGCGATAGGAACCAAAAGTAATGGCTCATAGCCTTTCTTGATGGCAAGGTAAAGGAATACACAAGCCACTGCTATCATGACATAGTTACCCCAGGTCAAACTGAAAAATGCAGTCTGATGCATGAGATTTCCTAATGTCTCTGCAACATAACTCATGGATTATCCTCCTACTTGTTCATAGTAGCAAGAAGGGCACCTGCCTCTACCTGCTGTCCTTCGTTTACATTGATAGAAGCAACTGTTCCATCTTCTGGAGCTACTACAGGAGTCTCCATCTTCATAACCTCAAGGATAACGATCTGATCACCCTTCTTAACTGCCTGACCAGCTGATGCAACTAACTTAAATACCTTACCAGCTGCGCCTGCCTCGTTCTTTATAGAGCCTGCGCCTGCTGGTGCTGCTGGTGCAGCTGCTACTGGAGCTGCTGCTGGTGCAGATACTGGAGAAACACCAGAACCACCCTTGTCCTCTACTGTAACATCATATACATTTCCATTAACTGTAATAGTATAGTTTTTCATTTATATATCCTCCTACTTTTTAACGTCTTTTTTTAATAGAGCGAACTACAAATGAATCAGTAGAGGCTCCTGTAGATGCTGCAATGGCTGCAGCGATAACAGCAATAAGTTCTGTATCATTAGCTGGCGCAGCGCTAACTGCTGCCTTTGGTGCTTCAGCTACTGCCTCAGCAGCTGGTTTCTTAG
>JAZRWF010000023.1:0-52606 GCA_045599565.1 Lachnospiraceae bacterium
TGTTCCGACTGTAGACCTAGGGTTATGGTTCGTGCTCTTCTGGTCTATAGAGATGGCTGGAGGCATTCCCTCCATGTGCTCTACATTAGGCTTTTCCATCTGTCCCAGGAACTGTCTGGCGTATGAGCTAAGACTTTCCATGTAACGCCTTTGACCCTCTGCGAATATGGTATCAAATGCGAGTGAGGACTTTCCACTTCCTGAAAGACCTGTAAACACGACGAACTCGTCTCTAGGTATCTCTAAATCTATATGCTTAAGGTTATGCTCTGCTGCACCCTTTATCTTAATATACTTCTTCATTTTATTATCCTGTCTTCTCTTATAAGTCCGCTAACATCTTCTTCAAATCTATAAGCTGATCCCTAAGCTCCGCCGCGATTTCAAACTGAAGTGAGTTAGCCGCATCGAGCATCTTCTTCTCCACATCCTTTATCAGCTTCTTGAGCTCTTCAGCAGACATCTCCTCAGGCGCCTTTGTAAACTTCTCCTGCTTCTTAGCGACCTCCTTCGAAATAGAAATGAGCTCACGTACTGACTTCTCGATAGTCTTCGGAGTGATGCCATGCTCTTCATTATACGCCATCTGAATAGCGCGTCGCCTCTTCGTCTCCGTGATAGCCATATACATGGAATCTGTCATGGTGTCAGCATACATTATGACATGCCCCTCAGAATTTCTGGCTGCACGACCTATGGTCTGAATCAGTGAACGCTCCGAACGCAGGAAACCCTCCTTATCCGCATCCAAAATAGCTACCAGAGTGATCTCAGGAATATCCAGACCCTCTCTAAGAAGATTAATACCTACCAGGACATCGAATACATCCAGTCTTAGGTCTCTTATAATCTGTGCTCGCTCCAACGTATCTATATCCGAGTGCATGTATTTCACGCGAACTCCCAAGCCCGCCAGGTACTCTGTCAAATCTTCCGCCATTCGCTTCGTCAAAGTCGTAACCAGAACCTTATGTCCGCCTGCGACCTCTTTTCTTATCTCGCCAAGAAGGTCGTCTATCTGCCCCTCTGTAGGCTTCACCACCACCTCTGGATCCAAAAGACCTGTAGGTCTGATAACCTGCTGTGTCCTTAGCTGCTCATGCTCTTCCTCATATTCAGCAGGAGTAGCCGACACACACATCATCTGGGAAATCTTCCCCTCGAACTCAGTGAAGTTCAACGGTCTGTTATCAAGTGCCGATGGCAGTCTGAAGCCATAGTCCACAAGGGTAGTCTTTCTAGCGTGGTCACCAGCATACATACCTCTTACCTGCGGAAGTGTGATGTGACTCTCATCCACTATCAGAAGGAAGTCATCCGGGAAGTAATCTATAAGGCACTTCGGAGCTTCGCCAGGCTTTTGAGATGTCAAATGCCTCGAATAGTTTTCTATTCCAGAGCAAAAGCCAGTCTCTCTAAGCATCTCCACGTCAAAGTTCGTTCTCTCTGCTATGCGCTGAGCCTCTATGAGCTTATCATGCGACTTAAAATAGTCCACACGCTCCTTAAGCTCTTCCTCTATCTCATTACATGCAGCCTGAATCTTATCCTGTGGCACTACATAGTGAGACGCCGGAAAGATAGCGACATGATTCAGCTCAGAGACCACCTTTCCTGTGATAATATCTGTCTCGCACACCCTGTCTATCTCATCTCCGAAGAACTCAATTCTAAGAGCGTATTCATCTGCATTCGCAGGAATGATTTCGAGCGTATCACCGCGGACTCTAAAGGTTCCTCTGGCGAAATCCATATCATTCCTCTGGTACTGAATATCTATAAGCTCTCTTATGACATCATCTCTATCCTTTATGTCACCCGGTCTAAGACTAACCATCAGATTCATGAAATCATCCGGCTCACCTATGCCATATATACAGGAAACCGACGCCACGATAATGACATCATTTCTCGAGGCCAGCGAAGCTGTCGCAGAAAGTCTCAGCTTATCTATCTCATCATTTACCGATGAATCCTTCGCTATATATGTATCCGAGCTAGGCACATAAGCCTCCGGCTGGTAATAATCATAGTAGGATACAAAATACTCAACTGCGTTCTCAGGGAAGAATTCTTTAAACTCACCGTATAATTGGCCAGCGAGGGTTTTATTGTGCGCTATTACCAAAGTGGGCTTGTTCAGCTTCTCTATAACATTCGCCATGGTGAAGGTCTTACCAGAGCCTGTTACACCCAGCAAAGTCTGGAATCTATTGCCATTCTTAAAACCTTCCACTAAATCCTTTATCGCCTGAGGCTGGTCACCAGTCGGCTGGTACTTTGAATGCAGTATAAACTTATTTTGTTCACTGTGCACAAAACCACCTCCTAAATCTAATAGTAAAAAATTCGCCTATACGCCAGAAATTCGTAATATCAAGTATTATCATTTTAATCCAAAAACAACAAAATACGAATTGGGTCACCTGATTTATCCATAATCGTGCAAGTGCACTTGCACAATTATTCTACTACAAAGCTAGTTTAAAGTCCAGAACATTTGTTCCGATTTTTCTATACACAGACTCCAGTTATTCTCCGTCTTATTTTTAAAGCAACCGTAAATTTGTTTTTTTCATATCAACGTTGCCCAAACCAACACTTTTCCGTCCATAAAGGCAACCTTTTGGGATGTCTTCACCCATAACGTTGCCTTCTTGCTCATTTATAGCCCTTACCAAGCAACCTTTCAGAAATATCTCCTTCATAACGTTGCCTTCGCTCTCATTTAACACCCTTACCAGGCAACCTTTCAGAAACTTCTCCCCCATACCGTTGCCTTTTCACTCATTTAACATCCTTACCAGGCAACCTTTTAGAAACTTCTCTCCCATACCGTTGCCTTTGCAATATTTCTCCCTCTACAATTGTATTTTCATGCAACAAACGCTATCATATACTGTATACCAAAACACTGTAGGAGAAGCTATGATCTACGACATTACTCAGCCACTATTTGAATGTGTGGTGTTTCCTGGGGACCCAAGTCCTAAAAAAGAAGATATCTTAAGAATAGAAAGCGGCGATATTTGTAACCTGACTGCCTTCTCTATGTGCGCTCATAATGGCACACATGTAGATGCACCCAGACATTTTTACGAAAATGGCAAGGGAATTTCTGAAATACCCTTAGAAAAATTCATCGGTGAAGCCTGCGTGATATCACACGATGGCAACGTCACAGCCGACGACGCCAGAAGAATGTTGGAATGTGAAAAGAAGAAAATACTGATTAAAGGTAAGGCAACCATAACGCTAGAGGCAGCAAAGGTATTCGCTGAAGCAGGTATCGACCTTATCGGAAATGAATCGCAAACTATCGGTCCTGAAGATGCGCCTGCAGAATGTCATTATGTATTGCTCAAAAAGGAAATTGTATTGCTCGAAGGCATACGTCTTGCCCATGTACCAGATGGCATATATATGCTAAACTGCGCACCGATAAACTTAGGCAGGGTCGATGGTGCTCCATGCAGAGCCACCCTAACAGACTTATAAGAAAAAGGCCGTGAACAAAATCACGGCCTTAAATATACCTAAAATATTCAGGTTTCGATTACTCTGCCTCAGAATACTTAACAGCGAGCTCTGCGATGGTGCCATCTGCAAGCATCTTATCGATAGCTGAATTAATCTTGTTAAGAAGCTCAGTGTTACCCTTAGCAACAGCGATACCGTACTCCTCTGTCTCAAAAGCAGAAGCATCCTCTACGATCTTTGTGCCAGGGTTATCCTTTACGTACTTCTGTGCGGTAGCAGAGTCGATTACTACTACATCACACTTTCCGTTTACAAGCTCCATTACACACTCGGTACCCTTCTTAAATGCCTCGTATGGATATCCAAGATCCTTTACACAGGTCTCACCAGTGTAGCCCTGAACTACTGCGATCTTCTTGTCAGCCATATCTGCTGCAGAAGCGATAGCTGAATCTTCCTTAACGATCATAACCTGAGTAGCCTTATAGTAAGGAGTAGCAAAGTCAACTGACTCCTTTCTCTCATCAGTGATGGTCATACCAGCGATTACAGCATCGATGGTACCATTCTGAAGTGCGATAAGAAGTGAATCAAACTCCATGCTCTCCATAGATACATCTACATTATTCATCTCACCGATCTTAGCAACGATAGCCATATCGATACCATCATAGGTTCCGAGTACACCGTTAGCTGTGATGAACTCAAATGGTGGGAACTCAGGATTAGTAGCAAACTTGATAGCTCCATCCTTCTTTGCGCTGCCGCAGCCAGCCATAGATAATACCATAGCAGCTATAGCCAAAACAGCAGCCATTTTCTTTAAACTCTTCATAACTCATTCTCCTCCTAAGCCTACTAGGCTTCTAAAAAATAAATAGCCTATATACTATGTATATAGACTACTTTGTCGAAATTGAATTATATATTTTTTTAATCAGAAATTCAACACTTTACACAAAAAATAATAAAAAATTACAGCACCTTGCTTAAAAACTCTTTCGCTCTGTCATTTTTCGGGTTTGTGAAGATTTCATCTGGCGTACCGCTCTCCATTACCACACCCTGGTCGATAAAGAGAACTCTTGACGCTACTTCCCTTGCAAATCCCATCTCATGAGTAACGATTACCATCGTCATACCACTCTCAGGCAGGCTTTTCATAACATTTAAAACCTCGCCTACCATCTCTGGATCCAGCGCAGAAGTCGGTTCATCGAAAAGCATAACATCAGGCTCCATCGCCAACGCTCTGGCTATCGCCACGCGCTGCTTTTGACCTCCTGAAAGCTGCGCCGGATATGAAGCTGCCTTATCCTCAAGGCCAACCATTTTAAGAAGCTCCCTTGCACGCGCTACAGCAGCTTCCTTGCTCTTTTTCTTAAGCAAAGTCGGAGCAAGAGTTATGTTGTCCAAAATAGTAAGATGTGGAAATAGATTAAAATGCTGGAAAACCATTCCCATTTTCTGTCGCACTTCGTTTATGTTCACACCCTTTTCATTTATACGCATTCCCTCGAGGTAAATCTCTCCCTCAGTAGCTTCCTCAAGCATATTTAAGCATCTTAGGAAGGTACTCTTTCCTGAGCCGGAAGGTCCGATAACCACGACCACCTCTCCCGGTGAAATATGCTCTGAAATACCGTTTAAAACAGAAAGCTCACCGAAGGTCTTTTTGAGGTTTTTAACTTCTATCATATATTCACTCATCACATCACCTCACCTCACTACCTTACATCAGAAGCACGCAGTCTTAGCTCTACACGATTTAACAACAGCGTAAGTATCTTAATCAGCAGATAATAAATAATAGCCGTTCCTATCAAAGGCATAAATGCGCTGAAGGTCGCACTCTTAATAAAGTCTCCTGCCTTTTGAATATCCATAAGTCCTACGTAACCAACGATAGCTGTCTCCTTTATAAGGACGATAAACTCATTACAAAGAGCAGGGAATATATTCTTAATCGCCTGTGGCAGAATAATATGCAGCATAGTCTGTGACTGTGTAAGTCCCAGTGAGCGACCAGCCTCTGTCTGGCCTTTATCGATAGACAGAATACCTGCTCTGACTATCTCTGAAACATAGGCACCTGAATTAATGCCAAATGCGATAGCAGCTATAATCCACTTTGGCAGATCCACCGACGCAAAGATTACAAAGTATATTATCATAAGCTGGGTAACAGACGGTGTTCCTCTGATTATATCAGTATAAATAGAACCAATCTTCTTAATAACCTTGTTCTTTGAAAGGCTGCAGCTGGCGATTATAAAGCCTAAAATCAGGCCAATAATAAGCGCTAGAATGGAAACCTTTATAGTCACCCCTATTCCGCTGACCAAAAGCATGTATCTGTCTTCACGAATAAAACACCTGTTAAATTCATTTGCTATTTTAAGAAAAAACTCGTTCATTTCTACCTCATTTTATAAAACTATCTCACGCAAGGTGCTCTCTAGTTCGGCTGGAATAATTGGCTTTGAAAGATATCCGTCAAATCCACAATCCAAATAGAACTCCTTCATCCCAGCTATGGCATTGGCTGTCAAAGCAATGGCTGGGGTATCCACGTTCATTCCTCCGGAAGCTTTTAGCTCTTCTAATAATTCTATACCATCCATTTCAGGCATCATATGATCGATAAACAAAGCATCATATTTTGCCTCTGCAAGCTTTTCAAGTGCCTCTGCCCCACTGTAAGCCTCGTCCACCTGGATCTGGGTTTTCTTTAAAAGTCCCTTAACTACCTTTACATTCAACATAACATCATCTACTACCAAAACCTTCTTGTCTGGTGCAGTAAAGGTAGCCTTATAGCCTTCAGCCTTATTCTTCTGTACCGCAATAGAATCCTTATATGAGCCTATTTCAGTCGCATCTAATATCTGCTGCGCTATTTCACAAGAGAATGTGGAGCCCTCTCCATAGGTACTTTCAACACCCAATTCACTGCCCATCATACTAAGAAGCTGCATGGTAATACTCATGCCAAGACCCGTACCTTCGATGCTTCTGTTCTTTTCCTCCTCTATACGCATAAAAGGCGTGAAAAGCTTTTTTATATCCTCTTCCTTAATTCCCCTGCCAGTGTCCTTCACTTCGAATTTAAGAGCATATATTTCATCACTCTTTTTCTGTCCGCACACACTTAAATTCACTTTACCCTTGTCGGTATATTTCACTGCGTTGGTCAGAAGATTAATTAATATCTGACGTATACGAAGCTCATCGCCTAAAAGCGAGCATGGTATATCAGATGCCACATCCACCGAAAAATCCAAGCCCTTTTCCTTCGCCTTGGCGGAAATCATTATCTCTATATCATGAATCATTTTGCCAGGATGATATGCTGCGTTTATCAGCTCCATCCTGCCGCTTTCTATCTTAGAAAAATCCAATATGTCATTTATGATGGAAAGCAACGCCTGACCTGAACTCTTTATATCATTCGCATAGCCAAGGATCTCTGATTCACTGCTCTCTCTTAGAATCATCTCATCCATGCCTAAGACTGCATTTATAGGTGTACGGATCTCATGGCTCATGTTAGACAGGAATACAGATTTACTTCTATTCGCAGCGTCTGCCTGTCTTTGAGCTACATTTGCACTCTCTACAGCCTTTTCCAGCGCATTTGTTTTTTCATCCAAAAGATCTATGATATTACCGCTGACAAAATATGTCGCGATAAGGATAAATATGATAAGGATAATCGAATGCCAATAAAATTCATACTCGCTCTGCATGGAACCTGCGATAGCATTATAAATGGCTATGACAGCCACTATAAAAACGCTCGAAAAGAAGGTATGTCTAAGCATAGTTTTATCCTGAAATGATGCTGATATGGATATAACCAGACAAAAGCACAGCAAAGTTACAATAAATACGCTATGTATAGCGCAAATGCTTGTGCATAGGCACATCAGCGTAATGACATTCCACACACCCTTGCTTTGAAGGTTCTTAGCCTTACGTATGCAAAAGAAGCCTATACCAATAATCAGAGAATTAGTTAGTATAGGGCGCAGCAAATAGAGTAATATATACTCTGCCAGGCTCTGGAATATCATATTAGTGGAGTAAAGCATAGCAAACATACCTAGCTCTACCAAGGTAACCATCACAAATATGCCTATTATGAGCCTTTTAAAGATTTTTTCAGTTCGTATATACGTTATCTTATCCATGTTTCTATTCTACACTAATCTTTTTCACAATTCCAGCCAAATTCTGCTAAATAAAATGAGCAAAGCAGTAGGTGCTTTGCTCAAATATGACAAACGCGTGCACACGGTATAGGGAAGGCAAAAATGCGCCGTATGCACAGGACAATAGGTTAACACCGGCCGCCAAAAGACAGCCGGCCAAATATCACCACCTGCGATATTGGACAAGTTATCACTGATGGTTAATAGGGAGGGGCTAAATTTATTTATAAAACAAGTCTCTGCGCCGTCTGGGTAGTTGCCAGACCTTCCTGACTAGTCTCTCTAAGGCAGCTTGGAATGAGATTTCCAATGCGCCGCATGGAATCTATAACCTCATCTACCGGAATTCTGCTTTTAATTCCAGCCATGGCCATCTGTGCGGACACAATGGCATTTACAGCACCCGAAACATTTCTTTTTATGCAAGGCACCTCCACCAGGCCTCCCACAGGGTCGCATGTTAGACCAAGCATGTTTTTAAGCGCTAAAGCTGCTGCGTTTGTTATAGCTTCATTGTCTCCACCTTCAAGGAAGGCTATGGCTCCGGCCGCCATGGCGCTGGCAGAGCCTATCTCCGCCTGGCATCCACCTTCTGCGCCTGAAATAGATGCACTCTCCGCGATTACACCACCTATTCCACCTGCCACGAACAAAGCTTTTACTATCTCATCCTCTTTGACCTTTCGCTCTTCTTCATAAGTCAAAAGTACTGCTGGAATAACTCCACATGAGCCCGCTGTAGGTGCTGCCACGATGCGTCTCATACAGGCATTTGACTCACCCATCTTTACGGCCTTTTCCATCACCTTTGTCAAAAAATCTCCTATGAGGCGATTCTTTTGCATTCTAAACTGCTCGAGCAAGGCTCCATCTCCTCCAGCCATTCTGCTGGAAGAAATAAGCGTTGGATCATAGGATTTATCAGCCTCCTTCATGGCCACATACATTCCACGCATTCTGTCAAAGGCTTCCGCCTTTGTGGTCCCGCCTTCTACACAGCCATCCTCTAGAACAATTTCCCAGAACGGCTTGTTATCCTTATTGGAAAGCGAGACTATCTCATGTATATTCTTAAAGCTCATCTGTCTTTGCCTCCAATAAAGAATAATATGTAACCTTTACCACACCTTCTAAATGTCTAAGCCACTTGACTGCCTCCAGCGGTATTTCCTGATCACATTCAATGACCATAACAGCATTTCCGCCTCTATAGGCTCTGTAAAGCTGCATCTGTGCTATATTGACTGACTTATGCGACAGCATACTGGTAACCTCTGCCACGTGACCTGGCTGATCCAAATTATGTACGATAAGAGTCGGTCGATCTCCTGAAAAGTTAGCTGAAAGACCATCTATGCTGGCAATGTTAATAATAGATCCGCCCAAAGATTCACCCACTATCTCAAGCGTATTCCCATTTTCTCCCATCAGCTTCATCATAACTGAGTTAGGATGAGCATCCTTGAGAGCCACTTCACCGAATACTATCTCGACACCTTTGTCGCGCGCCAGCTCTAAACTTAAAGGTATTCTAGCATCATCAGGCTGCATCCCTAAAAGACCAGCCACTAAGGCTCTATCTGTTCCATGTCCCCTTCCTGTCGCCTTGAAGGAACCATGCAAAAGTATCTCAGCCTTTGCAACTGGGCTTCCAAGCAGACGATGTGCGACATAGCCTATCTTCACAGCGCCTGCTGTATGAGAGCTCGAAGGACCTACCATCACCGGTCCTATGATATCAAAAAGTTGCATTTTAACCTCTTACTTTTCTACAGCAAATCTCCAGATATGCATTCCAGCCGGCGTGATTGGAACATCAAGCTTGCTGTTTGTAAGATAAGCTGCTGTAGACTGGTAAACAGGGATAATTCCCGCTTCACTTAAGACTACCTCCTCAGCCTTAATCATGGCCTCCAGTCTCTTATCAAGCTGGTTAGCATACTCACCGTTTACCTTAGCCATGAGCTCATCATATTCTGCATTTGACCAGCCACCATAGTTGTATGAATTATTAGTGGTCCACATATCGAGGTAGGTGGTAGCATCCTGGTAGTCAGCACCCCATCTGGTAAGACCCAAATCAAATTCATGTGCTGTCATTTGCTCTACACGCTGGTTCTTTGACATAACGCTAAGAGTGATAGTCACACCTGGCAAGGTAGACTGAATAGCTGACTGCATATATTCAGCGATACTCTTTGTATCCTCAGCGTCATCGAATAAGAAGTCAAAAGTAAAGCTGTTAGTTCCAAGCTCTGCACAGGCCTTCTGATAATATTCCTGTGCTAAAGCAGTGTTGTACTCTAAATATTTTTTATTGGCAGCCTCACGGAAGGTCTTGTTATTAGCATCTAGTGCGAAGAATTCAGGAATAGCAAATGTAGCTGGTACAGAACCATTCTTTAAGATATTTTCACAAATAGCAGTCTTGTCAAATGAAAGCGCAATAGCCATTCTCATGTTAGGATTTGCCAACGCTGCATTTTTATTATTAGCTGCCACATACCAAAGCATTGCTGACTTGATAGACTCGAATGCAGGGTCTCCTGCATACATAACTGCCAAATCACCAGAAAGCGAAATCTGATCGATTTTTCCCTGCTCCCAAGCCATAATAGCCTGCTGGCTATCTGTTATTACCTGATAGTTAAGCTTCTCCACCTTGATATTATCAGCACCGTAGTAATTAGGGTTCTTCTCAAGAGTGTAGTACATATCGCCAGGCTGCCACTGCTTTAAAATATATGGTCCATTTGCGATTACATTATCCTTCGTGAGACCATACTGATTTCCCTGACCTTCACAGAACTCTCTGTTTATAGGCATGAAATAAGTACCAGTCATAAGTGAAGGGAAATAAGCTATAGGTCTGTCAAGATTTATGACAAGTGTGCTTTCATCCACCGCCTTTACTCCGAGGGAATCGATATCTCCACCCTCATAGCAGACAGACTGAGCATTAACGATACCAGCTGTCATAAGCATGAACGCGTAGGTCGCACCCGTATTTGGATTTGCAAGTCTCTTAAAGCTGTACTCGAAATCATCTGCGGTAACCTTTGTTCCATTTGACCAATATGCATCATCTCTGATGGTGAAGGTATAGGTCATACCATCCTCACTAATCTGAACATCCTTTGCCATTCCAAGAACCAGCTCAGCCTTCTCATTGTATGCATAAAGCCCCTCCAGAGTCTGATTACAGATAATCATAGACTCACCTGAGGTAATAACATTGCTATCCATAGATGCAAGCTCAGCAGAAACAGCTATAGTAACCTCTAAGCCTCCCTCAGCAGCAACTGACGATGAAGCGCTGCCGGAGGTGCTTCCAGCACTCTCCTTTGAACCACAGCCGACAAATGCTGACATAGCAAGAACAGCTGCTAAAATACCACTTAAAATTCTCTTTTTCATATATATCACCTATAATTATACAATCTCTAACTCTTTGCTGTATGAATTCAAAATCTTACAGCCATCTTCTGTTACCATAATAAGATCTTCGACTCTAACACCGAACTCACCAGGCAAATAAACTCCTGGCTCTATCGAAAAGAACATTCCTGGCTTTAGTACATCTGTGTTCGTCTTTGAACAATCTCCATACTCATGACATGTAAGTCCGATATTATGACCCAGACGATGAGTAAAATACTCCCCATATCCAGCCTCTGTGATAATATCTCTTGCGACCTTATCTACATCACAATATCTCATTCCTGGCTTTATGCTCTTCTCTGCCTCTTCATTAGCACGTCTTACCACGTTGTAAACTTCACGCATCTTATCCGTGCAGCCTCTGAAGAAGAAGGTTCTCGTCATGTCAGAGTTATACATATTCTTGATAGCACCCACGTCGAAAAGCACTGCATCGCCATCCTGCAAAACAGTGTCATCCGGCATATGATGCGGATCAGCTGCATTCTTTCCAAAGGCCACTATTCCAAAGCCAAACCTATCGGCGCCAAGTCTCTTATAAATACCTGGCATTTCATCCGCTATCATTCTCTCTGTGACGCCTGGCTTTATAAGCTTTTTAAACTCATCCATAGCAAGGTCATTCAGCCTTGAATTCATAAACATGAGCTCCTGCTCTTTTTCATCCTTGCACTGACGAGTCTTATCCACTGCGATAGATCCATTTTCTATCAGCATACCTGGACACTTTTTAATAATAGGTATCAAAAACCTCGCTGGGAAATCCTTATCCACACCAAGTGCTTTCGACTCATCCAAATACGTTGCGCAGATAGCTGGACCATCATCTGTATCATCGAGCCAAACTATATCAAGCTCCAAGCTTTCACAAGGAATCATCCTGTTCAAAAACAGTTTATGCTCGCCATCCTTCTTTAACAAAAGCGCTACGAAACGCTCTCCTCCAAAAAGACGTCTTCCTGTAAAATAATACAGAGCATATGGCTCGTACACGATCATTTGCTCAAGTCCAAGCTCCTCTAGCTGGGCTAACGCTTTATTTATTCTCTCTGTTTCCACCATTAGATTTTCTCAACCCTTAAATCACACTCGTAGGCGTACCTGCGAGCCAGTTTTTCACATTTTCCGTGGTGACTCTTACCACTCTAAATCTCGCCTCACCAGGAGCCCAGGCAATGTGCGCTGTTATCTCGGCATTGTTTAAATCAAAAATAGGTATATGCTCTCTAACCGGCTCATTTGCTAAAACATCGAGGCCTGCTGCGTATATTTTCCCGCTCTTTAACGCCTCCACCATAGCCTCTTCATCTATGATAGCGCCGCGGGCGGTGTTTATAAGGATGACGCCGTCCTTCATCTTCGAAATAACCTCTTTGCTTATAAGACCTCTGGTCGATTCTGTAAGCGGGCAGTTAATAGATATCACATCACTTCTCTCTAGCAGCTCATCCATAGAAACCTGCTCGATAAAGTCATACTTAGCCCCTTCCTTCTTATGACGACTGTACGCCACTACCTTCATGCCAAAGCCCGCTGCCATCTGTGCCATGCAAAAACCTATGCTTCCAAGTCCTACTATACCCATGGTCTTCTCATAGAGCTCTATCTGTCTGGTCGCCACAAATGCCCTCTTATACTTTTGATCCGCAGGTAAATCCAAAAGTTCCTTATAATGGGCACGCTCTGTATCTATGTGATGACAGATATTCATGAGCATAGCCATACCGTACTCAGCTATGGTGTGATCACCATAAATAGTATTTACGAATGTAATACCCTTTTCCTTTGCGGCCTCTCTATCATACTCTCCAAAGCCATGACCTGAGGTAGAAACAAATTTGAGATTTGGATGCCTGTCAAACAATTCTCTGGTAAAGAGTCCTGGACTAATCCATGCTCCTAGAACTATATCTGCATCCTCGATTATCTCATCTGCCCTATCACCTCTGAAGCCATCCTTTACAACGATTTCATCTATCTCAGGAAGCTTAATGAGATACTCCTTCCAATATTCAACTAATGCCTCTCTTTTTGGCTCGCCTCCTACAGGCTCCTCCTGGCATACAATTACCTTCATATCAGTCCCTCCCTTGCAGTATTATTTACAGCACTCCTTCATAACACGAAGCACATTTTTATAAGCAAATTTTTCAAGCTGTGACGCTGTCATACCCTTCTTTTCGAGAGCACTAAACAGCTTGTCCATCTCTGTAGGATGACCTATTTCAAAGGTGCCTCCTATACCATCAAAGTCTGTGCCAAAGGCAGGAAAATCCTCTCCAGCCACCTTTACCATATAAAGAACGTGGTTAGCTAAATCCTCTATCTTAGTATCAGTGCATGTTATATCTGCATTCAAAAACTCTGAACCAAAGTTAAGACCCGAGCAGCCGCCTTTGTTTGCCAGAGCCTTCATCATATCATCGGTCAGATTTCTAGTGTGTGCTGAAAGACTCCTGCAGTTTGAGTGTGTGGCAATAAATGGCTTTTTCGCGATGTCTGCTACATCCCAGAATCCGCCATCTGACAGATGCGATACATCCACCATAATACCTATATCATTCATAACCTCTATGGCCTCTTTGCCAAAGTCTGTAAGTCCCTTTGCCATGACTTCACGGTCCTTTGAATTTGGAAAGCCAAAGCAGTTAGCAAAGTTCCAGGTAAGTGAAATAGCACAGACTCCATCCTCGCGAAGCGCCTTAAGTCTCTCCATGCTTCCATTTACCATGCGACCGTCTTCTATACTTAAAACAGCAGACATAAATCCATCTGCCGTATTCCTCTCTACTTCATCACCTGTTTTAGCAAGTCTTATAATATCTTCATGTGCCTTTACCTGCTCATAGAGAAAGTCACGCATCTTTGCGTAAAACTCCTCATCTGGCGGCAGAATAAATGCAGGTTTCTTGCCATCAGGTCTTGGTTCCACATCACGTGGAGGAAAGAACACTGCGAAAAACTGTCCCATTTGACCAGCGTCCTTCATCTGCTTTATACTCTGCATCCCCTCCCCATCATAAAGGGAGTCCGACCCCTTCATAAGTGTTCGAAGCAAGGTATCACAGTGCATATCTAAATAAGGATATTTCATTTGCCCCTCCTCATTAAAAGAGTGGAAACATGGGAGCCACCCAATGTTTCCACTTTGAAACTTCTAAAAAAACATCTTATTTATACTCGATGTATCTGGTAATTGAGTTACCATTTGGATCAGTATAGAACTTAAGATTTGTATTTCTAAGGTAAGTAGTAACTGGCTGGTAAAGTGGGCAGATGATAGCTTCATCCAGCACCATCTTTTCCATTGCCTTCTGAGTAGCAATTCTGTTTTCCTCATCCATTGCATACTCACCGATTACTTTGCTGTACAAATCATTGTACTCTGCATTTGACCAATTCTCATAGTTAAGAGAAGATCCATCAGTCCACATGTCAAGGAATGTAGACGCATCCTGGTAATCTGCATACCAACGAGTGATACCGAAGTCATAAGCACCTGAACCCATGTCAGCAAGACGCTGGTTATATGATTCACACTTAAGGTTAATGGTAAGACCTGGGAGGTTAGTCTGAAGCTCAGACTGGATATAGGCCGCGATAGCTGCCAGGTTACTGTCTTCGTTGTACAAGAACTCTAAGGTAATGGCATCTGTACCAAGCTCAGCCTTTGCAGCATCAAAGTAAGATGCAGCCTTTGCTAAATCGTATTTATTGTACTCTGCAAAGCCTGTATTCTCAGCATAGGTAACACCCTTTGAATCCTTTGCAAAATCACGAGGAATAGCAAAGTTTGCTTCAGCTGAACCATCACAGAGAATGCTCTCTACGATAGTCTTCTTGTTTATAGCATGAGAGATAGCAAGTCTCAGATTCTGATTCTTCAGGAACTGATTTTCTGTGTTAAATGCGATGAAGAACAGACCTGGATAACCGTTCTGGTAAATAGCAGGATCGCCAGTATACATAGAGATGAAGTCACCTGTAAGCTGAACGATATCAAGGCTTCCATTCTGGTAAGCTAAAATCTTCTGCTGCTCATCAGTGAGAAGTGAATAATGAACCTCTGAACAGGTAATGCTATCTACATCATAATAGTCAGGGTTCTTAGCACATACATAAGATGTACCTCCTACTGTCCACTCCTTCATAACGTATGGTCCACAGTAGATGGAGTGATCCATATCCAGCATGAACTGATCACCACATGACTCAGCGTAAGCCTGGTTAACTGGCATAAAATATGTACCCTGTGCCAAAAGCTGTGGGAAGTAAGACTTAGCAGCGTCAAGCTCTACTACAAAGGTCTTCGCATCTGGAGCAGATACTCCAAGAGAATCTAAATCTCCGCCGCCATAGCATACAGAGTATGCATTCTTTACACCTGCTGTGATAAGCATATAAGCGTATGTACATCCGTTAGCAGGATTAGCAAGTCTCTTCCAGCTATATACGAAATCGTTGGCTGTCACTGGATCACCATTGCTCCACTTTGCATCCCTGATGTGGAAGGTATATATCTTACCATCTTCGCTGATGTCCACACTCTCAGCCAGACCAGGACCGATAGTACCGTCCTTGAGATACTTGTAAAGACCTTCGTTAGTATTCATAATGAAGCCCATCGAAGTAGCTGAGTAGTTATAGTTTGGGTCGAGTGAATTAAGTTCCTCTGTAAGGGCAGTTCTGTAAACTACGCCGCCATCAGCTGCTGGAGTACCTGCAGCTGTCGAACCACCAGCACTGCCAGATGAAGATGATGAACCACCGCATGCTGTCATTCCCAAAGCCAAGGTAATGCCAAGCAAAGCAGCCACACTTTTTCTAAATAATCCTTTCATAGTTTATTCTCCTCTCTCTTTTTTAGAATGTATTATACATTCATCCACTTTTTCAGTTCTTCATCAGTAGCCAGAACCATGTGAGTGTCTGAAAGATAATTCTGTTTTCCCTTAGTGTAGTCAACACCTTCAGCATTCTTATCATAGGTGGTCGCTCTGCGTGTTGGCTCCGTCAATGGATTTGGCTCAGGAATAGCCGAAAGCAGTGACTTTGTGTAAGGGTGTACTGCATGCTCAAAGATGTCCTCCTTGGTACCCATCTCTACGAAATGTCCAAGGTGAATAACACCGATGAAATCTGAGATGTATTTAACCATCGCCAGATCATGTGCGATAAACACATAGGTAAGGCCTCTCTCCTGCTGTAAATCCTTCATGATATTTACAACCTGAGCCTGAATGGAAACATCGAGTGCAGAGATACATTCATCTGCAATGATAATATCCGGCTCCATAATCATAGCTCTGGCGATACCAACACGCTGTCTCTGTCCACCGGAGAACATGTGAGGGTATCTGTTTGCCTGCTCGTGGTTAAGACCTACTCTCTCGAGCATGTCGTAAACCTTTTTTTCACGCTCCTCCTTTGTCTTGCAAAGGTGGTTTGCGTCCAGACCCTCTGCCACGATATCTATAACCTTTTTTCTAGGGTTAAGACTGGCCATTGGATCCTGGAAAATCATCTGCATGTGATGAGTGAGATACTTCTTTTTCTCAGCAGTCATCTTTCCTGAGATTTCTTTTCCATTTAATATGATAGAACCCTCCGTAGGGTCGTAAAGTCTGATGATGGAGCGTCCTATGGTAGACTTACCTGAACCAGACTCACCCACAAGACCAAAGGTAGTTCCCTTTGGCACCTTAAAGCTAACATTATCCACAGCTTTAACTGTAGTTTTACGGTCAACTGGGAAGTACTGTTTTAAACCGGTTACTTCCAATACGATTTCTTCTGAAGCAGCACCCATTTAAGACACCTCCTTTACCATTCTTGCGATTCGCTCCTGCAACGACTTAGGCATTTCCACCGTAGGCGCATCCGGATGCTCCAGCCAAGAGCATACCATGTGAGTCTCTGTAAGCTGATATACAGGTGGATCCTCCTCGTAGTCGATATTCAATGCAAACTGGTTTCTAGGAGCAAATGCATCGCCTACGACCTTCTTTAAAAGGTTAGGAGGTGTACCAGGAATTGCATAAAGTCTTTCATCTGTAGTGTTTAGATCAGGCATTGCAAGCAAAAGTCCCCATGTATATGGATGACGAGGCTTGAAATATATCTCACTGGCAGTACCCTTTTCTACGATCTTACCAGCGTACATAACAGCTACGAAATCCGCTACCTTTGCCACTACGCCAAGGTCATGCGTAATATAGATAACTGAAATGTTTCTCTTCTTCTGAAGCTCCTGAATAAGCTCAAGAATTTTTGCCTGAATAGTAACATCTAAAGCTGTGGTAGGCTCATCGCAGATAAGAAGATCTGGATTACATGAGATGGCTATTGCGATTACCACACGCTGTCTCATACCACCACTAAGCTGATGTGGGTAGCTCTTCATAGTGAGTGATGGATTAGGTATTCCTACCTCTGCCAGAAGCTCCTCGCCGCGCTTCCAAGCCTCTTCCTTGGTAAGCTTAAGGTGTTTAATCATACCCTCTGAAAGCTGATAACCTATAGTAAGAAGTGGATTTAAGGCAGTCATAGGATCCTGGAATACCATAGCTATGTGCTTGCCGTTAAATTTGCTGATCATTTCTTTTCTGGTGTACTTTAAAAGATCAACAGTGTGCTTCTTTCCATCCTCCTCATAGGTGTAAAGGATTTCACCGGCATTTACCTTCTCGTTAGAGCTCTTAATACCCATGACAGCCTTTACGGTAACGGACTTACCTGAACCAGATTCACCCACTATAGCGATGGTCTCGCCCCTGTGAAGAGTGAAGCTTACGCCTCTTATAGCATTGAGAGAACCTACGGTAGTCTTAAATGAAATATTTACATCCTTTACGTCTAATACGACTTCTTCATTTCCCTTTAAATATTCACTCATAGCTTACCTCCTATACTCTCTTCTGCTTAGGATCAAGCGCATCTCTAAGTCCATCACCTGCAAGGTTTAAAGAGATCATAAGAATTCCGAAGAACACTGCCGGAATAGCAAGCTGGAATGGATACATAAGCATGTGGTTATATCCATCTGAAATCAAGCTTCCAAGAGAAGCCTGTGGAGCAGGAATTCCAAGGCCTACGAAGGAAAGGAATGACTCCATAAAGATAGCTCCTGGCACTGACATCATCGCCATTACTATTACTGAACTAAGCAAGTTAGGAAAAATCTCTCTAAAAAGGATTGTAGGTGTCTTTGTTCCAAGTGTCTTAGAAGCCATGATATGCTCGCTGGCCTTAATTCTAAGAGTGTTAGCTCTGACCAGTCGGCTCATTCCTATCCATCCTGAGATAGTCATGGCTACGATGATAGAGCTAAGACCTGGTGACATAACTACTACCAACAGTGAAACTACTACAAGGCTAGGTATACCATTGATAATCTCTGTGATTCTCATCATCACCATATCCACCTTACCGCCATAGTATCCAGCGATAAGTCCATAGGATACGCCGATTACCAAATCAAGGAATGCACTTACGATAGCCACGATAAGTGATATTCTGGTACCCTGACAAAAACGGGTGAAAAGATCTCTTCCGAGAGTATCTGTTCCAAACCAGTAATACTCATCCTTGCAGCCCTTGTTCGCGTACATATCAATGCCTTTAATGGTTCCGTCGAATATACCGAGATTCTCGAGACCAGGAATTCTAGGAGGCATGTTCTGTCTGTCCATCTGGACAAAATCATATGTGTACTCATTGAACTTAGGGCCCCATATTGCAAGGATGCCCATAAGAAGAATAAATATTACTCCAAATACAGCGCCTTTGTTTCTGCTAAAAATAATGAGTGTCTCTTTCCACGATGGTATGGTGGCAAAGGTCTCATCCTTGTATATCCCATCCTGATGGGCAAATGCATATCTTGTATCAGCCATTATTTCTTACCTCCTGCCAGTCTGATTCTAGGATCGATAATTCCATAGAGAATATCAATCAAGAGGATTATTCCGATGTACATTACACTGAAGATAAATGCCAGTGAAATAACTACGTTATAATCATTGTTCTGGATAGCCTTGATAAAGAGTGATCCGATTCCAGGTATCGCAAAGATCTGCTCTGCCACAGTACTACCTGTCAAAAGACCCATTACCATAGGACCAAGGGTGGTGATAAGTGATACAAGTGTATTCTTAAGTCCGTGAAGGCCTACAACCTTCCATCTTGGCATACCCTTTGTCTCAGCCAGAAGGATATACTCTGAATCCATAACCTCTATCATCTCGTTTCTGGTAAAACGTGCTGTCATGGCCATCGGACCAATGGCCAATGCCAGCACCGGGAGGATGGAAGAAGAAAAAACATGATTGGAATCATAAGTAAGCGGGAACAAACCTGCCTTAAATGCAAGGAAGTAAACAAATGCCAGCGCCAGAACCTGCGAAGGGATACTGTTTCCTATCATGGCAAACACTGTGGTGCAGGTATCAAGCGGTCTATTATGATGGAGTGCTGCTATAATTCCAAGACCAAGTCCCAAAATTACCCCCACTACATACGCCTGCAAACCAATTCTAATAGTGGTTGGATATCTGCTTGCAATCAATTCAGATACTGGATAATTCTGCTGGATTGAATAAGATACGCCGAAATCTCCCGTAATCATATTTTTAATGTAAACAAGAATCTGCTGCAGAATTGGCTTATCCAAGCCGTATTTCTCATTCAATATAGCCATCTGGTCAGCCGTCAAACGCTCATTATTAAACGGTGATCCTGGCATAAGCTTCAGCAAGAAGAAAAGGATTATGATGATAATAAGAATTGTCATCACAGCGATTCCTACTCGTTTTAAAATATACTTAAGCATATTTATCCCTCCTCTTCTTACAGGCTAATATCTCCGGCGAAGGTGTAAAGATTTTGTTTCTCAGCCAAAGATTTCTCGATAATATCATCACCAAATTTCAACTTCATGTAATCCTTAATCATGGCAACAGCCTTATCCTCGCCTACTCTATCCATGTTAAAGGTCATGTCGTAGTTAACTGGGTTCGTCCAATAATTTCCGTTTGTATAGTATTTATAGTACTCAGCACGATACTTATCTGTTTTCTCAATCATCTCAGCTGCTTCCTCAGCATCCACCTTCATGCGATCCATGATTCTCTTTAAGCAGTAAGCTCTAGGTGCTTCAATATATAAGCTGATTACATTGTCATAATCCTTCAATACATAATCAGCACATTTTCCAACGATTATGCAGCTCTCTGTCTCCGCGAGCTTTTTAATAATGTCACACTGACACTTGAAGATTTCCTCATCAGATTCGAATTTCTTCTCCTCTGCGGTAGGCTCTGGTCTTCCCTGTACCTTTCTAAGCAGGGCATGTAAGCCACCCTTTCTGAGCTTCTCGTCTATCTCCATAAGCTCAGCCGTCTCCTTACCCGTGATCTTAGATGCAAGCTGCAGGATACGATTCTCATAACAGCTGATGCCAAGCTCATCTGCAAGCCTCATACCAAGCGCCTTACCTCCTGATCCAAAACCACGAGCTATCGTGATTACATAATTTCCATTTCCCATAACGTTCCTCCCTATTTATCTTAAAACTATTTATTTACTACGCTGGTAGGGTGTCCATTCCTCCAGTTAATAAAATTCTCACATGCAATTCTTATGCTTCTGATTCGCGACTCAACAGGTAACCAGGCTATATGCTCTGTGATTTTAGTGTTCTCACATTTCATAAGCTCACATGGCTCCTGCAGTGGCTCACCAGCTACCACATCCAGTCCTGCCGCATATACCTTTCCACTATTCAAAGCCTCCACTAATGCATCCTCATCAATGATGGCGCCTCTGGCGGTGTTTATAATAATCACGCCATCCTTCATCTTCTCAAAGGCTTCCTTGTTAAGCATTCCCTGAGTCTGCTCTGTAAGCGGACAGTGGATATCTATAACATCACTTCTCTCATAGAGTTCATCTAAGCTTACCTGCTCGATGAAATCATATTCACTGCCTTCCTTTTTATGTCTGCTGTAGGCTATGACATGCATTCCAAAGCCTGCAGCCATCTTTGCTGCACAAAGACCGATGCTTCCAAGACCGATTATGCCGAAGGTCTTCTGGTAGAGCTCTATCTGAGGAGAAACCGCCAGACCTCTCTTGCCCTTGTTTTCAGGCAGCCATTTCTCATGCTTGTAATAATGATCATTTGCACCGATGTTATGGCATATATCAAGCAATAGTCCAAATGCGAACTGTGCTATGGTAACATCGCCATATACTGTATTCGTAACTGTAAGTCCATGTCTCTTAGTAGCCTCCACATCCATTCTTCCAAAACCATGAGCCATGGTGGAAATGTACTTAAGATTAGGATGCCTCGTTAAGAATTCCTCTGTCAAAAGATCATCCGACAACCAGATGCCAATGACAGCATCTAAATCGCCTACTACCTTATCTGCTCCCTCCTTCTGAACCATCATGGACATCGGAAAGAACTCTACATCAGGACATTTGTCGTATAATTCTTTTTCCCATAACACTCTAAAGAATTCATCATCGTATTTCGGTCCATACAATCCATTCATGGAACTGGGAATTGGTACACCTACCTTCATAATCCAACGCTCCTTTCCTATGCGAGCTTTCTTTGACGGGTAACAGCTTTTGTTTCCCATTTATGACCAGAGAATCTAATCAGGTTAAACACTGCCCTCACAGCCCAATCTATCGTCATGGCAATCCATACTCCAAGGACTCCCATGTTAAGACCGAAGCCTGCTACATTGCTGGCGATTAAATATGCACAGCCGATTCTGAATATCCACATTGAGCAGATGCTTACAGTCATGGTATAACGAGCATCTCCTGCGCTTCTAAGAACTGATGCGATGGAGAAGGCTAAAGGCCATATAGCCATGCAGCAAATGCTATGGTAAACAATCAGCTGTATCGCATATCTCGTTCCTTCCTCTGAGAGGTTGTACCACTTCGGAATAACACCTGACAGCCCAATAATCACGATGTTTAAAGCTATCAAAAAGCCGTATGTGTATTTCAAAAGCTTTTTGGTATAGGTTCTGGCCTGTCCATACTGACCTGCTCCTGCACACTGTCCTACGATGGTTACCAGTGCTATACCCATCGCAGAGCCCGGAATATCCGCCAGCATTTCGATAGTCGCAGCCGTGGTATTGGCTGCTATAGCAGCTGTTCCAAATGTGGAGATAAGATGCTGTGTGCAGAGCTTTCCAACCTGAAACATACTGTTTTCCAATGCCTGTGGAATACCTATCTTTAAAACATTTCCCATCATTGGCTTGTCAAACTTCAGTCTGAAGTATTTATCCACGTGAACCGGGAGCTTCTCATCTCTTATCTTGTAGAGAAGAACTGCTGCTACCGCTATTCTTGAAATCAAGGTAGCATAGGCTACTCCAGCTACTCCCATATCAAAGTGGAATATAAAAATGTAGTTTAAAACAATGTTTATGGCATTCATAACTGCCGACAGTATCATGGAGATATGCGCATTATTCATAACGCGAAACTGAGCAGCTCCTGCATTGTAGGTAGCAAGAAACGGGAAGGAGACAGCTATAATTCCAAAGTAAGTAATAGCGTTGCTCATTACTCCCTCTGAAACAGATCCAAATACAAGCTGCAGGATCCATCTGTTGCATGTCAGTGCAAATATCATCAACGCTGTAGATGTGGTCAGACATGCCAGCAGCTGCTGCTCAGCTGCGGTACAGGCTTTCTTTTTATCACCATTTCCAAAGAACTGTGCCACTACTACAGAACCGCCAGATGCGAGTGCCGCAAACAGCATAATAAGCAATACATTTATCTGGTTTACAAGGCCGATACCCGATATAGCTTCTTCACCGGCCTTAGATACCATGATTGAATCTGCCATACCTACCGTAACTGACAAGCTTTGCTCGATAACCACAGGGATTATGAGCTTTAAAAGCTTCTTTCTGTCAAACATTACTGTCGCCTGTCCGTCTGTTTTAGTTTCCATAGTCTTTGTACTGTCCATAAGTTTTCTGCCTTTATTATTTATTTTCTTAACTCAGCTAAGATTTCTGTTAAGTATTTAATGTAAAGCTCACAGTGCTCCATATAGCTTACTGACACTCTATTTGCGCCAGCCTGCGCACTCATCATGATACCCTTCTCCATCATCATGGCTGATACATCTGCAGGATCTACATCCTCACCTGGATGGAAAAAGATGAAATTCGTCTGAGAAGGATAAACCTTACAGCCAAGCTTATCTAACTCTGTCATAAGATATTTTCTTGTCTTAGCAGTCTCAGCCTTAACGTATGCCTGATGCTCCTTATCTCTCATAGCAGCAGCTGCACCAGCCTGGGAAACCTTAGAAACTGCGAACTGTGTTCCACACTTAGCAAGCCACTCAATGATTTCTGGCTGAGCAAGTATATAACCTACTCGGATACCAGCCATTCCATAGAACTTTGAGAAGGTCTTAAGAAGAACTATTGGCTTCTCTGGCATCTCCTTCATAGCATCTACCATTTCAAGACAATCCTCTGCGTCAGCAAACTCGATATATGCCTCATCGTATACCTGAATTACGTGATCTGGACACTTCTTAGCAAACTCAAGAAGCTTTGCCTTTGGTACATAGGTTCCGGTAGGGTTGTTTGGATTACAGATGTAAACCATCTTTGTCTTAGGGGTAATAGCTGCCAGAAGCTTATCCATATCGTAAGCAAGATCTGGTCCCATCTCCACGATTACTGGTGTAGCTCCGTTCATCTGAGCTGTATCGATGATAGCTGGGAATGTAGGCATCTCTAAGATCATCTCATCTCCTGGCTCAAGGAATGCTGTTCCAAGTGCCTCAGTAAGTGCACTAGATCCACATCCAGTTACGATAAAGTCTGATGTAACCCCATAGAGATCTGAGATAGCACCCTTAAGATCTGCCTGCGTCCAATCCTGATAAAAGTTACCCTGAGGTGTCATGTTATTCATAGCCTCGATAGCCTTAGGAGAAACTCCGAACGCATTCTCATTTAATCCCATTCTAATGAGCTTCGAAAAATCAATAGCTCCCATCTTACGACTTGCTCTTCTTGTCTCTGGCTTCTCACGAAGTAGTTTGCATAATAACTTTTGTACGTCCATTTTTTCTTCCTCCTTGTAAAAAAATAACGTCCAGAGTATATCTGGGCGCCATTGCCTTAATAAAAAACGCCCGGGGAATAAATCCCTGGGCGCCGTTGCCTTAAATAAAAAACGCCCAAGGATGAATCCCTGGGCGCCATTGCCTTAAATAACAGTTGTAAAAAAACGGAACTTAGTCGAAACTAAGCTCCGTTGCTTTCCGATGTATAGATTATTACATATCACTAATTTCGTCAAGCAGTTTTTGTATACATTTGTCGTTTTTATTACTTTGCATAAAACCGACAGTCGTCTAACGGTTTCTTTGTGCATTTTTACCCTGTAAGCTAATGACTGTTTTGAGACAGACATACTTCTATTTTGAGAGATTCTAGGATTTTAGAAGTAACCTGGTGACATTTTTGCCTTGAAATTACTTCTGAAATCTCAAAAACATGCGTTTTAGAAGTAAACAAGTGAATTTTAATCGCAAGATTACTTCTGCAAACATAAGAAGCATGAATTCTAGAAGTAATCAGGAAAGATTCGATCATACGATTACTTCTGTAAACTTCTGTAACATGAGTTTTAGAAGTAATCAGAAAATATATGACTGTGAGATTACTTCTATAAACTTAGAAGAATGTATCTTAGAAGTAGTCAAAAGATATTTGATTCTGAATTTACTTCTATAATCTTTAAATATAGGCATTGAGACGTAGGAATTCATCATTCTAGCACGTAACCTACGTCCAGACGTCGTAATAATAATGCTTGAGACGTAACCCTCGCTCATAAGAGCCCCAAAACTACGTCTCAATGAATCATTTTCAGGTAATTGGACGTAAACAGCAAAAGAATTCACAGATACGAAGAAAAAAGCAGCTTTTTTGAAACTTGACGCATTTTTTTACGTTACTTATAATGTAGAATAAATACAAAGAAGAAAGGAGTTAAGACATGAAGAAGTTTTTATCAATCTTGATGGTATGTCTTACAGTATTTGCGTTTACCGCATGTGGCAAGGAAAGCGCAGGAAGTTCTAGTACAAGTTCAGCTAGCTATGGAAGTGCACTCGAGGTATTTAACCTCTACTGGGATAATGTAACTGAAAAATATCCATCTATCGGTGGTCTTTATGCAGCGGATAACGCACCTGCAGATCTTGATCTTTCAGATGCCAGTGCAAAGGATATGGTCATGTACACATTCTTTGTACCAGAAGCTGTCGCAGGAAAGGTAACTGAGTGTACCTCTATGATTCATATGATGAATGGAAATGTATTCTCAGGCCTTGTAATGAAGATCGATGGCATGGACACAGCCTCTGCTATTTCAGCTCTTAAGGATGGCATCAAAGGTGCTCAGTTCATGTGTGGCTCACCAGACCAGGTTTACATCGCTGGCTTCGGAAGCTACGTCTTCTATGCGTTCGGCGAGAACAGTATCATGGACGAGCTAAAGACCATACTTAACGGAAAAGGTACGAACGAGTTTTCAAGCAACTTACCGCTTTAGTAGACTCACACAAGCAAATTTCAAAAATAAAATAGCTCACTTCATTTACGTGCTTACACGAGTAAACGAAGTGAGCTATTTTTATTTTGAGATTCGCTTGATAAATGGTATCAGCATGCCGCCCAGGCTATTTCCTGCGGTCATTATCAAAAGATAACCAAATGCTTTAGCAGACCAGGCTCCAGCAAGTGAAAAGTAAAACATATTGGCAATGCAGTGCACAAAGCCGCAAAGTATAAAAACACTGACACAAACGAAAAGTATAGCAGGGTTTTTAGTTTCTTTCCAGCCATCCACACCTACATACATGAGAATACCGCAGAAAAACGCTAGCACTAAGGCACTTAAAACTGTTTGTGAGAGCTTTCCTTCGGATGCTTTTTTAGCCATCTCGCTCACTGAAGAATACTTTGTCAATAAGATAAGCTGTGCCGCTGCAAATGTACCAGCGAAGTTTCCAAGCCATGTGGCTAGAAGCGTTCCGAGGTAATCTGCTTTTTCGTTTACCAAATACCCTATCTTTCCTGTGTATAGGAATAGGCCGTTTAAAACTATCGTGTACAAGCCCACTGTAAACATGAGCGAGCCAACTATTTTGTTTTCCAGCGTCAAATAAACTGTGCCGCCTACTCCTATCATCAGGCCTGCTAATACAGCAAGCAAAAACTGGTTAAAATATTTTTTCATGACTACCTTTCTGTGTAACTATTTATCAGCGCCTCGACCTCACAAACCTCTGGCATTACCTTTAGTGCACCATATCGGGTAGTTACGATAGCAGCAGCCGCATTAGCAAATGTAAGCATATCCTCAAGATTCTTAGCAGTTAAATCTTCGAGTCCATTTTTTAGTACATAGCCAAGACATGATGCCATGAAAGTATCACCAGCGCCCGTTGTCTCTACAGTGTTATCAAGAAGAAATGGCTTTACCTCCACACGCTCATCCTTAAAATATGCACGACTTCCATCTGGTCCCATAGAAAGAAGAATAAGCTTTATGTCATAGTGGGACTTTAAATATGCTACACCTTCATCATAATCATCTTTACCAGTAAACCACTGAATTTCGTTATCGGAAATCTTTAAGATATCGCAGTGTTCCATACCGTAGGCAATATTTGCCCTTGCACTCTCATCGCTATCCCAAAGCAGAGGACGAAGATTAGGGTCAAATGAGCGGATAACACCAGCTTCTTTTGCTGCTTTTATCGCCTTTTTACTGGCTGCACGAACACCCTCGTGAGTCATAGAAAGCGAACCGAAATGAAAAATTCGGGTATCCTTTATCATGGATTCATCTACTTCATCCTCAGTAAGCATTACATCTGCACCTGGATTTCGATAAAAAGAAAACTCTCTGTCCCCTGATGCATTCTTGCTTACAAATGCTAGAGTGGTTCTGGTATTTTTATCTATAGAAAGTGCGCTTAGGTCTATGCCTGCATTTGACGCCATATCCCTTAGATATTTTCCATGAGCATCGTCGCCTACCTTGCCAATAAAAGCCGGCTTATAGCCCATCTTGGCTATCATAGCCAGAACATTACAAGGTGCACCGCCTGGATTTGCCTCGAACAGCTTATTTCCCTGCTCAGATACACCAGCCTCAGTGAAATCTATTAACAGCTCGCCTAAAGCCACTACATCGTATTTCTTCATTACATTCCCTTTGACTTATTTACGCAGGCCTTCATAGCCTCAAATACAGCGCTTCTCATGCCCTTAGCCTCAAGAACTCGAACTGCTTCGATAGTAGTTCCGCCTGGTGAGCATACCATGTCCTTAAGCTCTCCCGGATGCTTTCCTGTCTCTAAAACCATCTTAGCCGAGCCGAGTACTGCCTGCGCTGCGAACTTGTATGCGCTGGCTCTTGGCATACCATCTGCCACAGCTGCATCAGCCATAGCCTCGATGAACATAAATACATATGCAGGTGAGCTTCCACTTACTGCGGTTACCACGTCCATAAGGTTTTCAGATACAACCTCTGTGTTAGAAAACCCAGAGCAAATGTCCTTTACAGTATTTAAATCATCATCTGTGACATTTGAATTAGGGCAGAGAGCCATCATGCCCTCCTTAACCATGGCAGGTGTGTTAGGCATAGTGCGCACTATCTTAAGCTCCTTGCCAAACGTAGCCTTTAACCACTCCAAAGTCTTTCCAGGAGCGATGGTGACTATTATCATTTTATTATCCACAACAGAAGCTATTTCTTTAATAACGCTCTCATAATACTGAGGCTTTATAGACAAGAAAAGTATGTCAGCCTCCTTTGCTACCGCCTTGTTATCAGTGGTGATATTCACACCCATAGCTGCCTTTTTAGCCTCGAGAGCAGCCTCACTAACATCCGATGTAATGATGTCGCTAGCCTTTGCCTTGCCTGAATCAATAATACCCTGCATCATAGCAGAGCCCATATTTCCGCATCCAATAAATCCGATTTTCATAATCCACGCTCCTATTCTTTTTCTAGCTTATATGCACAGATGAATCCACCTGTTGTGTACTCCTTTGGCGACAAATGATAAATCTCTCCGCCGCGATAGAGATTATATGTAGTGAAAAGTCCGTCCCTTACCTCGCAAGCTACTGTGTGTATTCCATGCCAGGGCGCATGATGATTCCAAAAGCAGATCACATACACGCCATTCCTGGCTGAAAGCAGATACTGCAGACTTATCCTTTTGCAAATGACAGGCATGTTACGAACAGCTTTATTAAGCTTCTTTACATTGCTTCCCCAAAGTCCGAACCACAGACACAAATGCGCTTTGTAAAAATGCTTTATCAGCTTTTTTATCTCGCAGTCCTTTCCCAGCAAATGCATCGCATTGTAAACAGCTATGACCTCACAGCCATTATAGCTCATAGGGAAAAGCCCGAATTTGGTTTTGCTTATCTCACCCGCATTTTGATCAAGAATCAGTTCTGACATGCTATCTCTTTCCGAACAGTTTAGCAAGAGGTGCCACTGTAGCCTGAAGGTCAGCTATAGCCTTGTTTAGACCGTCAATATCAAGCTCCTGAATCTGCATCATGGCACTGCCAACCGCATCCTTGCTCTCCACTAAAAAGTCATTCATATTATCAAGAGTTCCCTCTATATCAAGGCTGCTTACTTCCTTAGCCACCTGGTCCACACTCTGCATGGTACCATCTATACTCTCTAAGGTAACCTGAGCCTGGCTGGCAACCAACTTTATCTCACCCACAGTAGATGCTACAAAGTAAAGCATCACTCCAAGAATAAGCAGTGTAGCCACACTTCTTACTGAACTTACGATAAACTGCCATTTTGCGTACTTCTCAGTCTTCTTATTTGTCTCAAGAAGCTCCTTAAGAAGCTTCACATCCTCGGCTACATCCTCGGTCCTTTTTACTTCCTTTTCATCAGCCATGACCATGTCCTCCATAATAAAACTTTTCCTATAAATATATCACCTCTATCTACGCTATGCAAATGTAAATAGCCATTATATAAAAAGTACTTACGTCTAGTTTCTGGGTTACTCTGCGAATAGACGTAGCTTTGGGACTCTTATAAGCGAGGGTTACGTCTCATGCTTTATTATTACAGCATCGGGACGTAGGTTATGTGCTAGGATGCTGAATTCCTACGTCTCAAATGCCCAGATTTAAAGATTCTAGAAGTAAGTTTACGATCAAATGTCTCCTAGGTTACTTCTATAATTCACTTTTTTTAGTTCACAGAAGTAATTTTAAGATCAAATGTCTTTCGATTACTTCTTAAAACCAGACTTTTAAAGTTTACAGAAGTAATCTCACAATCAAATGTCTCAAGGTTACTTCTATAATTCACTTTTTTAAGTTCTCAGAAGTAATTTCATGCCCAAAATGTCACCAGGTTACTTCTAAAATCTGGTGAATTAAAAATATAGAAGTAATTCCAGATACAAACAAGCTCTAGCTTACGTCTGTATCAATCATGTTTCATAAATTTGACGTAATTGGCTCCGGAAACAGCTCAAATCCTACGTCTCTGAACTACGAAATGCTTAAGAAAGACGTAAGTGCGAGCGACCCTATGGCCGAACTGTAACAGCCAGGTGCATACGCACCTGGCTGTTAAGCGTGATTATCTGTAAAGTAGGATTATCCTCTTCTAAGAACTTCTGTAAATGCCATCAAGAACGGACCTGTTCCCTTGGCATCATCATTTACTATTGGCTCTGACATGTAGTACTCATAGGTACCTGAACGCATCTGCTTTCCACCGAGACCTGCCACGAGACAGATACCGCCAAGGTGCATCTTTCCATCCTCTCCGATAGAGAGATACTTATCACAAATACCCTCGAATGCCTTAAGACCATACTGTGCATAGGACTCGTCTAGGAATCCAAGACGTACACCCTTTAGGATGCCGTAAGCCATGATAGCAGAACCGCTGGTCTCGAGATAATTCTTCTCCTGACCTGGCTGATTTATAATCTGATACCACATGCCATTTTCCTGCTGATACTTAAGCAGTGCATCTATAACTTCCTTGAACTTAACAGCCAGCATATCATACTTCTCTGGATTCTTAGTTCTGTCACAAGCATCCAGAGTATCCAGGATAGCCATTACAAACCATCCGCTGGCTCTCAGCCAGTGAAGACCACCTATACCAGAGACTGGATCACACCAGAACATCTGACGTGAGCAGTCATAGCAGTGATAGTAAAGACCATTAGTAGGGTTCAGCATGTGCTTAAACACATTTTCAAACTGCAGGAATATATCGTCATACTTTGCGCAGTTATCATATCTGCTTTCGTACATCATGTAGAATGGCTGCGCCATATAAAGTCCATCCAGCCATACCTGATGTGGGTAAATATTCTTATGCCAGAAGCTACCTTCCTCTGTACGAGGCATACCTTCTATCTGCGAATAAATAAGGTCTATCGCCTTCTTATACTTTTCCTTACCGGTAACATCATAAAGCTCGAACAAGGTCTTTCCGGCATTTACATTATCGATATTCTTCTCATTTACATCATAGCCATCTATAGTACCATCATCATGTACTCTGGCATCTATAAACGAATCGGCAAAGTTAAAGTACTTTTCTTCCTTTGTGATAGAATATAAATCAAGTATAGACTTTATCATACAGCCATCGACATAGTTCCAGCCCTTTTTCTTAGGGTCGCTATTTCCACGACGCTGCTCAATATTCCACACTGGACATTCTACAGTGCTTTCATTCAACAGATATTCAATGTATTTGATTATTTCCTGCTTGTATTTAGTCATAATATCCTCTTGGATTAAAGTGTTACACCCTGCTTAAAGATTGCCATATCATGGAATCCAGCTTCCTCTGCTCTAACCTGCTTACCTGAAGCTACCTCAAGTACGAAGTTAAAGAACTCCTCACCGAGGGTGTCCAAATCTTTACCCTCTACCAGCTGTCCAGCATTGAAATCTATCCAGCCATGCTTCTTATTTGCAAGAGCTGAGTTAGAAGAAATCTTAACTGTAGGAACAGGAGAAGCAAATGGTGTTCCTCTTCCTGTAGTAAAGAGAACTATATGTGCTCCTGCACTGGCAAGTGCTGTAGAAGCCACCAGATCATTACCAGGTGCAGACAAAAGATTAAGTCCTGGTGTCTCTACTCTCTCTCCATAAGCAAGCACTCCACGTACATAAGACGAACCACTCTTCTGTGTACATCCAAGTGACTTGTCCTCAAGAGTCGAAATACCACCCTTCTTATTTCCTGGTGAAGGATTCTCATATATAGTCTGATTATTAGCTGTAAAGTAATTCTTAAAATCGTTTATAAGGTTTACAGTCTTGTCAAAGAGCTCCTTGTTAGGGCATCTGCTCATAAGAATAGTCTCAGCGCCGAACATCTCTGGAACCTCAGTAAGAATGGTAGTACCACCCTTGCTGACAAGAATATCTGAAAAACGTCCAACAAGTGGATTAGCAGTGATTCCTGAGAATCCATCTGATCCACCACACTTAAGACCTACGATAAGCTTAGATGCTGAGATAGGCTCCCTCTTAAAGGTGGCAGCGTAATCGATAAGCTCTTCAAGAACATCTAAGGCATCACCATACTCATCCTCATGCTCCTGACAAACCAAAAACTTTACACGATTCTCGTCGTACTCACCAATATATGGCTTCAAAACATCGATATTAGAGTTCTCACAGCCAAGTCCAAGAACAAGTACTGCACCTGCATTCGGATGATTAATCAAATCTGCAAGAATAGTTCTGGTGTGCTCCTGATCATCACTCATCTGTGAACATCCATATGGATGTGGGAATGCAACCACTTCCTCTACAGAACCCTTCTTCATCTTAGAAGCAGCACCTGCCAGCTTAGTAGCGATGTTATTTACACAGCCTACTGTAGGAATAATCCAAACCTCATTTCTGACGCCCACCTTCCCATCTGGTCTGTTATATCCCATGAAGGTAGCATCAGCAGTCTTATCTTCCTGACACTCTACTGGCTCATAGGTGTAATCTAAAAGATCACCTAAACCAGTCTTTATATTATGAGTGTGAATCCAGTTACCCTTCTTTATAGGCTCCTTAGCCACACCGATAGAGCTTCCATACTTTATGATCTGCTCGCCCTCTGCGATGTCGCAAAGTGCAAACTTATGACCTGCAGGAATCTCATCTACAGTGGTAACCTCCAAACCATCTACAGTCACTGTAGCACCTGCAGGAATAACCTGCAGAGCAACAGCTACTTTATCTTTTGGATTAATCTTTATAAACTGATCCATTTTTACCCCTTAAATTCTATGAAAAATACTTCTCGATAGCAGCCTTCATTCCATTAGCCTTGATCTCGGTAAGGTACTCACAAACCTTAGCCTCTACATCAGCAAGTGCTGAAAGATCCTGATCCCAGAAGTCTACATTTGAAAGGAATGCCTTTGCATACTCTGCAGGAGCCTTAGTAGAATTCTCAACGAAGAACTTCTGAACTGCTGCATCATCCATGATATCGTACTCAGCACCATTTCTGTGACCTACGAGCGCCTTATCTCTAAGCTCGGTTCCAGTGTAGAAGTCCATAAGAGCTGCTAATGAGAAACCAAGACGCTCTGGACACTTGCCAGTCTTCTCGATATAACCTAAGAATGATGGCATTACTCTAGCCTTCCACTTAGATACAGAGTTAAGTGAGATAGCAAGAAGTGCATGATCTACATATGGATTGTCAAAACGAGCAAATACTGCGTTAGCAAAATCCTTACACTCCTCAGCTGAAAGAGTAAGGGTTGGAATAATCTCCTCAAATACAGCCTTCTCTACAAAGCTTCTAAGGATAGGGGTGTTCATCATATCACGAACGATATCTACACCATACATATATGCACCAAGTACTGAACAGGTGTGAGCACCGTTAAGGATACGAACCTTACGCTGCTTATATGGGTGGTGGTCATCTGTAAGAATTACATTAAATCCTGAAACATCTCCAGGGAACTCACCTGAGATATCCTTATCAGACTCAATTACCCAAAGTGAGAAAGGCTCAGCTGTAACCATGATGTTATCAACATAGCCATATCTATCCCAGTGTGGCTGCTCCTTACCTCTTGGGTAACCAGTTACGATACGGTCAACAAGAGTCTGGGTGAATACACAAGCCTCCTTAACCCAGTTAACAAAGCCTTCCTCTAAGCCCCAGTTTGCACACTGCTTAAGAACGCACTCCTTAAGGTGCATACCATTGTCATCTATAAGCTCTACAGGGAGCATGATAAGTCCCTTATCCATAGCTCCGTTAAACTCCTTATAACGAGTGAAAAGGAACTTGGTAAGCTTGCCAGGGAATGTGTTAGGAGGGCAAAGCTCAAACTTATCTGTCTCATCATATACAATACCAGCCTCTGTGGTATTAGAAACTACAAAACGAAGATCTGGATTCTTAGCAAGATCATTATACTTCTCATACTCTGTGATAGCATCTACAGCATCCTTAACAGAAGTGATAATACGATCTACTACCTTTGCCTCACCGTTCTCATCACGTCCTGAGAGAGTAACGGTATACTGGCAATCCTGCTCATGGAACATAGTAAGATTACCAAATTCGATAGGCTTAATAAGAACGATATCACCATCGAACTTCCCCTGTTCGTTAGCAAGATCAAACATATAATCAACAAATGCACGAAGGAAATTACCCTCACCAAACTGTACAACCTTAACTGGTCTTTCAACCTTTCCTGTCATCTTCTTATTAAGTGTTTCCATGACCTTCTCCTTTATTCAACACATATAATATGCCACGCTAAATGTAAGCGTTTACATTTGCATTTTACATGGATATTTCGGCATTGTCAACCTTTAATATTGCACAAAACTGAAAGTACTTTCACAACGCACAAAATGTATTAACAAAGGTCTGGCAATTACCACATATAGAAAAAAATCTTCGCAAAAATAAAGATCTTTCTATCAATACTTCGCGAAGATTTGCACATAGTATACATTTCCACCGGATTTATATACGCCCACACCTATACAATTATACTTAGAGCTTAGAATATTGGCCTTATGTCCCTCTGACTTCATCCAATTCGAGATAGCATTGGCCGGAGTAAAGCCTGTTCCCATAACAAGGTTCTCACCAGCATAGGTATTAGAAAAAGCCGTTCCACTTAAAATGCTGTCCCAGCTTTTCCCATTCGGCCTAGTGTGCCCCCATTTTCTGGTCGCTTCCTCCGCTCTTTTCATAGCCAGGGCTGTCAAAGTAGCATCCTCCTTGAGTGCGGATTTGCCCGCAGCACTTCTCTCACTATTGGTAAGTCTTATAACCTCTGCTATTGCCTCCTTTTCCTCTTCTGTCAAGTCCACAGAATAGGTTACACTAGCAGGTGTCGCAGCAGCTACAGGCTCAGCAGATGGCTTTGCCTCCTTCTTTTCATTTGTCTCAACGACCTCCTCTAACTCCAAAAATGGTGTCGGCTCCGGGGTTCTGGCGGGATGCAGTACCGCCATAAGACTCATGTTCGCCTTGGTCGTAGCGATACTTAGCTCTCTAGCATCATAATACTGCTCCAACTCATAGGACACAGCTGTAGCCGCACCAGCCATGGCATGATAATTAGTATGATCCACCACTGCTGCCGGAATTACCATCTCCTCCTTGCCACAGCCTGCTGCAAAAAGGGAAATAGTAATAGCTATCAGACCTATTATACTTTCCTTTTTCATAATCTACTTTTCAAATCTAAACAACGTAACTGAATTCTTCTCAAATTCGAACGTAAACTCCGCTGCATCTGCGCATAAAGAAGATACCTTCGGTGATACCTTTACAGGCTCCTCAAAGCTATTCACATCATTAAGCTCACCTGTTATGACAGAAACCTCAGCTTGTATCTTTTCCAACCCTTCGACATTTACCGCGGCACTGCTGCTCTCATCCTTTACATTCACGACCTTAAGATAAATATTCTTATCATCTTCTGTGGCACTAAAATATAAATCCTCCACCTCTGGACGTCTATAAATCCCCTTATTCTCAAGGACACCGTCTATATAGGTGCTGACCTCATGGCCATGAACCTCAAGACGCATTCTGTAGCTTACACCAGTGGTGAGAGAAAAGCCCTTATGATGCAGTGTGAAGCCTCTCCCATTTGCAAGGGCACTAAGCTCAGTATCCTGGTTTTGCCAGCCACCGATAAGCCATCTGATCTCGTTTCCTGATCTGTCATCCGCAAAATGCAGCACAAAGCCCTTGTATTCACCAAACTCCCTGGTAACTGTCATCTCAATGCTATAATCCGCTTCACTTGTACTGCCAAGCTCCACCCTCTGATGTGGAAGAAGTGCTATATCTTCCTTCTTTATCGCCAGCCCCGTTTTTCCATCCTTAATGACTATATCTGTTATTTTACCGCGACAATTATCTGCAGCTATAGCCACACTTCCATCAAGCTTATCCTTGCCCAGCACCCTAGGTTTTTCAAGTTCATTTGCCCTCGTACCAAGCAGATTATTACCTCTGGCATGCATAAACATTTGCTGCACGTAGTAGTTAGCTGTGCCATAGCTTCTGTGATTATCAAACCAGATTAAATCTGGCTGCCAGTTCACATAATCAGCATTGCAAAAAAGTGGTGCGTAGCAGGCAAGACCTACCTTATCTGCATTATTTTCAAGCCCGGTCATATAAGCAGCCTCCACCAGCGCATTATACCAGGTGCTACCCCATGTACCATACTCACCTAAAAATACCTTAGGACCATCCGGATAGCTGTCATATCTATGCTGATTCGCAAGAAGCCACTCTGGAGCCACATAATAATGCTCATCCACAAAGTCAGAGCCATTTTTTCTGGCATTCTCCCAGCCTCTTTCGAAATCCATACCGCAAGGGAATGGACCCGCGGAATTTATAAGCTTTATGTCCGGATACTTTTCTCTAACCGCCTTATGGATAATATCATATCTATCCCAAAAGCCGGCTCCTACCTCCTCGTTTCCTACGGCAAGATACTCGAGGTTAAACGGTGCCTCATGTCCAAGCGAAGCTCTCACATTTCCCCACTTAGTACTCTTATCTCCGTTTGCAAACTCAATAAGATCAAGCGCCTCATCTATCCACTCCCCCATCTCATCCAATGGCGCGCCCTGCTGCATGTGTGGATTATAGCCCGCTGGGATAACAGGAAGCGGCTTAGCTCCTATATCCTCGCAAAGTGTAAAATACTCAAAATAGCCAAGACCCAGGGACTGATTATAGCCCCAGTTATTTCTTCTGGAAGGTCTTTCTGTCACCGGTCCTAACGTATTTTTCCAGCGGTACGCAGAATTCCTGTCATCTGCATTAAGTGTTCCATCGTGCACCAGGCAGCCGCCAGGAAATCTGACGAAAGCAGGCTTTAGGTCATAAAGCCTTTGAACCAAATCCGCTCTAAGACCATTCTCCCTTTTATTCCATGTCTCCTCTGGAAACAGGCTCACAAAATCCAGGCAGACCTTACCCGGCTCATCCATGGTAATGGCAAGATGAGAACCAAAATCCGTCACCTCTGAGGAAATGATAAGCTCATATTTTTTCCATTCATTTGAATCTACAAATATTTCAAATGTCGAGTATATCTGATTCTGCGCAGACACAAAGGAAATCTTAAGCGTCAAAGGCTTCTCGGCCTTTGCATAACAAGAAAACCTATAGCTTTTATTCGCCTCTACAGGTATACCTCCGTTATAGCCAGTGTTTTTAATTCCAGCAAATGTACCAGCAGCCTCCACAGACATAATAAGGTAATCCGGATTCTTCTCAAATGCACCGCCTTTGTTGGAAATCAAATTCGAAACCTTCGCTCCACCCTGTTCCAGCTTAATCCATCCTGTAAGATGATTATACGAGCCATTATCTATAGGTGAAAACTCAAATGCTCTGTTTCTTATAAGCTCACCATATATTCCACCATCTGCTGCATGGTTAATATCTTCAAAGAAAATACCATACAAATCCTTGGTAGAAGCCTTAGCTTCTCTTGTAACTGTAATCGTCTTCATCTTCCCAGGTCTTCTTTCGCTAAAAACAAAAACAGCTTGGAACTGCGCTTTGGCAATTCCAAGCCAAATGGTTTATTATTTACTCCTCAATAAATGCATCATGAGCAGCTCTAACCGCTCTATCCACATCAGTCTCTGCTACCAGCATAGAAATACGTATCTCTGATGTAGATATCATAAGAATATTAACTCCTGCATTATACATGGCCTCGAAAAGCTTCGCAGCCACTCCAGGATTAGTCTGCATTCCGGCACCCACTATAGATACCTTCGCCACTGTCTTATCGACTCCGACTTCCTGTATAGTAAGTCTTGCCTTATTAGCTTCCAAAACAGCCACAGCCTTGTCAGCTTCATCACGAGAAACGGTAAAGCTGATGTCCTTGCTGTCATCTCTTCCAATAGACTGCAAGATAATATCTACATTTATATTCTCCTGTGCCAGCATATCGAATACCTTAAATGCCACACCAGGCTCATTCTTAACACCCATAACTGCGATACGTGCAGCATTTTTATCGGTCGCAATGCCGCTTACCAGCATTCTTTCCATATTAGGATCCTCCGTAATAACCGTACCCTCTTCATCACTAAGATAAGAACGCACCACCAGCTTAACATCATACTTCTTCGCCAACTCTACTGAACGATTCTGAAGAACCATAGTTCCTAGCGTAGCCAGCTCCAGCACCTCATCATAGCTTATAGAATTAAGCTTCTTAGCATTAGAAATCTTATGCGGATTAGCAGTATATATTCCTTCTTCTGCTGTATATATCTGACATTCTGCTGCACGAAGCGAAGCTGCAAGAGCCACCGCTGTAGTGGCAGAGCCACCTCTTCCAAGAGTGGTAATGTCATCAAATTTATCCACGCCCTGGAAGCCTGTAACAACTACTATCTTTCCTGCCTCAAGCTCCCTTTTTACGCGTTCTGTATCAATTCTTTTAATTCGGGCATTTCCATTTACAGATGTGGTATGCATCGCCACCTGTGAAGCATTCAGCGAAACAGCTGGTGTACCGAGTGCATTTATCGCCATGGCAAGGAGTGCCACAGACACCTGCTCACCTGTAGATAAAAGCATATCAAGCTCTCTAGCTGATGCCTCTGGGTTAACAGATTTAGCCATATCTAGAAGCTTATCTGTAGTATCGCCCATCGCTGAAACTACAGCCACTACCTTATTGCCCTTTTTGTATTCATCCACGCACTTTTTAGCAACGTTTTGAATTCTTTCAGTGGTAGCAACAGCCTCACCACCAAATTTCTTGACAATTAACATCTTTTCTCCTGTATTAGATATATCTTATAGCGCTGATAACATTTCCAAGAGCCTTGCAGAGTTCAGAAAACTCTGATTCCTTAAGCTCCCCTGTGATAAATCCTACCTCGCCATCTACATTAGCATCTAAAAACTCCACCTTGCCAAAAACGCTTTCTACCTTTGCCTCGACAGAACGGGTTCTTACAAAGAAGCGATTTACATCCTTACCTGAATCAGCAAGCTCGAGCTTTTCTTGCTTCCATTCTAGAGGAATATTACGTCCTCTTGTGTGTCCAAGTGCCATAATATCAGCTACGACTGCAGATGCAGTAGGAAGCTTTCCAGCTCCAGAACCATAGAACATACCATCACCGAGCATATTACCAGTTACCATAACTGCATTGAATACACCATTCACATTGAAAAGCGGATGTGAAGTCGAAATAATATATGGAGCCACACGACATGAAGTCTTTCCATCGCGCTTTGTCATAGTAGCAAGAAGCTTAACTGCTCTGCCCATCTGCTTTATATACTTTATATCTACAGCAGAAATCTTGCTGATGCCCTCAGTAGGAATATCCTCATAATCCACCTGCTGACCTGCTACCAAGGAAGCAAGAATAGCAATCTTACGGCAGCTGTCATATCCTTCTACATCTGCTGTAGGATCCTTCTCAGCATAGCCCAGATCCTGCGCTTCCTTTAGCACATCATTATATTCCATTCCCTGCTCACTCATCTTTGTAAGCATGAAATTAGTGGTACCATTTACTATACCGTAGATACCCTCTATAACATCTCCAGTCAAGCAGTCTGTAAGAGTACGGATAATTGGAATACCGCCACCTACAGATGCCTCGAACATATAATTACAATTATGTTCCTTAGCTATAGCAATGAGCTCTGCACCCTTAGCAGCTACTACTGCCTTATTAGAGGTACAAACGCTCTTTCCTGCTTCGAGCATAGCCTTTGAGAAAGTAAACGCAGGCTCCACGCCTCCCATAGTCTCTACGACTACATCTACTTCCTTATCTGCTGCGATGACCTTGTAGTCCTTAACCAGACAAGATTCATACTTATCCCCTGGGAAGTCTCTAAGATCCAGGATGTACTTAAGCTCCACTGCTTCACCCTGTCTTTGCTCTAACACCTTAGCATTTACATCTAAAATCTCAGCAACACCTGAACCGATGTTACCATATCCCATAATTGCAATTTTCATAACATGTACCTTTCTAAATCAGGCATAACCTGCCCTCTTAAAGCCTATACAAACTGCAATGTTAGCACAGTTTGAATTTCATATCAAGACTGAATTACTGCTGTGAAAGCCATTTCAAATACGCATTCATGAAGCCTGTAAGCTTTCCATCCAAAACAGCCTGTGCATTTCCAACCTCAAAATCTGTTCTTAAATCCTTTACCATAGTGTATGGCTGTAATACATAAGACCTTATCTGAGAACCAAAGCCATTTTCCATCTGTTCGCCCTTTATGCCGAGCGCCTTCTGACGGTTTTCCTCCTGCTTTAGGACAAAGAGCTTAGCCTTGAGCATCTGCATAGCTTTATCCTTATTTTGGAACTGGCTTCTCTCATTCTGACACTGAACTACTATACCGGTAGGAAAATGCGTAATTCGAATAGCAGATGAAGTTTTATTTATGTGCTGACCGCCTGCACCAGAAGACCTATAGGTGTCTATGCGGATATCGTCATCCTTTATCTCTATGTCTATATCCTCCTCTATATCCGGCATAACCTCACATGCCACAAAGGAGGTCTGTCTCTTTCCAGCTGCATTAAACGGACTGATTCGAACCAGTCTGTGAACACCATGCTCACTCTTTAAATAGCCATAAGCATTATCACCATTTACCTGAAAGGTAACAGATTTTATTCCTGCCTCATCACCATCCAGATAATCTAACAGTTCTACCTCGTAGCTCATATCTGAAGCCCATCTAGTGTACATTCGATAGAGCATGCTGGCCCAATCACAGGACTCTGTTCCACCTGCACCAGCGTGAAGGGTTACTATGGCATTCATACCATCATACTCACCGCTTAAAAGAGTCTTCATCCTAAGCTCATCTAAGGTAGTATTCAGCTCGTCCATCATAGCTGCGATATCCTCGAACACCGAGGAATCATTTTCCATATAACCCAGCTCGATATAATCAGCTATATCCCTTGACAGCTCATCCAGTCTTGCCACAGCGTCCACATCAGACTTTAGACTTTTCTGCTCCTTCATTTTAGCAGATGATACTGCTGCATCATTCCAAAATGAAGGCTCTGCCATTTCTCTTTCTAACTCTGCCAGCTTTCGTTCCTTGGCTGGAACCTCAAAGTGAATCCCTCACTTCCGTTATAGTTTTATTCGCAGCGTTAAGCTGCTGCTTGAAATTGTCAAGCTCTATCACGAAATCACTTCCCTTCGTTTTTTCAAATCTATTCTAAAATTGCCTTGACAGCGGCCTCATACACCTCATCTTCTGGTGTATTCAAATCGTCCTCCACCTCGATATCAGGTGTAATTCCGACCTTATGTATGGCTTCTCCATCAGGAGTAAAATACTGCATAGTAGTGAGCTTTACCACACTTCCATCTCTAAGAGGAATCTGTGTTTGAACTATACCCTTACCAAAGGTCTTTGTACCTACTATTACACCCCAGTCATAATCCCTGATAGCACCAGTAAATATCTCACTGGCTGAGGCTGTATTCTCGTTTACAAGGACCGCCATAGGCATCTTAACTACAGATGACGCCTTGGATGTGTGATCCTGTCTCTTTTCATTCTTATCCATGGTGTAAACGACTGTACCCTCTGGCAATATGTAGTCAAGCATTTGCACACAGGTATCCACCATTCCGCCGCCATTGTTTCTTAAATCTATGACGAGGCTCTTTGCTCCCATAGACTTAAGGTCTTCTATGGCCGCTTCCATCTCATCAGCGGTTTTAAGCGCGAACTGGTCTATCTTTATATAGCCAATATTTTCATCGCGAAGCTCATATTCCACAGTCTCAGAATATACCTGCGCTCTGACAGCCACCACATCAAATTCTTCCTCGCCTCGTTTAATGTGAAGCTTTACCTCAGTGCCTTCTTCACCTCTGATGTGAAGAACATACTCGCTAAGTTCCATATCCTTAGCAAAATACGTGTCATCTACTGATACGATAGAGTCACCTGCCAAAATACCTGCCTTCTGAGCAGGACTATCCCTAAATGGCTTCTGAACTATGACCTCCATAGTGTCTAGATTCTGCTGAAGCGTCGCACCTATACCACAAAGGGTTCCGTAGACATCTACCTTAAACTCTTCGAACTCTTCCTTTGTCAAATACTCTGAATAAGGATCGTTTAAGGATGCCACCATTCCTTTATAAATATAATCAGTAAGCTCTTTATCATTTACATCATACAGATATTCGTTATGGATAAGATTCGCTATAACATCTATTTTTTTAGAAACAGAATCTATATTCTTAAACTGATACTGCACTTGAAACAGCATACACGCCCTGAACGATAGTACTCCTATAAGCACTCCAGCTATCAATCCCCAAAGGAATCTATGACTCTTTTTATTTGGTTTTACCTCTTCTGTAATCTTCTCTTCAGTCTCCATATAATCCCTTATGGCTTCGCTATATAATTCCATGGACTTACATAGCTACCGCTTACCGTCACTCCAAAATGCAAATGATTTCCCGTAGAATTTCCAGTACTTCCAACCTTAGCTATCAGCTGCCCTCTGGTCACCTCATCGCCTTCCTTTACGCAAAGCGACGAGCAGTGCATATAAACAGAGCAGACCAGCTTTCCATTTGCATCCTTACCATGATTTATAATTATGTAGTTTCCAGCGCTGCTGGAATATTTCGCCGTAGTAACCTTTCCTGCCTCTCCTGCCAAAATATCCGCTCCGTAAGGTGCCGCCATATCTACACCCTTATGGTCTGTAGAGGCGCCCTTCGTAGGAGAAGATCTCTTTCCATAATCAGAGCTAATCCTTGTATACTTAGGACAAGGCCAGGCGAATGCACCGCTATTTAGCCTTCTGGCATTTTCTTCTTCCTCTTCTGCCTTTGCAATAGCTTGTATCTGCGCCAGAATCTCTGTCTGCGCGGCCACCTCCTGCTCGTACTCTTTAGCAACAGCCTGGGCTTCATTAAGCTCTGCACCTATCGCTGTCAGCTCTGCATTCTTGGCCTTTCTAAGCACCTCCACAGAATCCTGCTGCGCTGATACAGAGGCCTCCTGCTCCTGTAAAAGAGCATATTCAGCCTCGAGCTGCTCCTTAGCCTGCTCGAGCTCCTCTCTCGTGCGCTCGTACTTCTCAAGCATTTGCCTGTCATATGTTTCCAGAGAAGCCACATACTCCATGGCATTCAGCATGCCAACGATACTTCCTGCTTCCAAAATCATATCGATCAAATCACTGGTTCTGTTCTCATACATATACTGTATGCGCTTCTTCATATCCAGATATTGATTATCAGCGGTCTGCTGCGCATCCTCCACCGCCAGCTTTGCCTGTCCTATATTGTTATAGGTTTCCTCCAACTGATTTCCCAGCACATCGAGCTGTCCCTCTAAATCAGCTATCATACTGTTATACTCCGAAATCTTCTGCTGCGCTGACTTTTTTGAGGAATTCAAATTCGTAACAAGCTTTTGTGCATTTTTCAGGGAAGCCTTCAAGGCTTCCTGTTCCTTCTTCGCTGCATCAAGCTTTGCCTGAGTTTCAGCAGAGATAGCACCCACTGGTACAACCGGAGCTACAAGAGTCGACACGGTCAAGGCAGCACATAACACCAGTGCCACTATACGTGTTTTTTTCATATAACTATACCTTCAAATGCTTCTTTAATGTAGCTCGGCTTCCAATCCAGCCTATACCTATTCCCAAAACTATGGCAATAGGAATCAAAGTCTTAAATATAACATCCGCTGGTATAAAGGTTACCATGCTCGAAAATACCAAAAACTTTGTCGAAATATAATTAAGCGCCCTTTCATACAAAAGGAAAATAATAGCAAGCGGTATAATCGCACCTAAAAATCCTATGATGATACCCTCTATTACAAATGGTGCGCGGACAAAGTTATCCTTTGCACCTATAAGCTTCATTATACTTATCTCTTCTCTTCTGACTGTGATGCCCATGTGAATGGTATTTGAAATCAAAAATACCGCTACAGCCAAAAGTATTATAAACATGGTAAAGAATATGATAGAAATAATAGCATTTATATCACTCAGAGTCTCTGCGGCTACCTCCGACTTATTAACCTGTCTGACGCCATCCTGACTTTCAAGCCATCTGACAAGTGTCGACTGCATAGAAACATCGTTAAGATATATTTCGAAATTCGCAGAGTTGGCAAGCGGGTTATCATCAGCAAAGCCCTCCGCCAAATACTCTTTTCCATCGAAATAGTCAACCTTAAAGGTCTCCCATGCCTCTTCCGCCGAGATGTAATTATAAGTCTTAACCTCTGGTCTGTCATAGACCATTTGACCAAGTCTATTAATCTGATCAGCAGTTATGCCTTCGTCGAAAAATACAGTGACTGCCACGCTTTCCTCCGCTGATCTGACGATAGCAGAAAAATTCGTTCCAATCGAATAAAAAATACCAAATAAGAAAATACATGCACTCATGGTAGCTATGGAAGCCATTGAGAACAGTTTATTTCGCCAAATGCTTTTTATGCCTTGGCCTATGCTATAAATAAAAGTTCTAACCTTCAATTCTCACACCTCCCACATCACTTACAACTACACCGTGGTCGATAGTGATAACACGCTTTCCCATACGCTCTACGATACTGCTGTTATGTGTTACAACTACAACAGTCGTACCGCGAAGATTAATCTCCTCCAAGAGTCTCATAATCTCCCATGCATTCTCATCATCCAAATTACCAGTAGGCTCATCTGCTAAAAGAATTTTAGGTTCATTCACAAGAGCACGCGCAATAGCAACTCTCTGCTGTTCACCACCAGAAAGCTCCGTAGGCTTAGACCTATACTTAGCAGCTAAACCCACAAGTGATAGCATCATAGGAACCCTTCTTTTAATCTCACGATTAGGAGCTTCTACCACCTTCATCGCAAAAGCTACATTATCATATACATTTCTATCTGGTAAAAGTCGGAAGTTCTGGAATACGACGCCCACATTTCTTCTAAACTTAGGCATATTCCTTCTCTTAACCTTACTCATATCCATACCATTTATATATATGGTACCCTCACTTGGTCTAAGCTCTTTAAGCAAAAGCTTAAACAAGGTAGATTTTCCTGCACCCGAGCCACCCATAATGAATACAAACTCACCCGGCGCTATATGTAAATTCACATCATAAAGTGCGTCTTTTCCAGTCTGATACTGTTTTGACACATGTTCAAATCGAATCACTTAACATCCTCCCTGGAGCCTTAGAAATCAGAGTTCTCCATATACTTCATATACTTGACTACCATAAGTGCAATCTTGAAGGTGATCGCATCCTCAAAAACTCTAAGATCCAAACCAGTACTCTTTTGAAGCTTATCAAGTCTGTACACAAGAGTATTTCTATGTATATACAGCTGACGGCTTGTCTCAGAAACATTCAAGCTGTTCTCAAAGAATTTATTTATAGTAACAATAGTTTCCTCATCAAACTCGTCAGGACTTCTCTCTTCGAATATCTCAGAGATGAACATCTTGCAAAGAGGTATCGGCAGCTGATAAATCAAACGTCCTATACCAAGGACACTGTATGCTATAACATTTCGTTCAGCGAAGAAGATTTTACCTACGTCAAGTGCAAGACTTGCCTCCTTATAGGATCTGCTCACGCCCTTTAAATCTGAAACTATAGTTCCATAGCTTACGCGAACCTTATCTCTCCTGTCTCCAAAGGCATCTATTACCACCTGACAGGTCTTTTCTATATCCTGTTCAGCAGCTGCATTGTCAAGCTGATGTACAACTACTATATTTCTCTCGTCTACTGCTGTAACGAAATCATTAGCACGACCAACAAATACTGATCTGACACGATCGATTTCGTCTCCCTCTTTGGCTCCAGCCACTTCTACTATCAAAACTACTCTCTTAGCCTCGATATCTATATGAAGCTTTTTTGAACGATTAAAAATATCAACTAATAGAAGGTTATCCAGCAGAAGATTCTTGATAAAGCTTTCCTTATCCAATCTGTCCTTATATGCCACCACTAATTCGAGCAGCTGCGCTGCCGCTATCTTACAGATCATAGCGCTGGAAGCATCTCCGACAGCCACCACGACATACTCCAGGTGTCCATCATCCATTACCTTAATATACTCTGCACCCTGCATGCTCTGTGAGTCGGCTTCTGATGTGATAAAGCCCTTTACCAAATCAGCATAACCATCTATTCCCGATGTCGTAGAATGAAGCAAAATACCAGCGGCATCATACACTGCCAGCTGAACCTTTGTAATTCCAGCAAGTGTGTCTATGCTTCCTGCAATAACCTGATTTGAAATCATAATATTCCTCCTGAATACAACCCCTACATATTCACGATATATGCAAAACTACCAATATGCCCCCATTATTTTTGCGCATATTTTTGAGCTTGTAGCTTATAATAAACTATTTCAACAAAAATTAAAAGTGTTTTTACGTGAATTTTAGGTGAAAATTCACAAAAAAAGAGTTTCTGGACACATGTTCCAGAAACTCCTCTTACTTTTTACTAGAAAATTCTTCTTACAGCAAGAACACTCTTGTATGACATATTCGAAATGATAATACCCGTCTTGCTAGTAGAGGCATGTACTATCTTACCATCTCCGATGTAAATAGCTACATGTCCTGAATAGCAAATAATATCTCCTGGCTGCTCAGAGCCAATCTCCACGCCATAGCCACTAGACCTAAGGCTCTTCGAGCTATGCGGAAGACTAACACCAAATGCCTTATAAACACTCATTACAAAGCCTGAACAATCCGCTCCATTAGTGAGAGATGTTCCTCCCCATACATAAGGATTTCCTACGAACTGACAAGCATAGTCTGCTACAGACTTTCCGTCACTGCCTGAAGGCGCATCATACTTCTTTCCTGATGAAGAAGTAGTGGTAGTCTTATTAGCAGCTGCCTTAGCTGCCGCTGCCTTGGCTGCTGCCTGTGCGGCCTTTCTAGCCTTTTCCTCTGCAGCAAGACGTGCTGTCTCAGCCGCCTTTGACTCTGCATATACAAACTCTACACCAAGCTCTACATAGTCAGCGCACACATATCCTTCACCGCCGTCTGTAGAAACCATAACCCAGCCCATATCCTTCATGGACTCATCTACTACAGTTAAATCCTCTCCAGTGCCGGCAAAATCTATAATCTTGGTATCTGTGCTAGGACCCTGACGGATCATAAGCATGTCACAGGTAACAGTAGCAATACGTCTTGAATTTTCTTTAACATATTCGAGATCATCCTTAACTACAAACTCTGCTTTTACATATCCCTGAACATCCTTAGAAGAAATGTAATACCATAGCCCATCCTCTCCATCAGGAACCTCGGAAAGTACATAACAAGCTGACTTATTATACAGCTTACCTACTACATCACCCTGAGTGGAAGCTTCAGACCTTATGTATACATAATGATCTACCTTCGCTATAGCTACATCTCTATACTCATCTATAATACCATCGTCTTCTATCAGACTTCTTGCCATAGCATCTTCTTCCAATGAAGCTGCTACCATCTGGATCTGTCTAGCCTCACCGCTTACCACAGCCTCATTCCATGAAACCTGTAGCATGTGCGATACGAGCTTATTTACACCAGAAAGCGTACTAGACTCTGCTTCTGCGATATCTCCACCCATAAATGACGCAGCACCAGCAGTGCTCATCGCATATGAAGCTGTAGCCTGACCTATAAGCATAAATGCAGTAAGAAATGCAATTATTCTTTTATAGTGTTTCTTAACCAAAAGTAAATTTCCTCCATGAAATCACTCTTAAAATATCCGAAATTCTATGTCATTGTAACAAATTTGTAACATTTTGTCAACAAAATTTGTTGGTAAAATTAAATCAAAATAAAACAATAAAACTGCGACGCCTATTTATAAGGTATCGCAGTCATAAATACTATATTTTGTTAATTCGCGTCATTTATAGTGAGATATGTAGTAGCCTGATTAGAAAGATCTGAATTAGGGAAAAGCTCGACCAATCGTTTAAAATAAACTGTAGCCTGCTCATCATTATCTGTCAATCTGTAGCTATCCCCCAACAGGTACAATGCATTTCCCTCCAGATATCTTTCATCCAGTTCGACCACCTTCAGCATCGTCTGCGCAGCGCTTACATAGTTTCCCTGTGAATAAAAGCTATGACCTTCATTATAGTAATACTCTATAATATCCGGATTCAGCCTGTCATATAGATTATTATACAGCTTCAAGCCCGTATTGGTAAGCACCTCCGTGTTTACCCCTATAAGCGTCTCAGCCGCTTCATCATTTCGTCCTTCGTATATGTCTCTTTGAGCTGCCAAAAGCTGTTCGTAGCTGGATGCTATATCCGGTCTGTTTTCATAGGCTGCCAGCGAATCACTTGTCACATCATACTCACCCTGGATTCGTGCCAATTCTGCTCTCACATTTTCAAGCTCATTATATGAGTTTATAGCCATCTCTGTTTGCTCACTAAGATAATCCTGATATCTTTGAGGATATATCAGATAAAACGTAGCTAAAATACCAAGCACTACACCTATAACAATATCAAGAAAGCTAGATCTGGCTGCATCTAAAAGCGCTCTAAGAGGCGTGGCTACTGCCAGCTCCTCTTCACCTGCCAGCCTTGGCTCCTTTCGCTTTCGTCCACCCTGCGCATTCGCCTGCTTAATAAGCTGCTTAACCTCTCGCAAATATCGCTGAGTAATATTATTATTTGTATCTATCTTATTTATAGCGACGAGAATTTTGCTTGCTTCATCTAAATCGCCTTCATCTAGATACAAAAGAGCCAGCAGCTGATTCGCTGCCACTAACCCCGGATTTATAGCTATTACCTTTTTTAGGGCAATAATAGCCAGATCCTTACTTCCTACTCGACAATACTCCAATGCCTGATTGTACTTCTTTATAGCACTGGCCATCTGAGCCATGTAAGATGAATCTGAATCCAGATAGCCAAGATAATAATCCGCCAAAGGATTCTCTGGCTGAAAATACTTTGACAAGAGCCATTCATTGGCAGCACGCACAGTTTCACCTATTTCTAAATACAGTAAACCGAGCAGATTTCTAGCTCTTGTATTGTATTTATTATACTGCAAGGACGCACGACAGGAAGCTATAGCACCGGAAAGGTCTCGCACTCTAGCTTCATCTAATCCGCGGTTATAGTATATGTCGGATGTATATAAAATTTGCTTATATAATAGAATATCTGCACCGCAGTAAGGACACACATAGGTACGAGCATCTATTTCGTTTCCACAGCCGAAACACTTCATGCCATAACCTCTACATACCTATCTGTCCGTTTCCCTGTGCTGCGCTTTGAGCAGCTGTCATCTTGACAAGAATATCGGTCATATCTGTCAAATCTCGCCTTCTTATAGCCTCCTCGGCCATTTCCACCTCTATAGCCGGCTCAAACTTTTTTATTTCTTCTTCAAAATCCAGCATTTCAACCTCTTATTTCAAAGCGTCTAAATGTTTGATAACCTCACTAAGCATCTGCTCATACTGCTCGAGCTTTTCCTTCTCGGCTGCTACCTTATCAGCTGGAGCCTTGCTTACAAACTTCTCGTTCGAAAGCATTCCCTTAGAACGAGCCACCTCGCCCTCTAGACGTGCCTTCTCCTTTGTAAGACGCTCTCTCTCCTTCTCAAAATCTACCAGTTCTGCTAAAGGAACATACATAACTGCATCTGCGATAACAGCACTTACTGCATCCTCACCTATTCCAGTCTTATCTGCCTGAACCGTAATACCTGTAGCTCCAGCGAGAGACTCGCAAAGCTTTGATATAGCGTTAAAGTCATCAGAAGCCTTAGCATCTGTGGTAACTACGAAGATATGTGCCTTTCTTGATGGTGGAACATCCATATCTACACGGAGCTGTCTCATACCTCTAACGATAGACTTAGCTCGCTCGATAAGTGCCTCCTCCACTGCATAGTTCATAGCCTCATCATAAACTGGCCAGTTGGCAAGCATGATAGTCTCTTCCTCTGGACAAAGAGTAGTATAGATTTCCTCTGTAATAAATGGCATAAATGGATGCAAAAGCTTAAGTGCCTGACTAAGTGTGTACTTAAGAGTCCAAAGTGCACTGTCTCTCTTCTTAGATACTGCATCCTCACCCTGCGCATACATACGAGGCTTTACAAACTCTATGTACCAATCACAGAACTCATCCCATATAAAGTCATATACCTTCTGAACAGCTATACCTAGCTCGAAGGAATCCAGATTATATGTAACATCCTTTGCAAGTGTATTTACCTTAGAAAGAATCCACTTATCCTCTGGAGCAAGCTCTGAAGCTGCAGGCTTCTTAACATCAGCATCTCCCAGGTTCATCATAATGAAACGTGATGCATTCCAAACCTTGTTAGCAAAATTTCGGCTATTCTCTACGCGCTCATTATAGAAACGCATATCATTTCCTGGTGCATTACCAGTAATAAGTGTAAGACGGAGAGCATCTGCTCCGTACTGGTCTATAATCTCAAGCGGATCGATACCATTTCCAAGAGACTTACTCATCTTGCGACCCTGCGAATCTCTTACAAGACCATGGATAAGTACGGTATCGAAAGGACATTTGCCAGTCTGCGCATAGCCCGAAAATACCATTCTGATAACCCAGAAGAATATGATGTCATATCCAGTTACCAAAACATTAGTAGGATAGAAGTAATCCATCTCCTCAGTATTATTTGGCCAGCCAAGAGTAGAGAACGGCCAAAGAGCAGATGAAAACCAGGTATCAAGTGTATCCTCATCCTGCTTCATATGTGTACCGCCGCACTTAGGACATACTGTAGGGGCATTTTCAGACTTTGTTACTACCATCTCACCACAGTCGCTGCAGTAGTAAGCTGGTATTCTGTGTCCCCACCAAAGCTGTCTGGAAATACACCAGTCTCTAATTCCCTCCAGCCAGTGCAGATATGTCTTGTCATAATTGGCAGGTACAAACTTTAAATCACCGTTCTTAACTGCTTCGATAGCAGGCTTTGCGAGCTCCTCCATCGCTACGAACCACTGTGGCTTAACCATAGGTTCAACGGTGGTCTTACATCTGTCATGTGTACCTACATTATGGGTGTGATCCTCTATTCTAACCAGAAGACCCATCTCATCCATCTTTGAAACGATGAGCTTTCTAGCTTCATAACGATCCATTCCAGCAAATTCACCGCCAAGCTCGTTAATAGTGGCATCATCGTTTAGGATGTTTATAACAGGAAGATTATGTCTCTTACCTACCTCAAAATCGTTAGGGTCATGTGCAGGGGTAATCTTAACTACACCTGTACCAAACTCCATATCTACATATTCGTCTGCAATAACAGGAATCTCACGATTCATGAACGGAAGCATTACTGTCTTTCCTATTATAGACTTATATCTATCATCATTAGGATTAACAGCTACAGCAGAGTCTCCAAGCATCGTCTCAGGACGAGTGGTAGCAAACTCTACATAATTTCCTGGCTCGCCTACGATTTCGTACTTCATGTGCCAGAAATGGCCAGCCTGCTCCTCATGCTCTACCTCAGCATCAGAAATAGAAGTTTTACATACAGGACACCAGTTTATAATACGGTTTCCCTTGTAAATCTTTCCATCCTCGTAAAGCTTTATAAATACTTCCTCTACTGCCTTAGAGCAGCCTTCATCCATAGTGAAGCGTTCTCTCTCCCAGTCAGCCGAAGAACCAAGCTTCTTAAGCTGTGAAACGATACGTGTACCATATTCTGCTCTCCAGTCCCAGCACTTCTCGAGGAATCCCTCGCGGCCAAGATCAGCCTTCTCTATTCCCTGATCCTTAAGATGCTTTATTACCTTTACCTCAGTAGCTATAGCCGCGTGGTCTGTACCTGGCTGCCAAAGAGCAGAATATCCCTGCATACGCTTATAACGAATGAGAATATCCTGCATGGTGTTATCCAGTGCATGTCCCATGTGAAGCTGACCTGTGATATTAGGAGGTGGCATAACTATGGTAAAAGGCTTTTTAGAGCGATCTACCTCAGCATGAAAATATCCTTTGCTCTCCCAATTCGCATATATTTTGTCTTCAAGACCCTTAGGATCATAGGTCTTTGCCAATTCTTTACTCATACGTCCTCTCCTATCTATTAAATCAATTCAAAATGTTTTAATGCATTATATATTCCGTCATCTAGAATATCTGTAGTCACATAGTCACTGACCGCCTTGGCTTCATCAGTTCCATTACCCATACATATACTAAGACCAGCTGTCTTTAGCATTTCTATATCGTTGGCTGAATCACCAAATGCAATCGTCTCAGAGACGGGTATCTTAAGTATTTCACATACCTTTAGGATACCGGTTCCTTTGCTGTGTCCCTTCGGCACCAGCTCGCAGACATCCTTCGAGTGAATCAAAAGCTCAAAATCAGGTTCAAATAATCTATAGCCATCCTGACGCACATCTTCCTCGCCCTCTGTAGCTATACTAAATTTATTAACAACCCAATTTTTCTCATTTCCTTCGATAGCTGGGATATCCTTTAATGAGCGCCTAAGTCTCATTCCGTAAGGGTCTTCCTCTGGAAAGTCCTCATAATCCAAATACAAGGATTGGGGACCTTCCATAATCGGTCTAAACCTATGATCCTTACAAATCTTTAGAGTATTCTTTATAAACTGCTCGGACATTAAGTATTCATAACATACTTTACCATCTATCTCTACATGACATCCGCATGCGGCGACTATTCCATCTAACGGGAGCGATAAAATGGTCTTATCCAC
>JAZRWF010000024.1:0-18021 GCA_045599565.1 Lachnospiraceae bacterium
TACCGATCTGTGAGCGACGTTCTGCTGCTGCCGCATCCTGCTGCTCCTGAAGTGCCATGTCATAGAGCTTTGCTCTAAGTAATGCGAAAGCCTTCTCCTTATTCTGAAGCTGTGACTTTTCAGTCTGAGAATAGATAACGATACCTGTAGGATAATGAGTAAGTCTAACAGCTGAGTCTGTGGTATTTACACACTGACCACCGTTTCCCGAAGCTCTCATTACATCGATACGAATATCCTTATCCTCGATGACTACATCCACATCCTCCGCCTCTGGCATAACGGCTACCGAGCAGGTAGAGGTCTGAATACGACCCTGTGATTCAGTCTCTGGAACACGCTGAACGCGGTGCACTCCGGACTCGTACTTTAGTATAGAATAAGCTCCATTTCCCTTAACCATGAACTCGACATTTTTCATTCCGCCGATACCGGTCTCTTCGAATTCAAGAAGCTCTGTCTTCCAGCCCTTAGACTCTACATAATGCTGATACATGCGATAGATCTCCGCTGCGAAAAGCGCAGCCTCCTCACCGCCAGCGCCAGCTCTGATTTCCACGATAACATTCTTATCATCGTTAGGGTCCTTTGGAAGAAGCAGTATCTTGAGTTCCCCTTCCAGCTTTTCCACATCCTTCTTAGCCTGAGCCAGCTCCTCACGAAGCATTTCCTTCATATCAGGATCGCTCTCCTCGTCCAGCATCATAAGGCTGTCATCTATAGTTTCCTTCGCCTTTTTATAAGCTTTATACGCCTCTACGATAGGTGCCAGATTCGCCTGCTCACGCATAAGCTTCTGAAAACGTGCTCCGTCATTAGCCACATCTGGCTCTGACAAAAGTCGCATTATTTCCTCATATCGCATGATAAGATCATCTAATTTATCAAACATTTATATTTTCTCCTAAATTACTAAAAGTTACACTTTCCCACATTGAGCCTATATTAACTTATGTATTCTACCACAAAAGAGGGGTGCCGGTCAATCGACCAGCACCCCCTTTGGCACTATTTTTTATTATTAAAATACTTCAATGGATTTAGGATAACAACCTTTATGATAACCCATGTAAAGAACAAAGCCGCTATCGCTACCACTATTCCAAACAACGTATAAATATTAGGATTTTTCAGGGTATCCACCGGAGACCAGCCTGTCTCTACGACCTTTCTTCCCTCATGTCCCTCATACTTAGCAGGCATGACTCCGTCCTCGAAGCCCTCCATGTACTTTGCTATAGCTTCCCAGGCCTTAAGTTCAGTTCCATCCTGCTCGTGTATAATAAGTGTATTCAAATCCGTCACAGGATTTCCATTTTCATCCCTTACCTCTATGACGATGAGACCCTTTGAAACAGACTTGACGGCTGCTATCATCTGTACCGCATACATATCCGCCACCACAGAATACAGCCTATCCTTTTCTAGCTCCTCTCTGCCATTTACAGTATCCAGCCATATATCGCTCACTCGATTCATAATAATTCTGTGCGGATTATAGCTAAAGCCTGCTCCAGAGGTATATAATCTGGCGTTCCTCATGATTTCAGACAAGGTGCCGTCTACCTCTGCCACGGTTTTTAAATCCTTTTTCGTCATATAGAATCTAAGCAAAGGGTAACCTACCACCCCATCAGCGCCCTTACCCAAAGAATAGCTGGTAAAGGCATCATCGACTGTTATATCACCCACCGGGAACGTCTCTCTGATGCAGCCTGCAGGAACCACTGCCACATCCACTGGCTCTCCCAATGCCTTTGATGCCTGAATTCTGAACGAATCAGACAAAAGATTTCCAAGATTACTCTCAGTGTGATTGTCATAAACATTCTTTACAGTATCGAATCTGTACGGATTCGTACAAAGTATCTGGTCGTGAGAGAGATCAAACTGCTTTAGGTAATCTTCATCTATTATCTTTTCGTATTCCGCTAAATGTCCAAGAACAGCCTCATCCTCTGGCACATTCTCCGTCATTGGAATAAGCGAATATGAAGCCATATCCCATCGGCCGTCAGCCCTTCTTAAAAAGGACGCATGTCCAAGATACTCAGAGTACTCACCACAGCCTATAATATGTGTATTTCCGTAAAGAAGAGACTGCTTCACGATAGTGTGAGAATGGCCCGCCAGAATGACATCCAAATCAGGCACATTCTTCGCCATCAGCTCATCTTCTGATTTTCCGCTGGTATAAAGATTCTCACCCATCTCGTCCGTGGTAGCATCTGTACCGAGACCTGAATGTGAGATGAGAACTATCATATCAGCCTTACCCTCATTCTTTATATACGCCACAGTCTCCCTTACAGCTTCGATAGGATCCCTAAACTTTAGTTCACAGCTAGGTGCACTGTTTAATGCGTCCTTTCCAAATACACCTATAAGCGCTATATTTACTCCGCCCTTTTGAATGTAAGTAAAAGGCTTTACCTCATATCTGTCAAAGGCACCCTTTACCTGTCTTACGCCTGCCAAATTCAGCTGTCCATCCCAGTCCACATTGCAGATGAGAAGCTGCGGAACAGTTTCATTGGAATCCATGGCTACGTTTAACATATTAGAAAGACCTTCACTTCCGAAATCAAACTCATGATTTCCAAAGGTAGTAGCCTCCACTCCTATATCTCCAAGCATTCGAAGCTCACTGGCCTGCGATTCATAAAGGGTATGGTAAATAGTTCCCATAGAAAAATCGCCACCATCTAATACAAGCGCATCAGGCTTCTCTCCCTTAACGCTGTCTATGGCGGTCTTAATCTTTGCCAAGCCGCCCACTTCCCTATATTCGCCCTCGAAAATAGTCTGGAAGCTCTTTAAATGAGAATGAATATCAGACGTAAAAATGATATCTACGCTCTCCCCTGCTGCATTTGCCAACGGAGCCGGAATCACAGTCGCTACCGCTATAGCCGCGGCTAGAAAAAAAGCCGAAATCTTATTTATTATTTTTTTCATAGAAACATTACCCCTACCTTTATCATTACGTCCTATTACTCGATTTCATGAATTTCAGACGTAACCTTAGATATCATATCACATAAACCACTCGCGTGGCATACAATTTTTATATTCCCACCTTAAGAATCTGTCATCCAAAAGATATATATCTCCCTCATCCTCTTCCGTCCTGATAAGTCTTCCTGCGGCTTGAACCACCTTGTTCATACCTGGATATAGGTATGCAAAGTCGAAACCACTCTTACCCTTTTCATCGAAAAAGTCTGATATCATTTTCCTATAGTCATCCACCTGAGGCAGCCCTGCACCCAGTATAATCACACCTATCAAAGCCTCTCCCCTTAGGTCGATTCCCTCTGAGAAAATGCCTCCGAGTGTACAAAAGGCCACCACGCTATTTTCTTTCTCATCAAAGGCTTCAAACTCCGTTAAAAATGCCTCTCTATCCGCCTCGCTCATATCCGATGACTGCATAAGAAGCCTTGCTCCAAGTGTCTTCTCATCCAAATACGATGCCACTTCCCCTAAAAATGAGTAGGACGGACCAAAAACCATGTAATTTCCTGGTCTCTCATTCACAATGCGCAGTATATGCATTGCCATCCTGTGATACATCTGAGGCCCTCTGTCTCTGTACCTGCTGCTCACATCTGACACAAAATGAATCCGTCTTTTTTTAGGATCAAATGGCGATGGCGCGTACACAGCTATCGCCTCATCATCCTTCGTGAGAAGCGATTTGTAATAATCTATAGGCAATAGCGTTGCCGAAAAGAATACCGTAGCCGCGCACATAGATGATCTGAGTGTCAAGAACATAGAAGGGTCTATACACTTCACCTGACATTTTACATCATCAAATACCTTTTTACTGTACGCTTCATCGAAGTCCTCCAGAAGAAGGCTCATGGTTCGAAGCTTAAAGAATATTTCAGTATATTCCTCCTTTTCCTCACCATATAATGGATATTCCGCTATAAAAGCCTTCATTTTTTCGTAAAGTCTCGGTATATCTGAGATTTTGGTGCCAAGAAGCTTTTTAACCTTTCTAATCTCTGCCTTCGTAATTTCTCCAGAGTACATCTCTCTGGCTCTGTCCACCAGATTATGTGCCTCATCTACTAAAAGTACAGTTTCAGCAGCTCGGCTAGTCATAAAATATCTCTTTAAGTACACATCCATATCGAATGCATAGTTATAATCACATATTATTATATCAACCCAGAGACTGGCATCCAATGTCAGCTCAAAAGGGCAGACCTCATGTTTTTTAGCATACTCCTCTATCACATCCCTTGTTATCAAGCTTTCGTGTGTTATAAGGTCGTATAATGCCACTAATAATCTGTCATAATGACCGTTTGCTCTTGCGCAGTCTATTGGATTGCACAGCCTTTCCTCCATGGGACAGACCTTATCCTTAGCCGTGATAACAATGGCTGAGCCTTCCCATCCGCTCTCTAAAAGCAGCTTCACCGTATCTATCGCCACCGTTCTGGTTATAGTTCTGGCCGTGAGATAAAAGATGCGCTTTATTAGTCCCTGACCTATAGCTGCCACCGATGGAAATACCGTGCTTATAGTCTTTCCAACCCCCGTCGGTGCCTGTATAAAAAGGGTATTTCTGTTTTTTATAGAAGTATATACTCTCGCCACCAGCTCCTTTTGTCCAGGCCTGTACTCAAACGGAAAGCTTAAGGCTTTGGCGGAATCGGCTGCTGCCTCCTCGTGATCCACACTAAAGACTCCCCATTTTTCGTAGTCATTCTTTAGCCCATCCATCCATTCGAAAAGATAGCTTCTTGGCAAGGTTTCCAAAAACTGCTTTGTATTCGTTTCATCCTCGAGATTCACATAGCTAATTCTTATATCTATTTCGTTAAGATTCTCGTGTTCTAAAAGCCACATATAGCCATAACATCTGGCCTGCGCCAGGTGCACTACTATTGGACTCTCAAAGCTTTTCACATCCGCATACATACCCTTTATTTCATCTATCAGAACTTTTTCATTTTCTTCATCATAGATGATACCGTCAGCCCTTCCACTTAGCTTTAGCGAAAACCTTTCATAGTCCAACATGCACGAAAGAGAAACCTCTGCATGATAATTAGAGCCGGCAGCCTTCTGCAGCTTTCTGTGCAGTTTCGCGCCGGCTCTCATAGCCTCTGTGGAATCCCTAAGTGCGCCGTCTCCATCATCTATAGAGCCCGACATAAGCAAAAATTCCACAAACTCTCTTACACTTAAATCAAGTGTATGTGCCATGTGTTAGTTATCCCTTAGATCGAGAAATTACCTTCGATCTTATCAAAATCCACTGTAAATTTTTGTCCATCCTTTAACTCGACATCGATAGGTCCATATCCGCCTATTCCCTCCTCATCAAAGGTGGTCACCTTCTTTATGCAAAAAATATCCTCTTTTGTGATTTCATCCTCTCCCTGAGCAGTGAATACTGCACTGATAAGCAAATTATCCTCATAGTGATTAAGCTTATCTCTCCTATAGGTCGCATAAGGAAGAATAGACTTTTTAGAGTCTGCATTAGTTCCCTCTAAGGAAATAGTATCCATCTTCTCAAAGCCGCTGTATGTAGCAAATGCGATAGAGCGCTTTACGCCCTGGCTATCCTGTCCCTTAAGAATGATAGCAGACACACCATCTTCTTCCATTTTCTCAATGGTAGTGCCATTATCCGGAAATCCCAGTGCTCCTAGTGTAATAGTCTCCGGCTTTCTGTGGAGTCTAGGCCTGTCCACGCGCAGAATACCCTTAGGAAGCGCTATATCTGCCAAATCCATAGCCAAAGTCCAGTGACTTTCTGTCTGTGGAACCTTTTTAAAGAAGATTCTTCTATACAGAACCTGATCCCTAAGCCCAGCCCAAAGAGTCTGATTTCCCCAAATATCCTCATTATCCGTCTCATCATGCATAATGTATTGCATAGACTGAACACTTCCGCATCCGCTATCCCAAGGGAGCGATGCAAAATATGATAGCTTTGAATAATTATGCATTCCATGGAAATCATCCCACTTTTTATCGACTTTACCAGTTCGAAGTACAGTATCACCATTCGCTCCATGGTTCGAAATACATATACCAGGTGCATTAAGTGCTGTCACAAGAGGAAGCTTTCCTTTGCCTAAGGTGTCCCAGATTCCGAGTTCTTCCTTAGCTGTCCAGAATGGATGATCCTTCGGCAAATGCAGACAAAGCATAGCCTTTCCAAGCCAAAGTGGACTCTCCGCACAGCTATAGCCCTGAATAAGTGGAGAAAACTGACCGTAATAGCCAAGCGTAGGAATACCCTTTGCTCTAAAATCATCTCTTCCAAAGAACTGCATAAGGCAGCCTGAGCTGATACGTCTGGCTATACCAGGATTCCCCTTTGGATTATTCAAAAAGAAGTTACCATCGAAAGCAGAGGTCGTAGCATTTCTGTATATACCCGAGCGACCCCACATAACGCCATGACCCTCACGGTCATACATTCTGTCGTAGGTCTCCATCAGCTCATCGCTAGCTCTCTCGAATAGCTTCGCAAGCTTAGGTGCCTTGTCGTAGCCGTACCATTTGCACCAGAGTGGACCATACATATTAAAGGCCCAACAGCTGTAGTAATCAAATGAATGGCCATCTCTATACCAGCCATCCCCTGCATAATAATTTACAATATGCGCCGCATGGTCCGTCATTACAGACTCATCTATCTCATAGCCCTCCTTATAAAGGAAAGCCATATCGAGCATGTTAAACATGCGCCAGTTCTGTGGAACAGTAGGTGCCTCAGCAAATGCCTTTAAGAAGGCAGCTATCTTATCCTTTTCCTCTTTAGTGTATGTGTCCCAAATCTCTGACTTACAAAAATCAAGACCAATAACCAAGGCACAGGTCTCAACGGTCTGCTGATAAGCTCTAAATGGATTAGGATCCTTGCTTTCCTTGCAAAGGCTCTCATAGCTTCCGACGAAAAGCTTATCACCTTCATCCACGCTTCTTAAGATATGCGACTTATAATAATCCTTTAGCTTTATGCCATTTAATGTGATCTCTGGATTCTCATGAATTATGACAGCAGCTGTAAAGAAGGATCTGGTAAGTCCCTCAAAATACTCAGCCCTCACTTCATGAATATTATCGTAGCTGTGTGGGTAGCTGACCTCAGTCTCCACCCTCTCCATCACTACAGGATCCTTAAAATCCTTTATATTTGAAAAGATACCCTCTAATAACCAGGTGCCTGCCTCTATCCAGGTATCCCTTGTAAAACCAGTATACGGTGATAATTCAAAGTCCAACTTAGTAGGTACAAATTTCATCTATTCTACCTCTGATGCACAGAAAGCACACTTGGTTGCCTTAATATTAATCTTAGACTTGCAGTATGGGCACTCCTTCTCGGTAGGCTCTGCTGGAGCTTCTGGCTTCTTTCCAAATGAAGTAACCTTATTTATAGTCTTTACGACACAGAAAAGAACAAAGGCCATGATGATGAAGTTTATAATAGCAGTGATAAATGCACCATACTTAATCTCTACATCGCCCACCATAGCTACCATCTCGCTCAAATCAGTATTAGCAATAAGACCAATAAATGGTGAGATAATATCATTAACAAGCGAATTAACAATAGCCTGGAACGCAGCACCGATGATGACACCGACTGCCATATCCATTACATTTCCTCTAAGTACAAAAGTCTTAAACTCTCCAAAAAACTTCTTCATTTCCTTCTCCTTTTCATATGGAAAATATTTTGTAGACGTTTTGTATTATATCATTTCTGGCATTTATTTCAATATAAAAGGACAGTCGGCTACTACACCAAACTGTCCCTTTATTATGAGAAAAAATGAGCAAACACATCAACAGGGGAGGGTCCGTTGTCAACAAGAGGGAACCCTCTTATACACTAAGCCTTACCGCTACAGGAGCAGATCCCACAAGCGATACACTCACCTTATCTGGCTGGCTCTTGCCTACATAGAGGGTGTAATCTCCTGGCTCCACCATAAGCTTACCCTCTTCGTTATATAATCCAAAGCTTTCATATGAAAGATGAAGCTTAACATCCTTGCTCTCACCTGGAAGAAGTCTTACCTTCTTTAAGCCCTTAAGTGAAGCATTAGGTGTACCTGGTCTTTCAGCCTTTATATAGAGCTGAACTGTCTCAGCTGTCTCATAAGTGCTGTCATTTGTAAGTGTTACACATACATCCACGCCATTCATAGAAATCTTCGTGGTATCTACTGCTACATTACTTAATTTAACATCAGCATAGCTAAGTCCATAACCAAATGGATACAAAGCATCCTGAACCATGTATCTATATGTACGACCCTTCATAGAGTAATCTGTGAAGTCTGGAAGCTCCTCTGTAGTCTTATAGAAGGTAATAGGAAGCTTACCCTCTGGAGATGCCGCTCCGAAAAGAATCTGAGCTACAGCATTACCACCCTGCGCACCGGGATAACCAGCATAAAGAACAGCATTTACTTCATCAGAAGCCTTTCCTATAGCAAGTGCAGAGCCACTGAGAAGAACAAGCACTACTGGCTTATTAAACTCTGCTACTGTATCTATAATCTGCTGCTGAAGTCCTGGAAGATCAAGACTTGGCTTATCGCCAGAAGCATATGCGTTACCCTCATCACCCTCTTCACCTTCAAGGCCTGCATCCAGTCCCATGCAAAGAACGATAACATCTGAATTCTCGCAGATTCCCTTTACCTCTGCGATACGGTCATTAGCTACTCCGAGGTTTTCAACTCTATCCTTATGTAAGTGACAGCCCTCTGAGAAGAGAATTCTGGTATCCTCACCTACATATTTTCTGATACCTTCGAGAACTGTCACATACTCAGATGAAGTACCCTCATAGTTACCTACAAGAGCCTTTCTGTTATTAGCATTAGGTCCAATAACTCCGATAGTCTTCACATCATCCTTCTTAAGTGGAAGAAGTCCATCATTCTTAAGAAGAACCATACTTCTCTTGGCAGCCTTTAAATTAAGTGCCTTAGAAGCCTTTGTATCGCAGTCCATAAAGGTTATATCATCATACTTTGTGTGCTTAGGAGTTCCAAGAACACCCAGCTTCATACGGCTGACATAAAGATTTACAACAGCCTCGTCTATACGACTCTCATCTACAAGACCCTGCTCCACTGCATCTACAAGAGATGTAAACAGGTTTCCACAGTTAAGATCACAGCCATTATTCATAGCAAGCGCCACAGACTCTATAGCAGAGTGTGTTACTCTGTGACCCTCATGAAAATCCTTAATAGCCCAGCAGTCAGATGTAACATGACCAGTAAAGCCCCACTCATCTCTTAAGATATCCTTAAGCAAGGTCTTAGATCCGCAGCATGGCTCACCGTTAGTACGGTTATATGCGCCCATGACAGCCTCGACCTTACCTTCCTTAACACAGGTTTCAAATGCAGGGAGATAGGTCTCTCTCATGTCCTGTACGCTGACCTTAGCATCGAAAGAGTGTCTGACATCCTCTGGACCAGAGTGAACAGCGAAATGCTTAGCACATGCAGCCGCCTTCATAACGCCATCCTCTTCCTGCTGAATACCCTTTACAAAGCTTACGCCAAGGCGAGAAGTAAGATATGGATCCTCTCCATAGGTCTCATGACCTCTGCCCCATCTAGGATCACGGAATATATTAATGTTAGGAGACCAGAAGGTAAGTCCCTTATAAATATCTGTGTCATTATACTTCTGCTGGTTATTATACTTCGCACGTCCCTCAGTAGAGATAGTATCAGCCACCTCATACACGAGATCCTCATCAAAGCTGCCAGCCAATGTTATAGCCTGTGGAAAGACAGTGGCAACACCAGCTCTAGCCACACCGTGAAGAGCTTCATTCCACCAGTTATATGCTATAATATCAAGTCTATCAATTCCCTTAGCCCAGCTAAGAGTCTGCGAAACCTTCTCCTCCAAGGTCATCTGAGAAACAAGCTCTCTGGCCTTGATTCTAAGCGCTTCTATATTTTCCTTATCATGTACACTACTCATAGATTTCCTCTTTCTAATAGCAGAAGTCTTATTTTGATGCTGCTATTATGACACTATTTGACAAAAACTGCACCTTAAATCAAGCTTTCGATTCATCAAATATTACCAACGCTAGATTTCATGATCTTCCAAACACATCTGAAAGCGCTTTCATAAGCATCAAAAACCGTCTCATTTTCAACCATTTAACATATTAAACTAATTGACAGCCCATTTATTGTACAATTTTCATAGTGAAAAAATGATAAATATATGATAATATCTAATAACTCAAATGCAACTAATCTATCAAATTAAGAAGGTGAAGATTATGCAAGCAGAATTACACGGCAGACAAGAGGTCGTAGACAGAAAGACAAACCCTATTTTCACCATATGGCGAAATGATCAGGTAGAGAACTATCTTCCGCACTGGCATACAGATCTCGAAATTATTATGCCCATAGAAAATAACTACACTATTATAGTACGAGACGAAACCTACGTATTAGACCCAGGCGATATAATGCTCATCCCTTCAGGTGAGCTGCACGAGATAAAATGTCCAAACTCAGGCATCAGACTCATCATTCAGATAGACAACGCAGTGCTTCGAGAGGTTAATGGATACGATGCCATCTTAAATAAGTTCTACCCATGCGCTGTATTCAAGAAAACCGAGGATACCGATGGACACGACACACTAGCCTTTATCCTTAAGACTATAGTAAAAGAGTATTCTGAGAAGCTTCCGCTTTACGAAGCCAGCATCCACGCTTATCTCATCACCTTTTTGGTAAAGGCTGGACGCATTCGCTTCTCTCAGGTGGACAGCCTGAACGAAGCCAAGGCTGAAAAGCAGCAGTACTATATCGATGTATTCTATAATATCTGCACATACATGAATGAGCACTGCACTGATGACTTATCAGTGGATGACCTCGCCGCCATGGCAGGCTTCTCCACCTCACACTTCATCAGATTATTTAAAAAATTCACTGGTGTAACCTACTATGACTACCTGACCAAGCGAAAGATTATACTTGCCGAAATACTTCTTTTGGACAAGACTGATCTCTCCATATCAGATGTAGCCATGAACAGCGGCTTTAACTCACTGGCCACCTTCAACCGTGTCTTCAAGCAAGCTCACGGCTGCACCCCTACCGAGTACCGCTCTATGTACATGTCATAATAAAAAGCCTCTGCATCTGCAGGGGCTTTTTTATCACCTACATACGCGAGCAAGACGCAGTATTTCCTATCTCGCGAGTGATCTTCATTATCATTTCACTAATGCTCATGCTTTGCCGCACGCGGTCGCCGCAAGGTCCCATCCATGGCACGTTACGGCTAAAAATAACATCGTGTTATTTTTCCCGCGTGCGGCTGTGCATTTCGCAAAGTGAAATGTATAATTCGACCAAGTCGCTCGACATCAAATACTGCGTCTTGCTCGCTAGGTTTTGTCGTAATGTAAGCCCCTGACACAGCTAGGCTATACTATGCCACTTGACAACGAGCGTAATTTCACTTTGCGAAATTCGTAGACAAAAGCGGTCAAGTTTACAAGGATGTAAACTTGAGCCGAACCGCGCCCGGATGGCGCGTTGAGGCGACCACTTTTGACAAGAATAAGCATTAGTGAAATAGCGTTGGCAGTCACTGGCATAAAATAGCCTAGCTGTGCCAAGGGGCGTAAAATTATGTAAAACTACCGTATAAACTGCACCTCATACAGCTCGAAGTGTGTACCTGGCAGGAAAATGAGATGTATATCCACCGTGCCCGTTATAGGTGTAAGCTCAAACATCATCTCATGTGGCTCTGCGGTACCCTTAAACTCAACTATCTGCCTGGTCGAGCCTTCAGCAGTCACTATGTTTATGTGAATAGTCTGCAGTTCATTATTTGTACGTCCGAGGAAGCGCACCTTGGAAGCCCCATCTGTCCCGAAGTCCATGCCGTTGTATTCGATAGTGACATTGTTTCCAATGTCAAGGATAGCATCGCCAGATTTCTCAAATCTATCCCCATAGACCTTGTCTGCATCAGATCCTAAAAGCACCCCATAAGCCTTTGAAAGCTTTTCAAAATAGAAGCCCTTCATGTGCACCTTTGCATGGAATGCAAATGATATGGTTTTCACACCCTTAAAGCGCTGACTTAATGTGTAGACCTCCTCCTGATAGGTGTTCCAAATACTAGGCTTCTGATAAACTATTTTATCTATCAGCACTGCGCCAGCTTCTCCAGGCATGCCCTCATAGATTTCTATAGGATATTCATCTGATGAAAGCGCAAATATCGGCAAATGTAATACATTTGATCCAAATTCGCCAAAGTCCACATTGTCATAAGTGATGACAGAGGTCGCCTCTCTTCCTGAAGCCACACCATGCTCATTTCCATTGCCCAGTTCACCGATACCACGTGAGTACATAGCACCCACTACGAAGCCATACGGATCCACAAATGCCTCTCCCATTCCAGAAGCCTTTGCCTCTATTTCAGAGAAAACCCGCTTTCCACCGTCCTTGCATTTTATGATACAGCGAATTCTAAACTCGCAGTCCCCAATAGCACTGTACCTAGCACAGTCGCCCAGCGCTTCCACCTTCACGAATGGATGTGTAAAGCCTGCTGTGGTAAGAGCCTCCCATACATATTCATCATCAGAAGCACTGTCCGCTGGAGTTACACTCGCCTTTACCATAATATCAGGCTTTTCTTCACTTATCTCATAGCCATCCTCAGACGAAAGTGTTATCTCACGAGGCCATAATGACTCGTCCTTGCCATATGAAACCAAAGGCTGCGCCTCTGTCCTTCCATACTCGTCTGCTCTATCTATCTTTTCTGTGACTGTTAGCTTATAAGCTGCTGACTTTAACCCTTCGGAAGTAAGCTCCACCTCTATATCAGAAGGCTCATCACCTATCATAACAGCCACTAAAAGCTTTCCTGCAAATAATCTTTTTTTATCCCCCTTGTATGGGCTGTAATCTGTGGAATCACCGCTGTCCAGGCCTGCTATAAAAGCATTACCCTTCACCTTGACCTCTACGAGATTATTTGCGTTCTCTACTGGATAACCATCCTTATCCTTTGCACCTATCTCTAGCCAGATAATATCTCTGACTCCGGCTATGTGCTCATGAATGGCATTCTCCTCCACCGAAAGCGAAGCTGCCTCTCCAAAGGAATGGTGCTTTTCCGACGCTAATATATGATTATTTTCATCGTAAGCTATGAACTCTATCTCGCCCTTCTCGTAAGGCACGCACCAGTCACCTGTGAGCTTTGAGCCTGTATCTCTTTCTATATTTTGAACACCTTGGGATTTTCCATTCACCTTGAGCTCCACTTTTGGAGCATTTGTCGCAGCTCGAAGATCTATAAGCTGGCCCTCATTATAGCTCCAATATGGGAATCCATGAAGTACGATTCTCTCACTTGGCTCCACCCATGCAGCCTGCCACTGATAATAGGCATCCTTCGGGAAGCCTGCTGTATCCACCTGTCCAAAGTATGAGTTCTTCGTGTGGTAAGGTGTCGGCTCTCCTATATAATCAAAGCCTGACCAAATGAACTGGCCGCAGGAGTACTTTCTATCTCTCTCATGGATTATGATAGACTCTATAGATTTAGCTCCCCAGCTAGTACAGCTGTTTCCAAGCGAAGAGCACTGCTCATCATCATGAGATAAAATAGACTGCCTATATGGGAAATGATAAATACCGCGGCTCATAACGATGGACTCGGTCTCACTGCCATATATTATCCAATCCTTATGCTCGCTGTGATGCTTATCGTAATATAATTCCCCATAGTTATATCCGGCCAGCTTTATCTCATCGGCGCATCTCTGTGCTCCCTCCCATGGCATATAGTTCGAACCTATGGTGACCCTGGCATGTCCACGATAATCATATTTTTCCACCAGATTCTTTAAATCGATAGTTATCTCCCTGCCATGGTCAGATGCATGTGTATCTGGTATCTCGTTACCTATAGACCACATGATGATACAAGGATGGTTCGCATCGCGATTCACCCAGCTTTTTACATCCTTTTCATGCCACTCCTTAAAGAACCTCGCATAATCATAGGTGGTCTTTGGCATCTCCCACATATCAAAGGCCTCATCTATGACCAGCATACCCATCACATCACAAAGCCTAAGTAGCATTGGGTCCGGCATATTGTGGGTGGTTCTTATCGCATTTGCTCCCATCTCCTTCATGATGGCAATCTGTCTGCGCATAGCCTCAGTATTAAAGGCTGATCCTAAGCAGCCCTGATCATGATGAAGACAAACGCCCTTAAGCTCTACTCTTTCACCGTTTAGATAAAAGCCACTTTCCGGCTTAAAATCTATCACTCTGGCACCTGTCAGTGTCATATACCTATCCAAAACCTCACACTCGCTGGACAAAGTCAGTCTCACACTGTACAGGTACGGCTCATCCAAAGACCATGTGTTAAGCTTTAAATTTGGCATTTTAAGAAGCACTCTGCCTGGCCGGCTGAGGTCAGTGCTGGCTCCTGCGACAAATTCACCCTCCTCATCGAAAAGCTGAGCGGTCAATGTCACTTCCTCATAGCCCGAAAGATTTCCCTCTATCGTAACCTCTGCAAGCACATCAAATACATCAGCACTTTCAGTCTTTTCAAATGTGATATACTGGCTATCCATTTCCATGTATGCCTTAGCAGAAGTACACAGATAAACATTTCTAAAAATACCTGCACCCGAATACCACCTGGTGTTTGGACTCTTATGACGAACTATGACAATAAGCTCATTTTCACCCTCTACACCAGCCTCATCCATCGAGAAATGAAAGCTGGAATATCCATACTTCCAATCTCCTAAAAGCATTCCGTTTAAATAAACCGAGGAATCCATGTAAACGCCATCGAAATATATCTCATAGTGCTTAGCATCCAAATCTCTGAGCTCGAAAGTCTTCCTGTAAATTCCGATTCCATCCTCGTACAGATCATCCACATTCGAAATAAGCCAGTCATGTGGTATCATGACTGGCTTAAAATCTAAATTCATATCCTTTAAGCTGTCATAGCAGAAGTCATCCTGCCATGACAGTTTAACAAATTCAAAATTTCCGTTAGAAATTCTCTTCATATGCTGCTACCTTTGCTCCTACAAAACCATCTGCCCATTTTGTACTTGCACTTCTAACCAGCACACGCTCAAGAACAAAAGCCGGATCAAGTGCAAATATCTTAATAGAGTTTTCACCCTTTGACATTTTAACACACCTTGACACACTACGGCAATTATCCATTACACCTTTTCCCCAATTAGGGTCTGTTCTATCTCCGCCGACGAAACCATCTGGTACAGTAGAGAATGTATCGATAGCTCCAGAATTCACTGACATTGCACATCTTAACAGGTTTCTCTCATCCACTGGATTAGAAGGAGCACACTTAAGCGTAATCTCGTACTCTCCATCCGCTGGAGCATACACCTTATATACAGCAGCTGGCGCATCTACACCTGGTGTAAATGTAGCTGTAACAGGGAATGCCTTTACCGCTGTTCCAAACTTTCCGTATGGCTTTAAGAGCTTGAAGCAGCTCTCCTTTTCACAGCAAAGCTCACTGTAATCCTCAGCCTCCAAGGTAATACCTATCTCGTTCTTAGCTACTGCTGGATTACTTATAAGTTCATCTGGCAAAATAGGAATATAATTTGTATTTATTTCTGTCTCTCCTACAGCAAGGGCATAAACTGCTATATCTACATGCACTTTTTCAGCCTTAACAGTAAGTGTAGCCTTAGCAAAAGCTCCTGCTCCCACTTCCTTTGCCAGCTTCTCATCATTTGCGCATGCTCGTACTGTAATAGAACCAGAATTTCTTATACATCCACTGGTGCTCGAAAGCTCAAGCCACTCTGGCGCACCTGTAATCTCAAAATCGATCTTGTCTAAAGCACCTGTCGCAATATCGATATCGATATAACGCTTTTTAGGACTGAGCAAATCTGTAGCATAAAGAGTCTTTCTAGTCCAGTCTCCACCCTGCGAGCTTACAGTCTGGTTCGAAAGAGCTACTATCATGCGAGGCTTATTCGCTGGGATAAGAGTATGGATGATCGGGAACTGACACTCCTCATCATTCCAATGCTTAAAGCCAATGTGTTCTGAAAGCATAAGCTGATCCCACTTGCCGTGGTTTAGAAGGTGATAGCTGTCCATAAGGAAACGATCCAATACCTGAGCCTTCTCCATCTCCTCTGCCAGCTTATTAGCAAGAAGCCTTCCCTGCTTAGCATACAGCTCATTCTTTCCTGCTGTAAGAGCGAGCGCCCATACATTCATGGATGCCACTACTGGATAGTAAACCAACTGATAGAAGGCACTGTACTCCTCATCATCCTTATCAAAGCCCTTAGCCTCAAGCTTTTCTAATAGCCCATCCGCTATAATGGTGTAAGCCTTAGTCTTCTTTAATATTCTATCTGCCTCACCATAGTTCACAGGATGAATAGTATCGCTAAGAAGTGACTCAGGACGTCTTAGATTATTCAGTGCGCTGTAGCCATTTAAAAGCTTAGCTATCTTTTCCACATCTTCCTCTTCAAATGTGGTGCCAAAGCTCTTTCTAGCAAACTCTAAAACATACTCATCTGTAGAATTAGGGTTAGAAATACCATATTTATCATAGTCATAAGCCAGATCAAGGAAATATGAAAGTGGCAATTCCTGCGGCTTTAAATCACCTACATTTACGATCCAGATATCTCTGATTCCAAACTCATAGGCGCTGGTCATCTGCTCCCAAACCTTTGGAAGATGTGTAGAGTTTACCCATTCATATGAGACTGGATCACCATGGTAATCAAAGTGGTAATACATTCCCCAGCCGCCCTTGCGATCCTTCTTCTCTGCCACCGGAAGAGTTCGGGTATTGGCAAAGTTATCATCGCAGAGCATAAGGGTCACGCCATCCAGTCCATCCCAATCCTTAAGACCTGGCGCTGACTCATCACCATAATAGTATGCCTCCACCTCTTTATAGAGAGCAAGCATTCTAGGAACCTCATCCAGATTCTCATTTACATGCTGCTTAATCAGCTCATTCTGACAGGTTATAACCTCTTTAAGATAATCTATATTCTCCTGAAGTGTGGCGGCACGACCTAAAATCTCAGAATCACGCTCGCCTCTCATACCTATTGTGATAATATTCTCAAGCTTGCCATTTCTGTCGAGCGCATCCGCCCAGTAATTTGTAAGTCCTTCTTTATTCTTATCAAAGTTCCATGCATTGCCATATCTGCTGCCCTCGCCTCTGACTAAATCCCACTCCTCTGAGTGACGAAGACATGGCTCATGGTGAGAATTTGACATAACGATGCCGTACTCATCAGCAAGAATAGCATTTGCCATTCCAGGACCATCTAATGAAAAATTAGATGTCCACATAGCAGGCCATAGATAATTTCCCTTCATTCGAAGAAGCACTTCAAATACATGGTCGTACATATCTGCTGTGAAACCACCATAATGCTTGAAGGTCCAGTTTCCATACGAAGGCCACTCATCATTTATAAAGAAACCGCGGTACTTTACGGAAGGCTCCTTTGAAATCATATTTACACTGTCATCTAAAATGAGTTCCTTTCTCTTGGCAGGCAGCACATCAGCCATGTAAACCCAAGGAGAAACACCCAGAATCTCAGACAGATGAAACAGTCCATATATGGTTCCGCGCTTATCGCTTCCTGCGATAAGAAGGGTGGATTTCCCCTCGTCCTCGATAAGCTTAAACAGATAAACCTCTCTCTTACCACGAATTTCACTTAGGCCTTCTATCTTATCCTCGAGTTCCTTTATATATTCACTCTTATCTATGGTTCCAACTAAAATACGGCTGCCAGTAGCAGCCTTATTATTTTCCATAGTTAATTTGACATCAGTGATAAGTTCAATATCACCGATGACCTTAGCGGCGATCTTCTTTACACCACTAAAGGCACTATCCTCAAGGATAAATGTAGCC
>JAZRWF010000025.1:0-10260 GCA_045599565.1 Lachnospiraceae bacterium
TCATTTAAGAGCAGAAGTGAGCTTAAGAAGGTGCCTAAGCTCGGACCAAAGGCGTACGAGCAATGTGCAGGCTTCCTTCGCATAAGAGGCGGAAAGAATCCTTTGGACGCTACAGCTGTTCATCCGGAGAGCTATGAGGCAGCCAAGGCTCTGATAGAGTTTTTGGGTTATAAGCCTTCTGATTTGTCAGCTGGTTCACTGGCAGGCGTAGCGGCTAAGGTTCATGATATAAAAAAGCTTGCACAGATGCTGGGCGTAGGTGAGCCTACATTAAAGGATATTATCGCGGAGCTTGAAAAGCCAGGGCGTGATCCTCGTGAGGATATGCCAGCTCCTATTCTAAAGAGTGATGTTCTTTCGATGGATGATTTGACACCAGGTATGGCGCTTAAAGGCACAGTTCGAAACATAGTAGATTTCGGAGTATTTGTCGATATAGGTGTGCATCAGGATGGACTGGTTCATATTTCAAAGCTTTCTAAAAAGTTCGTAAAGCATCCACTCGATGTGGTGAAGGTGGGTGACATTTTGGACGTCACAGTTATAGACGTAGATAAAAAACGCGGTCGCATTTCCCTGTCGGCCGTAGATTAAGGAAATGTAATATAAAAGGGACTTATCACTATGTGATAAGTCCCTTTTTGTATTAGCTATGAATATCTCTTATACCCTGTGCGATATTGCTGAACATTGTATCCGCATTTACATGATATGTATAATTCTGCTTAAATGCTCCGATATGAAGGTCTACAGGGAACTCTGTATCGCCGCATTTTACGGTCTTGCCATTAAGTGAATTTACTTTCGCAACGATATCATTTGCGTGGCTCATGTCTTCGCTGTTTGTTAAAACTACAAATTCATCGCCGCCTATTCTAAGGAAGATATCATCGTCACTACAGGCCGCCTCTACTCTTCGCATTAGCTCGAGCAGTGCTTCATCGCCAGCCTCGTGACCAAGATTATCATTAATCCACTTTAGTCGGCACAAATCGGCGCAGACATATGCGTTATTCTTCCTGTCCTGAAGCACATCGTATAGTTCTGTTAAATCAAACTTCATTCTCATATCAGTATCTCCTCCTATTTCAAATGCGTTTACTGAAAATTTAGGGGTATGTCCAGAAAATTTTCTGGTCCTTCTGAATTCACTGGGTGAAACATGCCAAACTTTCTTGAAGCCTCGGCTAAAGCTTTCTGCACTAGAATAGCCGTAGGCTAATGCTATCTCTAAAATAGACTGATCAGTGTTTAAAAGCTCCATGGCAGCGCAGGAAAATTTTCGCCTAAGAATGTATTCATTGATCGACAAATGAAACACATACTTAAATGTTTTCTGAAGTCCGGAAAGCGACGAATAACAGTAGTCTGCAATATCCTGTATGAATATTTCGCCTTTTATATTCGCTTCGATATAATCCAAAGCTTGGATTAATTCCTCTACCTGCATACCTATTTCCTCAGTATTCTGCTTCATCGATGATGTGTATAGTATATTACTTCTTTTAGTCATTTTCATGACTTTTTGTGGATTTTTGTTTGGTGGATTTGTTGAGTAACGGTCTAGTAAATAATAATTTTTGTTACATTTGTGATATTGTACGTTTGTCTACTATTTGATAAAATTTTAACGTGATTATTTGTATTTCATGTATAAAGGAGGATATTTACATGAGCACACGCGCAGAATTGAAGGCGAGAGCCAGAGAATCTATTAAGGGTAATGTTTGGAAGCTGCTTTTAGCACTTTTACTTGTAGCCGTAGTTCCAGCTATTATAGGTGGTATCAGCGGTGCTATGATGTCTGCTGGCGGATTTTTAATGTTTTTAGGGGTCATCCTATACTTTGCGGTTATAGCAGTGGCTTTGGCAGCATCCATCGGTTATACCAAGATTATGATGAAGGTAGCCAGAAATCAGGAGTATGACATCATTAAGGATACCTTTAACCTTGATAATCTTAAGGTGTTTTTGCCATTATTAGGTCTGACTATTGTAATGTGCATTTTTGTGACTGTAGCTAGCATTATCATCATTCCAGGTATCATTCTTGGATACTCATACTATTTTGCTCCTTATATGACCATTGAGAATGGTAAGGGTCCATCGAATCTTCATGACTGTCGTATGATGATGAAGGGACATAAATGGGATCTCTTTGTACTTGATCTTTCATTTATTGGATGGATGCTTCTTTGTATAGTTACTCTTGGTATTGCATTGATTTATGTACTGCCATACATGGTTGTTACTCAGATTAACTTCTACGATGAGGTTAAGGCTTTAAATGCAAATGTAGTAGAGTAATTACTTTATGATTAAAAATATAGTGTTTGACCTTGGAAAGGTACTGGTCGATTTTGAACCTGCACTAGGAATGAAAAAAATGGGATTTACAGACGAAGAGGTTTCTTTGTTTGTAAATAATATTTTCTCAGAATTATGGGAGTACTGCGATAAGTTTCCTTATGAGGATGATGAAATTCGTGGCATATTTAAGGAGCGAGTACCAGGCTATGAAAAGCAGGTAGATATTCTTTGGGATAATCTTACTATGCTCACAGGTGCCAGACCTTATGCAAAGGAGTGGCTTATAGATTTAAAGCACAGGGGCTATAAGCTATATGTTCTCTCAAACTATGGAAAGAATTCCTTTGCTATAAATTCTAAGGTATATGACTTTTTAGAATATTTCGATGGATTGGTTCTTTCATATGAAGAGGTGATGGTAAAACCTGAGCCGGAAATATATTATCGACTTCTTGAGAAATTTGATCTAAAAGCAGAGGAGTGTATATTTATCGATGACAGACAGGTAAATGTAAATGCATCGATTGCCTGTGGAATCGATGCATTACTGTTTACCTCGTATGAAGAAACTTCTAAGAGATTAGATTCTATTCTACTAATTTAATCTTTCGCAAAGAAATGCTATTCTGGCAGGCTCTGGATGTATTCATGCATGGAGTCTGCCACTATTTTACTATGCGCGACAGCTTCGACTACAGTTCTGGCGCCGTAGATGACATCGCCTGATGCAAATATTCCCTCGCGAGAGGTGTGACCAGTCTCGTCAGCTTCCAGGAGACCTCGATTCGTGGCCTTCAGTCCGGTGGTGGTATTTACGATTCTGTTCATAGGACCTTGGCTTATGGATATGATAACGCTGTCTGAGGTATACAGTGTATCGGTGCCTTCGATGTCAGTAAAGCTTCCATCCTCAGCCTCCAAAATATCTCTGAAAATTACTCCCTCGTCAGTTATTTCTACAGGTCTCTTGTTATATTCAAACTTTATACCCTCTAATACCGCATAGTCAAACTCGTACTTGCTGGCAGCGACTTCCTTCGTGATAGAAAAGCAGGTGATATCCGAAGAGCCTTTTCTTAGGGCGGTTCTAGCTACATCCATAGCGGCATTACCTGCGCCTATGACGATTACCTTATTTCCGAGCTTGTAGCTGTCTGGATTATTAAGGTAGTTTATTCCAAAGTGAACCTGTCCGAAGGTTTCACCCTTTATGTGGAGTGTATTTGGGTTCCATACACCTGTTCCAACGAAGATAGCCTTATAGCCGTCGCGGAAAAGATCCTCCACACCTATAGCTCCGCCGATGAAGGTGTTAGGTCGTATTTTTATTCCCTTGAGCTCGAGGTGTCTGTACTGAATATCATCCAAAACGCTCTTAGGAAGTCTAAACTCTGGTATTCCATATCGAAGCACACCGCCTATCTTGTCCTTACCCTCGAAGATGGTAACCTGATAACCATATCTGGCGAGAATAATAGCTATGGTGAGTCCTGCAGGACCAGACCCGATGATAGCTACACGCTTTCCATTGGATGGATGAGGCCCATTTGTCATCTGGTTAGCAAAGGTGGTAGATATATAGTTTTCTATGGTCGAAAAATGTACTGGTGCACCCTTCTTTCCTAGAACACAGTGACCTTCGCACTGCTTTTCATGGTTACAAACCAAGCTGCAGACCGTGGTCAGTGGATTGTTTTCAAAGAGCATTTTGCCTGCTTCATTTAGCTTGTTATCCTTAAGGAGCCTGATTGCCTCTGGGATATTAGTGTTTATAGGGCAGCCCTTTTGACACTGTGGTACCTTGCAGCCTAAGCAGCGGTTCGCTTCATCCATTACGTGTAATGCCATTAACTATCTCCTCTCAAAATTCATCTGTATTGCATATTATACCGGACAAATGTATCCTCTGTCCGCATTCTTGGACAGCTTTTTAATCTCAAAATAAACTACGCCGTTAGGGGTAAGATTAATCTCAAATGACAACCCTTTATTAGCTGTAAGTGTGTCTGTCTCAACAAATGGCTTGGCAGCCTCTCGCAACAGCTTTACCTGTTCATCGCTTAGGCTTCTAGGCTGACCTAAATCATCCCATACCTTAAGTGGATTACAGGTTTTTTCATCCACGGTCTTTTTAAGAAGTGTATATTCGCCATCGTCTAAATCTATCATGAGCTCTAATGCCTTTGATGCATAATCAGGCTTTTTCTCGCATACGTTCCAGGCGATTCCTCTAAGGCTTCCATCAGATGCTTTCACGATTACCAAATCTTCGTCCTTATGGATGCATTCACCTTTTAGCTTCTTGTAAAATGCAAATGTGTAGAAGGTAGGCTTAGGAATACGTCTGTTGGCTACCATTCCAAAGCCTCCATGGAATGGTGCAAATGGAACGCCCTTTTCTTCGAAAACATCACCGAAGGTCCAGTAAGAATATGACTCATTGTCATCGCCTAGTCTCGACAAATGATGTGCGAGATACGCTGCGTTTAAATTCGTATCATGAATGACATTGTCAGGGCAGTAGCTGGTATTAAACTCTGTGATATGTATAGGCAGCCCTTTATATTTTTCATAGCTGTCCACTATGGTTCTGGTAGAGTGGAGGTTGCCAAATCGGAACTCTGGATCCTCCAAATCAGCGTAGCTGTAATGTCCATTAAAGGTGTGTTCTGAGGTGGTATAGTGATGTCTGGTAATGAAATCTACAGCCAGATTTTCTTTGGAGATAAACTTCATGAATTCATCTATCCAGAGCTCATCCTTTACGCCGCAGATGGCAGGTCCGCCGATTTTTAGTCTGCTGTCTAAAGCCTTGAGCGCTAAAAATGATTCTTTAAATAATTTAAAGTATTCATTCATATCAGCATCCTTCCAAAAGCCGGGAAGGTTTGGCTCGTTCCATACTTCTATAGGCCAGCTTACGACCTCATCTTTTCCGTATCTGTCCATAAGATGGGACACTGTAGCTACGATGAGATTACACCATCTTGAGTAATCCTTAGGAGGTGTGGTATTGCCTTTCCAGTAGAATACTGTCTGTTCGCCGGATGCTAAATCCTTAGGCATGAAGCCAAGCTCTAAAAATGGCTTTAGACCGACCTCTTTATATGAATCCATTACAAGGTCCAAATATGTAAAATTATATTCAACCCTTGTAACGCCATCCTCCTCGTATTCGTGGTAGATAGTCATGTCATCGGAGAATAGGCCGTGTCCTCTTATGTGTGAAAAAGTGATTTCATCCTGGACAAGCTTAAGCTGTGCCATGTATTCCTTCTGAAGTGCCAGTCCCATGCGGCCTGTGCCGACACAGTAATCCACGTTGTTATTGAACAGGACGCTGTTAGTGATTTTGATTTCTTTTTTCATATAAATCCTCCACGACTTGAAAGTTTAAAATAGCGCTTCTGAGATTAGATTTACAGCCAGGTATGCTATTCCACATATAACCATCATCATAATAGGGTTCAGCTTTTTCCACCTAAGAAGAATAAAGGTTATTAAAAATAGAATAATCCCCAGTATATTCACACCTCTAAGCTGTAGCGAAGCAGCGCCAAATGCAACGAGCTTTAGGATGGAACAGCCCGCGGCTGCTATGAGCGCTACAACAGCAGGACGCAAGCATCCGAGTACGCTCTGTAAAGCGGAAATGTCCTTGTATTTTCGGTAGATATATGCCAACAGTGAAACGATGAAGCAGGATGGCAAAATGCAGCCCATGGTAGCGATGATAGCGCCAGGTATTCCAGCGATGCGAATGCCTACGAAGGATGCTGCATTTACTGCGATAGGACCAGGTGTCATCTCGGCGATAGTGATAAGGTCAGTGAACTCATTTAGCGTAAGCCACGGATGAATATCCACCACCTGACTCTGGATGAGTGGCATAGCGGCGTATCCTCCGCCGATGCTAAAAAGCCCCACCTGTAGAAAGCTTAAAAACAGCTGAAGGAAAATCATTTCACGACACCCCGCTTCCTGTTTATAAGCTCAAGCATAATGCCAATAATGGCAGCTGCGAGGATGATAAAAATGACATTTACCTTAAAGAAGAATACTGCGCAAAATGCTGCTATCATTATTATGTAATATACAAGCTTTTTCTGCTTAACTACGTCTGCGCCAAGACCAAAGACAACATCGAAGATCACGGCAGCCACACCGGCCTGCATGCCTTTAAGAAGCAGTGCCACATACTGGTTAGTCGCAAATGCTGCATAGAAAAAGGAGATTATGCCAAGTATGAACATCGGTGGCAAAATAGTGCCAAGAACTGCTACAAGCATCCCAGGGAAACCTCCCACGCGCCAGCCTACGAGAATGGCAGCGTTCACCGCGATAGCACCAGGAGATGACTGCGCTAAAGCTGTCATGTCCAGCATTTCTTCTTCGGTTATCCATTGCAGCTCATCCACGAATTTGCGTTTCATGAAGGTGACTATCACAAAGCCTCCTCCAAAGGTGAATGCACTTATATATAGAGTGGAAATAAAAAGCTTCCACAGGGTAGATTTTTGACTCATAAAGTATTAGCCTCCAGTATCTAGAATAACACTTATGAGGGCGTATGAACAGAGTTTATTGAGCTATATGTATATAAGCTATACAAAGTATGAGAATACTGATACAATGCTATGTTAGGAATTGTTTACTAGAAAGTTGAGGCCGATATGAGAAAAAGAGTGATCTCCAGTTTGTTAACTATATGCTTACTTTGCTTGGTGGGATTAAATGCGTGGAGTAATTCTATGGGTAGCTTGCAGACAAATTTGAAATTCGTTTTTGTGCATGGCCTTTCAGGTTGGGGACATTACGATGATATAAATAAGTTTTTCCCTTACTGGGGCTTGTCAGGGGGAAGTATCACGAAGTATCTAAGACGACAAGGGTATGACGTTTATGAGCCTTCGGTGGCACCTTCTGGAAGTGCATGGGATAGGGCATGTGAGCTTTACGCACAGCTTAATGGCACAGTGGTAGACTATGGCAAGGAGCACAGTGAGCGGTGTCACCATGAGAGATTTGGACGTGATTTTTCCAAGGATGCGCTTATGAAAGACTTTGGTTCATCTCAGATAGTTTTAGTAGGTCATTCATTTGGCGGAGCTACGATTAGACTGTTTTCGGAGATACTTGCTAATGGTTCAGAGGAGGAAAGAGTGTGTACGCCAGAGGAGGAACTTTCACCATTCTTTAAAGGAGGAGCTGGGGATAGGATTTTTGCGTTGGTAACGCTGGCGGCACCTAGCAATGGCACTACAGCGTACGATATGTACGAGGACGACAGTTTTGACGTGTCGGCGATAGAGATTCCACAGGAATATATAAAGGCGGGAGAACTGATGTCGCGCGGAACAAAGGCTAAAACTGACGGGCGAATAGCAGAAGATTATGCGGCCTTTGATATGCATATAGATAATGCTTACGAGCTAAATAAAAGGATTATGACTTTTGATGATGTATACTATTTTGCATATCCATGTTCGACCACCAGGGTTTTGGCTAACGGCGCAAAGGAACCTGATGCTGGCATAACGGAGAGTATGTTTATGCGCAGTGCGATTTTGATGAGCAAATATCATGGAAGTACGAAGGGTGGCATAGAGATAGATGAAAGCTGGCAGTCCAATGATGGTCTTGTAAATGAAGTGTCCGCTATGGCGCCTTCATTTGCTCCGTCTAAGGTGTATGAAAAGGGAGAAGAGCTGCAGCCTGGAATGTATTATGTTATGCCTACCATCATCGGAGATCACATGTATTTTCAGGGTGGCATGACAAAGCGCGTGGACGTAAAGCCATTCTATTTGGATTTAGTTAAAATGATAAGTGAGTTAGAATAGTGATTAGGGTACTTTCGTTAAGAGAAAAGATAATATGGCTGATGTCAGTTGTCATAGTGGTCGCGTCAAATGTTTTATCAGGCGACGCTGATTTGCTGACACTTATAGCTGCGATAATAGGTGTGACCTCACTCACATTTGCTGCAAAAGGACACTATGTTTCTCAGATTTTGATGATATTTTTCAGCATTCTGTATGCGATTATTTCCTTTCGATTTCATTATTGGGGAGAAATGATAACGTATCTGGGTATGTGCCTTCCGATGTCAGTGCTATCCCTAATAACATGGTTAAAAAAACCGTCAGAAAAGAACGCGTCTCAGGTTAAGATAAGTCAGCTTACGTGTAAAAGTGTAGCAGTGATAATTATTGGATGTGTAGTGGTGACAGGTGTGTTTTATTATCTGCTTTTAAAGCTAAACACACCTAATATTTTTTTTAGTGCGATTTCTATATCCACCAGCTTCATAGCGGCTGCGCTAACTGCTATGCGATCTTCATATTACGGATTAGGTTATGCGTCTAATGACTTAGTGCTAATAATTATGTGGGTGCTTGCATCCATGGAGGATGCCACATATATTCCGGTGGTGGTAAACTTTGTCGTATTTTTCTTTTATGATACGTATGGGTTTATAAGCTGGAAGAGGAGAGAGAATGAGAGCTGACCTTACAAAGGATAATATTATAAAAGGGATCCTTCTTTTTGCCCTTCCAATTTATATCGGGCAGTTATTCTCGATGTTATACGGAATAATTGACACAAGAATTGTTGGAAGTGTCTTGGGAGAGACTTCCTTGGCATCTGTCAGTTCCACAGCTTCGTTATCTGAGCTAATCATTGAGTTTGAGAATGGCGCTTCCTGCGGATTTGGAATTATTTTGGCGCAGTTGGTAGGTGCTGGAAAATGGAATGATATTAAAAAGACATTTGCCACATCGCTTATGATGATTTCCATACTGTCTGTGTTTATTTCACTAGTGTGCATTGTATTTGTAAATCCGATATTGGGGTTCTTGAATGTCGAGGAAGTGATTTGGGCAGAGGCGAGACAATACATTGTAATTATTCTTGTAGGAATGGTTTTTCTGGCTATTTATAATCTCTTAGTGGCAGCGTTAAGGTCCTTGGGAGATACTATTACACCACTGATATTTTTGATTATTACAAATGTTTTGAATATTATTTTAGATATCACATTTGTGAAATATCTTCACCTGGGAGTGAAAGGTGCGGCTCTTGCCACTGTTATCACGCAGGCGGTGTGCTGTGTAGGATGCTTTATTTATCTGCTATATAGTAAAAATGAGTTGAGGCTTAAGAAAGAAAGTTTCGTTTATGAAAGAACTCTTATTGGAAATCTTTTGAGAAATGGGATATCCATGGGATTTATGCTTTCATTCGTACTCTTAGGCTCGCTAGTACTACAGACTGGAATAAACCTATTGGGTGCAGATATAATCGTGGCACATACAGCTGCTAGAAGAATTACGATTTTATGTCTTATACCATTTTTTTCGTTAGGAGCTGCGATGTCTACTTTTTGCGGACAAAACAAAGGTGCAGGTGAAATGAAAAGAATAAAGCAGGGCGTTAGATGTAGCCTTGTGATTTCTGTGGTTTGGTGGGTTGTTTCGGTTGTGTTAGTGTTTGCTTTTTCGTCTAAGATGGTTTCTGCTATCACAGCATCCTCATCAGATACGATTATAGATAATGCAGTGCAATACCTAAGAATAAATGCTGCTCTTTTTATTCTCCCGGCACTTATTTGTATTCTGCGAAACAGCCTACAGGGCTTAGGCGATACGATTACCCCGCTTATTTCTAGTCTAGTAGAGCTCGCAGGTAAAATCATTATCACCTATACCCTGGTGGCTACATTAGGCTATTTCGGAGTGATTATAACAGAGCCGATTGTATGGGCGGTTATGGTGATTCCACTTGTGGTGAGATGGATACGGATTAATGAATAAGTCCTTTGAAGACATTGAAAAAAAGCTGATGCGTTACAAATTTGTAAGGAGATTACACAAAAGGGTAAAATCATTTACCGAAAGGATGCGGTATAGTGAACAAAGAATTACTACGTAAAGCCATCAGCTCTCG
>JAZRWF010000026.1:0-11290 GCA_045599565.1 Lachnospiraceae bacterium
AAAAAGCCCGAGCCCTTAGGTCCATGAAGCTTGTGTCCGCTGACAGATAATAAATCCACTCCAGCACTCTTTGGAATGATAGGCACCTTTCCATAGCCCTGTACCGCATCCACATGAAAATACGCCTTAGAATTTTCATGCACTATTTTAGCCAGCTTTTCGATAGGCTCCACAGTACCGATTTCATTGTTTACCAGCATGACTGATACAAGACATGTATCCTCCCTAAGTGCGTCACGCAAAGCCTTTTCATCCACCACACCATATTTATCTACCGGCAGAAAGGTTATCTCAAAGCCTTCTTTTTTAAGCCTTTCATACAAAGCAGACACAGATGCATGCTCGATGGCAGTGGTGATAAGATGCTTACCTACAGACCTCTGCAATGCCCCCACTGTGCCGCGAATAGCCATATTATTGCTCTCTGTACCACCCGAGGTAAAGATAATCTCCTTTGGCTGGCAGCGAAGGCTGTCCGCTATCACAGCTCTGGCTTCCTTTATGTAATTCTCACCCACCATGCCAAAATCGTGAAGGCTGGAAGGATTTCCATAGGTCTCCACGAGAGCCTTTGACATAATGCTAAGTGCCTCATCAGAACACTGTGTAGTCGCACTGTTATCTAAATAAATCATATTTCCATCTCTTTTTTCAGCATAACCATACTCACTGTCGCGATGGCCGCTGTATCAGTTCTTAAAATTCTTTTTCCAAGGGAAACCACACGTCCACCTGCTTCTGCGAGCATATCCACCTCCAAAGGAGAATACCCGCCCTCTGGTCCTATGTAGATAGCCACCTTAGAGTCAGCTTTCATATCAGCTAACACCTCAGCGGTAGCCTTCATTCCCTCAGCACACTCGTATGGCACTATGTTAATCTCAACACCCAAATCCAACGAGAGTGCTATAGCCTCCTTTAAGCTAACTGGCTCCTTAACCTGAGGCATAACAGATCTTTTACACTGCTTGGCAGCGCTGTCAGCTATCGCCTGCCAACGCTTTATCTTAGCTGGAATCTTCTTTTCCTCAAGCTTTACTACACAGTTTTGCATGGTGACAGGGACTATCATATCCACGCCCAGCTCCACACATTTTTCGATGATGGTCTCCATGCGCTCGCCCTTTGGCACAGCCTGAAAAAGAATAATCGAGCCAGGAAGCTCTGTGCTTTCTAACTCCTCTAAAACCTTTATTGAAATCTGCCCCTTAGAAACCGAAGTCACCTCGCATAAAAAGCTGTTTCCGACATGATCAGATACCCGAAGGTTCTCGCCGCATTTGAGGCGAACCACATCGGAAAGATGGTGCCCATCCTCTCCAGCTATTACAAGGCCGTCCGTTATTTCGCCTTCTACAAAGACCTGCTGCATGTGATTCCTCTCCACTCGCCCTGCTCATTTATTCCAAGGACCTTAAAGCCCACAGACTCTAATTTCGCTGCCACATCATTTGCCTTAAAATCTATAATTCCTGAGGTAATCAGATATCCGCCCGGCTTTGTGCACTCGTAAAGCTGTGCGGCCATCCCCATGATGATATCCGCTAAAAGATTCGCCAGAACCACATCATAGCTGCCCTTGCAGAATCTCTCCTGAAGCTCTTTGTCTGTCGTTATATCTCCCACGACAAAGTCATTCTTATCATACGCGATTCCATTCAAGGAAAGATTATCGTATGTGGAAGCTATGCAGTCTGGGTCTATATCGATACCCTCGATAGAACCCACACCCTTTTTAGCTGCTATAGCAGAAAGAATTCCACTTCCACAGCCCACATCTAAGACCTTGTCAGTATTTTTCATATACTTGACCATATCCTTTATAACTAGCTGCGTGCTCTCATGCTTTCCTGTTCCAAAGCTCATGCCAGGGGCTATCTCGACTAAGGTTTTGCCGCCCAAATCAGCTGGTGTATCCTCCCAGCTAGGCTTTATATAGCAATCCTCCACAGTAAATGCCTTGAAGAATTCCTTCCAGTTGTTAGCCCAGTCCTCCTGCTCACACAGGCTCTCAGACACAGTCACATCGTACTCAGCCAGGGCTTCGCCGACCACACGTCTCACCTCTGCCAAATCCTCTGTGTCATCCACATAAAAGCTTACAACAGCCTCATCTGAATCCGAAAGATCCGGCTGAAGCTCCTCATATACACCCTGAATATCTGTATCATAGTACTGATTATCATTTACCTCTATTTGAGAGTAGCCCAGCTCATAGAGCTCGGCTACAATAAAATCTTCAGTATTAATATCAGTATGGACCTCAAATTTAATCCATGCCATCTTACTATTTCTCCCCTTTAGCTGCCATCATCTCATCCTTCATATTAAGAAGTCTGTCCTTCATGCTGGACTTGGTAGCAGGATTCGTGATAAGCTTGCTGGCTAGCTTAAGTGCATTATCATAGTCGCCAAAGTATTTGCCCATGCATACCAGCATGTACTCTACTATAGAAGACTCCATACCGCAGTATGGTGGTGTTTCCGTAGAAAGAGCCTTTGTAAAGCCGTCATAAGCCTGCTTATAGAAGGCATCCATCTCCGCTCTTGTGTTATCAATAAGCTGCTTGTCTGCATTTTCTACAGCCTCATACCTCTTAAGCTGTGCACGTCTGAGCCAGCTTATCTTAAGACAAATATATGCCTTTTCAGAAAGCTTTCCCTTCTTTTTCATAGCACATATCAGTGCCAGCTTATACTTTTCTATTGCGCGCTCATAGGAAATGGTCTCTGTCTGAGGCTCTGGCTGTGGCTTAAACTGAGAGCAGAACTCCGCTCTTATAAGCTTTATACGAGCTGAATCTATCTTAGCAAATGTAGAAATCATAGCGGTATATCCGCAGTGTGGACAGCCGATTACATCATATTTTAAGGTGTCTATAGCCTCATAATTAGGTCTTAAATCCTCATCTGGCTCCAGTCTTTTTAATCTGGTATTGGCAACAGCCTTTGCCTTGAAATCCTTTCCGCACACTGGACACGGAATGGTCTTCTCCAATAAAAAGTCTGTTTCCTTTTTTTCGACCACCTGCTTTGGCTGCGTCTCTGTCGCCTTAGGCTTCTCCTTTGGCTCCTCTGCGGTGATATCTATATCAGTTATACCACCGAAGCCAAACTTTTCTAATCCTGAAAACAATCCCATACAAAACCCCTTAATTATGCATTTGGAAGCTTAAATGAACTCTTAAGTGAAACTATACGGTTAAACACTAAAGCACCTTCCTTGCTGTCCTTCAAATCTGTCGTGTAAAAACCATTTCTAACAAACTGGAACGAATCTAAAGTCTTAGCGCCCTCTACGCTAGGCTCGATGTAGCCCTTAACTGTGGTAAGTGAGTTAGGATTTAGATTCAGACTTCCATCCTCGTTATATACACCCTTTTCCTCATCCACGATATTCTCATAAAGTCTTACCGTAGCCTCTATCGCACATGGTGCAGCGACAAAGTGGATGGTACCCTTTACCTTACGGCCATCAGGAGCATCTCCGCCCTTGGTAGCTGGATCATAGGTACAATGCACTACTGTTACATTTCCATTTTCATCAGTCTCATAAGATGTACAGGTCACGAAATATCCACCCATCAGACGAACCTCATTGCCTGGGAACAGTCTGAAGTATTTCTTAGGAGGCTCTATCATGAAGTCCTCTCGCTCGATATAAAGCTCCTTTGCAAAAGGAATCTTACGACTTCCAAGCTCTGGTGCCTCTGGATTATTTATCATGTCAAGCCACTCTACCTGACCCTCTGGATAGTTATCTATCACCAGCTTTACAGGGTCAAGAACCGCCATCACACGGTTGACCTTGCACTTTAAATCCTCTCTTATGCAGTACTCCAGCATAGCATAATCTGACACAGAGTTAGCCTTTGAAACACCTGAAAGCTCCACGAACATCTTTATAGACTCTGGTGTGAAGCCACGGCGTCTGAGTGCAGAGATAGAGACAAGTCTTGGATCGTCCCATCCATCTACGATGCCCTCCTCCACGAGCTTCTTAATATATCTCTTACCAGTGATGACATTCTTTAAATACATCTTGGCAAACTCGATCTGTCTAGGAGGGTTCTCAAAGCCAACATTCTCTACCACCCAGTTATAAAGCGGTCTGTGATCCTCGAACTCAAGTGTACAGATAGAATGTGTAATGCCCTCATAAGCATCCTCTAAAGGATGCGCAAAGTCATACATAGGATAAATGCACCACTTATCTCCAGTATTGTGATGATGCATGTGAGCCACACGATAGATGATAGGATCTCTCATGTTTATATTAGAAGAGGTCATATCTATCTTAGCTCTGATAGTCATAGTACCATCTTCATATTTTCCATTCTTCATATCCTCGAAGATCTGAAGGTTTTCCTCGATAGAGCGGTTTCTCCCTGGATCCTCTGTTCCTGGCTCTGTGAGTGTTCCCCTGGTCTCCTTTATCTGATCAGCTGTCAAATCTGATGCATAAGCCAGACCCTTTTTTATAAGAACTACCGCAGACTCATACATCTTATCGAAATAATCTGAAGCAAAGTAAAGATGCTCCTTCCAGTCTGCTCCAAGCCACTTTATATCAGCCTTTATTGACTCTACGAACTCCTCCTTTTCCTTGGTAGGATTCGTGTCATCAAATCTCATATGAAACTCGCCGCCATACTGCTTGGCAAGACCATAGTTTAAGATGATGGACTTTGCATGTCCAATATGTAAATAACCATTTGGCTCTGGAGGAAATCTGGTACAAACCCTTGTATACACACCTTCCTTCAAATCCTTGTCAATTTCCTGCTCGATAAAATTTCGGCTTACAACTTCTTCTGCCATATCTATATCTCCTTTTAATTGTGCGTATGCGTCCAAAGATGCTCACTGCAGTACTCCTTACCGCCAGAACACTTAGAACAATATCTAAACTCTCTGTCTGGGTGAGACTTTTCAGTCGCTCCGCAAATGACACACCTGTGCCTTACACCTGCAGTCGAACTCTGCGCCTGAGCATTTGCTGCCGCTTCCTTAAACTGCGCATCCTTCACCACACCTGCGTTATAGCTTCGCTTAAAATCAGCCTTTCTCTTAACCTGCTTTGGATTGAATCTGCTGAGATCCCTCGACATAAGAAGGAATATCAAGAAGTTCGCCAGTGAGCAGATAATCATCACTCTGTCCACCACGCTTCCCACAGCGAATTCATACACAATCATGGCTCCATACACAGCTGCCATCCACTTCATCTTTATAGGAATGAAGAAATACAGCATAATCATCATGTTCGGGAAGCTCATGGAAAACGCCAGAAATATACTCATATTTATGAAGTATGTGCTGACATAATTTCCGATCCCAATGACTGGATTACCTGTAGTGAGTGTCGTGTAGCCATAAAGCAGAAATGCACCTATAATAGTGAGTAAAATGCCTCCAAATATGTAGACATTAAATCTGAATGTACCCCAGCTTCTCTCGAGCGCTGTGCCCAGCTGATAGTACAAAAGACACATGATAAGCACGAAAAACAGTCCGCTCGTAGGCGGTATCATTACCCACGACAAAAGTCTCCATAGCTGCAGCTTATGAATAATAAAGTAAGGCTCTAAAGTCATGTAGGAAAGATAATTCACGCCACTTCTTTGGCTGGCAAATGCTATTATATATCCCACGATATAGCCGCCTATTATATAAAGCATCAGATTTCTAACAGCAAATTTATTCAGTTTTCTTTCCAGTTTATTAAGCATAATAACCTCGCATAGTATAACTAGGTTATTATACAATGATTTGGGGTTTAATATCAAGGGGAAAAATGCTATACTACCCTTAGGAGAATCCATGAAATGAGCACTGGCGTATACGAAACTAAACTAAAAAATGGCACCCCATCCTTCAGGGGAAATATTAGCTATAAGGGCACACATATTTCTCTTGGAAGCTATGACACCTATGATAAATGTCACGGTGCATACAATGAAGCCGGTCTCATATTATCAGATTATTCCATCACCATAGAAAACTGGGTGCGTCACATACATTTTCTGCCTATGGCAAAGGTTATCACCCTTTTAAACTATAGGGATAATGGCATCTATATTCGAAATCCTATTTATCTAAAAAAAGGCTATTTCCACTATTATCTTAACGAATCAGACAATCCATACATCTTCGATAACGAGGATCTTTTCTACTACAGTGAACACAAAATTCAGTGCCGCGGTGGTCATCTTTTCGTGTCAGATTTTGGCTTGCAGGAGACCATTCTTTTAAGATATGGTCTGCGTCAGTATTCTAAACCAGGCAAGGAATACACCTTTGTAAACGGAAATGACCATGATTTTCGCTATCACAATATACTCATCCGTACAAAGTACTTCGGCGTATCCAAGATGTCAAAGAATAATCTTTCACCCGACACATTTGTCGCCAGGATACATGTAAACGGAGATATCACCATCGGTCAGTTCGACAATGAAATAGATGCAGCCATTGCATATAATAAAGCCGTGAGCATATTAACTGCCCACGGCCTGAAAAAAAACTATAATAAAAACTTCATCGAGGAGCTGTCCGATACAGAGTATCTGCACCGTCGAGACAGTCTCGATATAGATGAATTACATCTTCTTAAAGCGTCCAACCTCATCGGTTAGCTTCTGTGAAATACTCATATTCACTGAGGTTTCCTGCTGAATCTGGTTTATAGAGTTTACAAGATTAACTGTGTTTTCAGCCACCTCTGTGACAGCTCTGGCTGTTTCCTCTACAGCATTATTAATACCAGAAATACCATCATTCATGGTTCCAAGAGTTCCCCTGATATTCTCAGAGCTTCCTGCAAAGCCGCCGATTACTCTTGTAAGAGAATTTACATCCTTCTTATACTCTTCTACGACACCCACAAAGCTGTCATAGTCACTCATAACCTTTTCATCTACGAAGCCCAGCATGTTCTGTGCATTCTGCGCCAGGCGGTTCACTGCTGTGATAACCATAGTGGCGATTTCCTGAATATCTCCAGCGGTCTTACGGCTGCCGTCAGCCAGATTTCTAATCTCCTCTGCCACCACAGCAAAGCCCTTACCTGCCTCACCAGCTCTGGCTGCCTCGATAGAAGCATTGAGAGCAAGAAGATTAGTCTGTGACGCGATAGAGAGAATGTCTGTAGTAAGACTCTCAATCTGCTGCGCTGACTTAGACTCTTCCACAGCAGTCAGCAGCTCCTCCCTGATTTCATTCATTCTATTAGCGGTATTTTCCTTGTCAGAAACAGTCTTATCACGCATCTGACTAGCCTTATCCTGAATCTCGTTAGCATATTCTGCCGACTCATTAGCTGAGCTAACCATATCAGCAGCCTTGGTCATAATCTCATCAGTACCAGTGGTAAGCTGTCCCAAGGTAGCGCTGATTTCCTGCATAGATGCAGCCATCTGCTGCATAGCAGCTGAAACACTCTCTGCATTAGAGTTCGACTCATTTACCTCTCCGGTGATAGCCTCCGCAGTGTTCGCGATATTTTCAGCCTCAGTCCTAAGAGAAACCATAATTCCCTGAAGCTGTTCGATAAAGTGGTTAACACCACCTACCATCTCACCGACCTCATCATGTGACATAACAGGCACACGCTCTGTCAAATCACCCTCTCCTGCTGCTATCTTAGTAACGATAGAATTAATAGCCTTACCAGACTTGCTGGCTGGACGCGCTACTGTAATCAGCACGATCAGGATAGCTACTAACGCCACTGCCAAAAATGCAATCACACCTATAATGGTGAAGGTATTAATATTATCAATGGTGGCATCCATACGATCCTTGGCCTCTGCCACAGCAGTGTCTATTACCTCTGCCAAAAGAGACTGCGCGATCTTGGCATCATTAGCCACACTCTTATTCTGTGCTATCCATACACGCTGAGTAGCAAGAGCTGTATTTATAATGGCCTTATCAAACTCAGGGATAGCATCCAGATATAAATCCACCTTAGACTTGTAGTTCTCTATAGCCAGCTTCACCTTGGCATCACCCAGGATGTCTGCCTTAGCATTCAGCTCCTCTAAGGCTGCTCTAAGCTCCTCTACTTCCTCATCCATAGTGGTAACATAAGCCTCTGACTTGGCACCTGCTGCTATGAACGCCTGAAGGACCGTATTCTGAAGCTCTGCAAAATCCGCTCTGATATTACCGAGATCCTTCTCGAGCTCAAGACATCCATCAGAAATTATAAGTGATTCAGCACGCACATCATTTACGCACTTTACAGTATACGCACTTACACCTACAAAAAGTGCCACCAGCACTACTAAAGCCACGATGACCTTAGTACCGATAGAAATCTTTCTGCCTGACTTTTTAGAAGTCTTTGGATTCTTAGAAGCCTTTGAAACTTTGGTCTTCTTTTCCTTATTCACCTTAGCTTCCTTGACTGGCTTTACCTTTTTTTCTTTAGGTGCCTTAGGCGCTTTAGCCTTCTTCTCTTTAGTCTCACTAGATGCCATAGTATCCCCCTAAAAATTGCTAAAATAATTTAGGTAATTGTAACAGTTTTTGCACTTTTGCACAACACAAGAAAAGGGGTCGGCGAAACTCGCCAACCCCTAGATTTAGTAAGCTAAAAATAATTAGTTATTTATGAACTTATCATCTTCGTTATTCCAGCTGTAAAGCTTTCTGATCTGCTCACCTACCTGCTCAGATGGATGCTCAGCATGAAGCTTTCTCATAGCCTGGAAGTGTACCTGACGACCAGCTGGGCTCATGTCAAGGAGGAACTCCTTAGCGAAGGTACCATCCTGAATATCAGAAAGGATCTTCTTCATGGTCTGCTTTGTCTCTGGAGTGATGATCTTAGGTCCAGTGATGTAATCACCATACTCAGCGGTGTTAGAGATAGAATATCTCATTCCAGCGAAGCCTGACTGGTAGATAAGATCTACGATAAGCTTCATCTCGTGGATACACTCGAAGTATGCATTTCTTGGGTCATAGCCAGCCTCTACAAGAGTCTCGAAACCGCACTGCATAAGAGCACATACACCACCGCAAAGAACAGCCTGCTCACCGAAGAGGTCGGTCTCAGTCTCGGTACGGAAGGTGGTCTCAAGGATACCAGCGCGAGCTCCGCCGATAGCAGCACCATAAGCAAGTGCCATATCCAGAGCCTTACCAGTAGCATCCTGATGTACAGCTACAAGACAAGGAGTTCCCTTACCTGCCTGATACTCGCTGCGAACAGTATGACCTGGTGCCTTAGGAGCGATCATGGTAACATCTACATCCTTAGGAGCCTTAATGCATCCGAAGTGTACATTGAAGCCGTGAGCGAACATAAGCATATTGCCTGGCTCAAGGTTTGGCTCGATGTCCTTCTTATACATATCAGCCTGGAGCTCATCATTTATAAGAATCATGATGATATCAGCCTTCTTAGCAGCCTCAGCTGCAGTATATACTTCAAATCCCTGCTTTACAGCCTTATCCCAGCTCTTAGAACCTTCGTAAAGACCGATGATAACATTGCATCCTGACTCCTTAGCATTAAGAGCATGTGCATGTCCCTGGCTACCATATCCGATAACTGCGATGGTCTTGCCCTTGATAAGGTCAAGGTTACAGTCCTGCTGGTAGAAAATTCTTGCTTCCTGTGCCATTACTATTACCTCCGATTTATATAAATATAAAATAACGCACTATAAATGATTTTATCACATGTTCTGAGCATGTCAAGTATTTTCCCCGCCACATCCGTTGCCCTATCTACCTGTTTTTCTCCTGTCCAGGCAACCTTTTTACACATCCCCGACTATTCCGTTGCCTCGCCACGACCTTTCGGTCCTGTTCAGGCAACCTTTCTGAACCTACTTCCCAATTCCGTTGCCTCATCACTGTCTTTAAGCCCTGTTTAGGCAACCTTTTCTCTCACGCCCACCCATTCCGTTGCCTCATACCCTTGTTTTCCCTCCGGCCAGGCAACCCTTTCTAGGCTACTTTCCTCATCCGTTGCCCTGCCACCACTTTTTAGCACTGTTTAGGCAACTTTTCTGAACCCACCTCCCAATTCCGTTACCTCATCCTAGTTTTTACAGTGTATCTCATGGGTATGCGGAGAGCCTACTGCCTAGAGAGTGTGGATAAAGTAAAAAAAGCACCACTCACGTGGTGCCTGTCAAACAACGCTTAGTAATATCGCCCCTCTATAGGGTTATAAAAGCTCATTCCAAGCTGCTGAGGCTTGCCTTCATAGGTGATTGTGATAAAAAAATACCTGAATTGAAATGAAAACTTCGTCCAGTGAATGTCCTTTTTCGAGCCCTCAGTGCCCTCGTGAAAATCTATCCATGGCAGTACCTGATAGACAGACTTTCCAAGCATCTTGGCCACAGCCTCCTTAAAGGTCCAGACCTCTGTGAAACGCTCTGCCCTCTCCTCCTTAGGAGCTGACTCGATGAACGCCACATCACTCGGCGTGAAGAATCTCTTCGCAAGCTTTTCATTGTAGTTCTTTATCGCCTCGATATCTATTCCACATGGAACATCCGAAACCACCGCCACTGCGATGAGATCCGAGTGAGAAAGCGAAAAATAGACATCCTTCTTATCCTTAAGCCTTGGCGCTCCTAGATCTGTATATTCATAGTTATACGGACCCTTTATATGGTTCTCCCAAAGAAGCTTTTCCAAAAGATGTGATGCCCCCAGTGTCTCCAGCTGAGCCTTTGGACTCACCTTACTTTCCACACGTTTCATGCGGTCTTCCGATATAAAATTCACTGCCTGCAAATACGCCTCTGGATCAGAGAGCGCTCCGCAGTCGTAAGCCGCTGCCTGTAAAAGCATTTTTTCTCCTTAAAAAATTGCTATCCACATAAGTGAATAGCAACCATAAAATTAATCTAAAGCTATAAGCTCCTGGTAGAAATTACAATAGTCATTACGCTTAGCATCGGTAAAAGCGATAGCTGTACGTGGGTGCTGATTCAAAAATCCTGTAGCGAGGTACTGAAGATCATAGCCCCAAACTACGCCGTCTCTCTTGAGAGGTCCCATGTAGTTCTGACAGAACTTAAGTACTTCATATTCAGAATACTTCGGATTCTTAAGAAATGCAATAAGATTTTCCATAGCACAGTTTCCTGCACCGCGTCCCATAGCCATATAAGTAGCATCGAGATAGTCTACTCCATCGCCTACACACTCGATAGTGTTGGCAAATGCAAGTCTCTGGTTATCATGTGCATGAATACCGATCTTCTTGCCGTACTTTATTCCGGTTTCTACATAGAGATTAGCAATTCTCTGCATT
>JAZRWF010000027.1:0-12080 GCA_045599565.1 Lachnospiraceae bacterium
GCATATGCGAATACCTTTTTGTGTGCTTGAGAGCTGATGACGAGAATTGAACTCGTGACCCCTTCCTTACCAAGGAAGTGCTCTACCTCTGAGCCACATCAGCAACGATAGGTACTATATCATAGGAGAAATGGGTTGTCAAGTGGGTTTTGGTAGAAACAAAAAGATTTTTTTGTGTATTTCTAGAGCGAAATATGTTATACTTATCTCCTAAAATTAGCCAAATTATAATCGCATGTGAATAATGGCGAATGAAAGGGTAGTTATGGGAAGATATTCAAAATTTATAACACCTCGAAATAAAGAGGCTGCTCCAGTCGAACTGCCCAATGAAGCGGTCAAGGAACCTGGGAACCTATCGGCGGAGGAGCTTCGCGATATGGAAATCAGGGTCATGGCGCATGAGCTGCCTATAGCCAGGGTTACGAGAAAGCTGGTTAAGTCATTGGATGAGAATATGCAGCTTTTGATAAAATCCCTAGAGGAGCAGCACGGCACATGCTTTAACTTTATAGACATGAAGGATAAGCAGGTTTGGGTTTTCGACGATGGGTATCGTCTGGAAATAAATGTAGACCAGAAATAGCAGAGGAAAATAGCGAGGGAAAGTTATGCAATTATCTATTACCACGGCTAATGGAGTAGTCTATTCAGATAAAATTACCACGGACGGTACAGCAGTTAATCCTGGTACTGCTGATAGCTCAAAGAATAATAATGCTACCACATACAGCGTGGCAGCGGATGGAACTACCTACCAGCAGGTGGCAGCGGAGGTAAATGCAGCAGTGGCAGCAGCGGTTTCGAATGTCTCTGTTGGAAGTAATGTAAGTGCCGCACCAGCCACCAGTACTTTGGCTGCCAGCACACAGACATCTAGTATTCCTAATACACAGGGCTTGCTGGCGCTGAATTCACTTACCAGTGCTGTCAGTCAGGCGAAGGCGAATCTGGCTACAAGTGGTCGTACCCTGGATTCTATATTTAAAGAAGCATCGCAGACCTATGGAGTGGATTATAATCTTCTTACAGCATTGGCCTTTTGCGAGTCTGGCTTTGATGCTAACGAGAAGAGTAGCGCTGGAGCTATGGGAATGATGCAGCTTATGCCTAGCACAGCTAAGGGGCTTGGCATCACGAATGCTTATGATGCATATGAAAATATCATGGGTGGCGCGAAGCTACTGGGCCAGTTCCTTGATAAGTATAAGGATGCGGGCGTAGCTTTGGCAGCATATAATGCAGGATACGGCAGAGTGGATGCAGCAGGCGGTCAGATACCTAATATAGATTCTGTGAAAGCCTATGTTAATAAGGTCTTGAACTACGCACAGACCGGTGTAGAGGTTCCAGACATAACCTATAAGACTGATAATGCTGAGAAGCTGGCTACGGCTGAGAAGCTGGAAAAGCTTTTGGCGGAATATTCTAATCACAGCAGCTATAATGATTTTGTGACTGCATTTACGGAGGAGCTTACGAAGGAGGCGACCTCTTCATCTGATCCAAGCAGTGTGTATGGCTCATATGAGAAGCTTTTGAGCTCAGCGAGCAGGGCTATTACATCTGTTATGAAAAATATTAAGGAGAGTTAGTGAGAAAAATGAAGACACCATTTGTTACTAAGGCTAAAATTGAAGAAATCACAAAGACGATTCCTACACCATTTCATATTTACGATGAAAAGGGTATAAGAGCGAATGCTAAGGCTGTCGCTGATGCATTTTCATGGAATAAGGGTTACAAGGAATATTTTGCAGTAAAGGCAAATCCAAACCCATTCCTTATAAACATTTTGAAGGAATATGGATGCGGCACAGATTGCTCATCTATGGCAGAGCTTAAGGAGTCAGAGGCACTTGGCTTTTCTGGAAATGACATTATGTTTTCTAGTAATGATACCCCTGCTGAGGAGTTTGTATATGCAGACAGCATCGGTGCTACCATAAATTTAGATGATTTCACTCACATTGCTATTATGGAGGAGGCTATTGGTCATGTACCTAGCCGTATCAGCTGCCGCTATAATCCAGGCGGAATCTATGAGGTGTCTAATGGAATCATGGATAATCCACAGGATGCCAAGTATGGTATGACTAAGGCTCAGCTTTTTGAAGCATATAAGATTTTAGCGTCTAAGGGTGCAAAGGAGCTCGGTCTTCACAGCTTCCTTGTAAGTAATACAGTTACTAATGATTATTATCCTACACTTGCCAGAACACTTTTTGAGCTTGTAGTAGAGCTTAAGAAGGAGACTGGTCTTGAGGTTAGCTTTATTAACCTCTCAGGCGGTGTTGGAATTCCTTACAGACCTGAGCAGGTAGCTAATGATATAGCTATCATCGGTGCAGGTGTAAAGAAGGCATTTGATGAAATCTTAGTTCCAGCAGGGCTTGGAAATGTCTCACTTTGCACAGAGATGGGACGTTTTATGATGGGACCATACGGCGGACTTGTTACTAAGGCTATCAGAGAAAAGCATATTTATAAAGAGTATATTGGAACTGATGCCTGCGCTTGTAACCTTATGAGACCAGCTATGTACGGTGCTTATCACCATATTACTGTTCTTGGTAAGGAGAATGTAGAGTGCGATCAGCTTTACGATGTAACAGGTTCACTTTGTGAGAATAACGACAAATTTGCCGTAGACCGTAAGCTGCCTAAGATAGACATGGGAGATTACCTGTTTATTCATGATACAGGTGCGCATGGATATGCTATGGGATATAACTATAATGGTAAGCTTAAGAGTGCTGAGGTGCTCTTAAAGGAGGATGGCAGCTTCCAGCTTATAAGAAGAGCAGAGACGATTGCTGATTATTTTGCGACATTTGATTGTTTTGACATTCTTAAGGGTTTGACAAAATAGTATAAATGTGCTAGAGTCTTACACGGTGTTGAAAAAACGCCTAAAGCGGTGCAAAAGGTTGCACCGCATATAAGCCGGCGTGTCGGAATGGCAGACGATGCAGACTCAAAATCTGTTGTGGGTAACCACGTGCGGGTTCAAGTCCCGCTGCCGGCATATTAGGACTTTAGTGTATAGTTTTCTATATACTAAAGTCCTTTTGTTTTAGTAGAGGCGAGGAACTTATGGCTGATTCTGTAAAATGCAGTCTGACAAGTATAATCAGGGAAATAATAGAAAATCTGTCCGAGATAATAAAAGAGAAAAATCTCATGGTAGAGGTTCATTTTGCGGATGATATACCTGATGAAATAGTGATACATGACACTGGCTTTGCCGATGTGCTGAAGAAATATGTGGATGGTGCGGTTTCCAGAACTAGCATGGGCGTGGTGTCGGTGGAGGTTGCTTCCAAAGAAGGTGGTGATGGAACCCTTTTGGGAAGTGTTCTGATTAAGGATACAGCTGGAACACTCGCTGAAGGAGAGGGCTTTATAAGCGGTGTGGAAGGTGTCGGAAATATCTTTGGATTTGAATTTATATTTGAACCTACTGACTCAGCACTTGCTGCAGAAATATTTTCTGTTACAGAGGAGGCTGAAGAAATAATAGCTGAAACCTCTGTAGAATTGCCTGCTATAATGGATATCAAGTGGGATTATGCTATTAGTATACTGGGTCAAAAGGAGCTTGCCCTGACGGCAGCTAAGGATTTTTACAGGGGTATACCTGGACTGATAGAGCATTTAAACACCCTTTATAGAAAGATTCATGAAACCGGAGGAGCTGACAGCTATAAAATCGCTGTTCATGGTTCGAAGGGAGTGTGTAATACCTTCGGCGCTGTGGAGCTTGGGGCGATATGCCGATTGCTGGAGTTCGCAGCCAAGGCTGAAAACTACTCTAGAGTGGATGTATTACATCCTATTTTGATAGAGGAATTAAACAGAGTTATAACGGACTGGTCGGAGCTAAAGGACTCGGAGACTCAAAAGGAAATTTTGGAGGATATGGATGGTCTTTTAGATTTGATAAGAAACATGAAAGAATCTCTGGAGGCTTTTGATCTGGATCAGGCTGACGAGATTTCCGTGGAGCTTTCTGAATATAGCTATGATGAGACCCTACAGCCATTTATTGTGGAATTGATAAATGCGGTTAAGGATATTGATGACGCAAAGGGCGTAGAGCTTTGTACAAGAATAGAGGAGATAATCGAATGCCAATAAATCATTTATTTCAGAAAAAAGAAACAGTGGGACATGTACTTTTTGTGGATGACAGCGCGGTTTTGCTTAGAACTGTGAAGGGATTTGTTCCTACTAAATATAAGGTAAGCCTTGCGACAAATGCTGAGCAGGCTTTTAAGGTTATGAATCAGTCTGCTCCTGATTTGATATTTTTAGATTATGAAATGCCTGACATCAATGGTGCGCAGCTTTTGGCTCAGATTAGGTCGAATCCCGACCTGGTTCATATTCCAGTGGTATTTTTAAGCTCTAATCCTTTGGAGCGCCATTTGAATGAGATAATGGATCTAAATCCTGCGGGATATATTCTAAAGCCACCGGTGGCAGATCGCATTTTAGGTGTTGTTGAAAAATATCTTGAAAAATAATGAATCTTTTAAATGGACTCCAATACAATATTAGCTATGCAGTGGCTGGCTTGGTTTTGAACCTGATTATTTTCTTCTATGTCAGAGGGAGAAATATGGTTACAGGTACAGATAGTGCCTTTAAAAGTGTGGTGCTGTCGACCATGGGCTGCTGTGCAGCGGATGCATTATCAGCGATTACTCTTGCTCTGGGTGGAATAATACCAGATTTGGTTAATATGCTGATTTTTTCTGCTGTCTTTATTTTTTCGTGTTCTATGTCAGCTTATTTTGCTATATATCTGCTTGAACATGTGGTTCAAAAAAGTCCGCAAAGGGTGCCTGTTTTTTACAGACGATTTATAGGTTCTGTAAATCTTGTTTTTTTGTTTGCCCTTATAGTGAATTTATTCAATGGTATGATGTTTACTGTTAAAGGCGATGTCTATACAAAAAACGATCTATACTGGATAGTGATAGTTGTGCCATATTTTATAGGCTTTTTTATAGCCTATTTTTTGTACAAGTACGCAGACCTTTTTCCGAAGGCTCACAGACGTGCTATAATATCGTTTTTCTTGGCCTTCGGCGGCGGTGCAGTTCTGCAGTTCGCAGTATTTCCAAATGTCTTGCTAGTGGATTTCACTGCTTCGGTAGCTCTTTTGCCTGTGCTTTTTACGATGGAAACACCAGACTATATTGCGCTTACACAGACGCTTAGAGAGCTGGAGGAGGCAAGACTAAAGGCAGATAAGGCAAATAAGACAAAGTCTGAATTTTTGGCCAGTATGTCACACGAAATCCGAACACCTATAAATGCCGTGCTCGGAATGAACGAGATGATTCTTAGAGAGTGCGACTCATCGTCTATCAGATATTATGCCAATAATATTAAAAACAGTGGAAATTTGCTGTTGACTATTATAAATGATATTTTGGATATCTCCAAGATAGAGAGTGGACGTCAGGAGCTTGTGTTTAATGACTACACTTTGTCTAGCCTGATTAAGGATTGTATGCTTCAGGTGGCGGACAGAGCATCTGCTAAGGGACTTCACCTGGCACTGGATTTGGATTCATCTCTTCCAGAGATGCTTCACGGTGACAGCATGCATATCAGGCAGGTTTTGGTAAATCTCTTGACGAATTCGGTAAAGTACACAGAGCGCGGATATATCACATTTGGCGTACATGGTACACTAGAGGGAGATATCGCTCACCTTGTGTTTTCAGTTAAGGACACCGGTCGCGGCATTAAAGAAGATGAGCTTGGCAATGTATTTGAAAAGTTTACAAGGGCAGACATAAAGAATAATATTACCATCGAAGGTACAGGACTTGGTCTTTCATTGGTTAAAAATATGACGCAGCTTATGGGCGGAACTGTAAATGCTAAGAGTATATTTGGTCTGGGATCTGTATTTGAGGTGAAGCTGGATCAAAAGGTGCTTGATTTATCTCCCGTGGGAGAGGTTGAATTTGGAGTAGGCTCAAATGATGAGGGCTACTCGAAGAAGCTGGATGGTAAAGGCTGTAACCTTTTGGTAGTAGATGATGTGGATATAAATGTAAAGATCATTTGTCTGCTTCTCAAGGAGTGCAATATTCACATAGATACCGCGAATAGTGGTTTCGAAGCTATTAAAAAGACCTCGAATAAGAAATACGATATTATTCTAATGGATCATATGATGCCTGGCATGGATGGAATAGAAGCCATGAAGGCGATTAGGGCGGATGATAATAATATGTCAGCGCAGTCCGTATTCATTATGCTTACAGCTAATGCAATAGATGGTATGAGGGAGCATTTCATAGAAGAGGGCTTTAGCGCATTTTTGTCAAAGCCAGTAAACAGCAGTTTATTGGAGGAGACATTGGCACAGTTTATAGGATAAGAAATGGCAAGAAAGTTTACCCCGGTACGCCTTCTCAAGGAAGGTATGATAATAGATCAATCCATAATAGATTCATCTGGACATGTTCTTTTGTACCGAAAAACGGTTTTGGATGAATATTATGTATATGCGCTCCAGAATATGGGAATAGGTGGAGTGTATATTACGGACAAATTAGAGGACGATCCAGTTGAATTAAAGGATATAACTGTCACTGAACAGGCGGCTGCAGTTATTGAAAAGACAAGGAAGGCTGATGTTTCAAAGCTTGTTTTGCAGGAAAGCGTGAAGCAGCGTGTGAATGAAGGTATGCAGAGCATATACCAGGAGGCAGACAGTGAGACTATAGGTGACACTGCACATGGAATAGCGGATGAGCTTATGGCTGCTATCTCAAAGAATGATGCGTTGGCTGTCGATATAAATGAACTTAAGGTAAGTGATGAGTATACCTTTAAGCACAGTGTGGATGTGGCATCCATTTCGATGATTATTGCTAAAAGACTAGGTATGTCAGATGAACATGTGCAGGGTATAGGTATAGCTGGTCTTTTGCATGATATAGGGAAATCGAAGATTCCGAATGAAGTGTTAAATAAGCCTGGGAAGCTTACAGATGAAGAGTTTGATGTGATGAAAAAGCATCCGCTTATCGGTTATGAGATGCTTAACGGCGCGAGAGGAATTTCAAATGATGTGAGAATGGGTGTGCTTCAGCATCATGAGAAAAGCGGTGGGAATGGCTATCCACTTGGAATTCCTGGAGAAAGAATTCATGAGTACGCGAAGATACTCACGGTGGCAGATGTATATGATGCTCTTGTCACAGAAAGGCCATATAAAAAAGCATTTACACCGAGAGATGCGGTGGAAATGCTTATGGCGATGACAAATGATATAGATATTATGATGATAACGGGCTTTCTAAGAAGCGTTATTCTCTACCCGGTAGATTCTGTGGTACGCCTTACCAATGGTGATGTGTGCAAGGTGGTTAAGAATATCCAGGGTTACCCTATGCGCCCTACTGTCGTATCAGTTTCTACAGGCAAAATCTATGATTTAGCAGGTGACTTTGCCTGCAATAATATATTAGTTGAGTAAAGTTTTTATTCTACGCTAAACCAATAAGAACCCTCTGGCTTACCCCAGTCATTCCAAATTTCGGGATTTAGCTGTGAAGGCATGGTGCAGTTTTTATATACGGTCTTTGCGCCCTGTCTCCATGGACGTCCGAGGTAGACGTTATTAGTGACAAAGTCTGAGGTGATGCGACAGTTTTCAAATACATAGCCTGTTTCTACCTCAGGGAAGGTAGATGGAGCTGCGATGTAAGCGCATGATGGGTTTACATCAGGCTGTCTTACAAAAATATCGCAGTCAGTGAAATATGCGCTAGCTCCTCCGAATATAAAGTCTACATTTCCCTCGATGTAGCATTTGTCGTAATGCTGAGTGGTAAGCTTTCTTTCAGTGAATTCACCTGGTCCTCTGAATCCGCCTGGCTCTACCTCCTTCATAGGAAGCGGTGCGGTAAATAAGGTGTCCTGCTGACCTAGGAATCTGCAGTGGTCGAAGCACGCTCCGTCAGAGTCTACATATGCAGCTACAGCCTGGCCGGCGGTCTCACCGCAGCCTGCAGTGTTGGCAAAGGTGATGTAGCTGGCCTTAAAGCCATCTCCGTCTATGTGGATGGTATAGCTTCTGAATGTTCCTCTTTTTATTCCATCATCTAATATTTCCTTTGCACCATCGTGCCAGGTTATGATAGTGTGACCGTCCTTTGCACCGATGAGTGTTATGTTTTTCTGGTGAACCTCTATTTTTTCAGCAAATACACCTGATGGGAGAATAAGTGTGTCTCCGTCGTTAAGTGAATCTATGGCAGACTGTAGTGTGCCGCTTTTATATGTAATCTCCATGGGTTCCTCCTCTTGAAAGAAATACGATTTTATACTATACTAACATAGTTTAGACGCTTTTGGAATATAGAAAGGATGTTTATATGATACAGGCAAGTAATGTCACTCTTCGAATCGGTAAAAAGGCACTTTTCGAGGATGTTAATATTAAATTTACAGAGGGAAACTGCTACGGACTTATCGGAGCCAATGGAGCAGGAAAATCTACATTTTTAAAGATTTTATCAGGCGCTTTGGATTCGACTTCAGGTGAGGTTATCATCACCCCTGGTCAGAGACTTTCGGTTTTGGAACAGGATCACTTTAAGTATGATGAGTACACAGTTTTGGACACCGTTATTTTAGGAAATGCTCGTTTATATGAGATTATGAAGGAGAAGGACGCTATCTATATGAAAGAGGATTTCTCAGACGAGGATGGTGTAAAGGCTGCTGAGCTTGAGGCTGAATTTGCTGATATGGATGGCTGGAATGCGGAGAGCGATGCGGCTACTCTTTTAAATGGCTTGGGTGTGGATAGCGAATATCACTACACCATGATGGCTGATCTTCCAGGTGCACTTAAGGTCAAAGTTCTTCTTGCAAAGGCACTCTTTGGTAACCCTGACATTTTGCTTCTCGATGAGCCTACGAACCATCTGGATCTCGATGCTATCGGCTGGTTAGAGGAGTTTTTGATTAACTTTGAGAATACCGTCATAGTAGTCAGCCATGATAGATATTTCTTGAATAAGGTCTGCACACATACAGCAGATATAGACTATGGTAAGATACAGCTTTATGCTGGTAACTATGACTTCTGGTATGAGTCTTCACAGCTTCTTATTAAGCAGCAGAAGGAGGCTAATAAGAAGAAGGAGGAGAAGATTAAGGAACTGCAGGAGTTCATCAGTCGATTCTCAGCAAATGCATCTAAGTCAAAGCAGGCTACATCGCGTAAGAAGGCACTGGAGAAGATCGAGCTTGATGAGATTAAGCCTAGCTCAAGAAAGTATCCTTACATCGATTTCAGACCACAGAGAGAAATCGGTAACGAGGTTCTTTCAGTCGAAAATCTTACTAAGACCATCGATGGTGAACTTATTTTGGATCATTTGAGCTTTAATCTGAACAGGGATGACAAGGTGGCCTTAGTGGGATCTAATGAGAAGGCAAAGACAGTTCTTTTCCAGATTTTGGCAGGTGAGATGGAGCCAGATGAAGGCAGCTACAAGTGGGGTGTTACGACTTCTACATCATACTTCCCAAAGGATAATACAGAGATTTTCTCAAATGACCTTTCTATCGTGGATTGGCTCACACAGTTTTCTGAGATTAAGGATGCCACTTATGTAAGAGGCTTCCTTGGACGCATGCTTTTCGCTGGTGAGGATGGTGTGAAGAAGATGAAGGTTTTGTCTGGTGGTGAGAAGGTTAGAGTTTTGCTTTCTAGAATGATGATTGAGGCTTCCAATGTTTTAATGCTTGATGAGCCTACTGACCATCTTGACATGGAAAGTATTACCGCACTTAACAACGGACTTATCAAGTTCGGCGGTGTTATTATCTTCTCTTCAAGAGACCATCAGGTAGTACAGACCACTGCGAACCGTATTATGGAGATTCTTCCGGGCGGAACTATGATAGATAAGATGACCACCTACGATGATTATCTTGCAAATGATGAGATGGCTCGTAAGAGAACAGTAGCTTTCTTCGATATGGATAAGGAAGACGAGTCAGAGGAATAAAAGGGGATTATACAGGATGGATTTAAGTACGCTAAATGAACCACAGCGTGAGGCTGTTACCACTACTGAAGGACCTGTTCTAGTGCTTGCAGGAGCGGGCTCTGGCAAGACACGCGCGCTTACACATCGTATAGCTTACTTGATCGAGCAGGGCGTGGCACCATGGCACATTATGGCTATTACCTTTACAAATAAGGCTGCGAAAGAGATGAAGGAGCGTGTGGATGCCATAGTAGGACAGGGTTCAGATGCTGTCTGGGTGGCTACCTTTCATTCCAGCTGTGTACGTATTTTACGACGCTTTGGTGAAAGACTTGGATACACACGAAATTTCACTATATATGACACTGAAGATCAAAAAAGTCTGATGAAGGAGGTCTGCAAGTATCTTAATATAGATACGAAGCAGATTAAGGAGAAGGCTATTTTGAATTCTATCTCTGCTGCGAAAAATGAGCTCATGGGTCCGGAGGAATACGCCAGAGAGTATGGCGGAACATTTGGCAAGGATAAGATGGTTTCCGCTTACCGAGAGTATCAGTCCAGATTAAAAAAGGCTGATGCCATGGACTTTGATGATTTAATCATGAATACGGTGAATCTATTAAAGCATGATGGCGAGGCGCTGAATATTTACCATGACCGTTTTAAGTATGTGATGGTGGATGAGTATCAGGATACTAATACAGCGCAGTTTGAGCTTGTCAGACTTTTGTCGAGTGCCGAGCAAAATATCTGCGTGGTGGGAGATGATGACCAGTCTATTTATAAATTCCGTGGGGCTAATATATATAACATCTTAAACTTTGAGATGTATTATCCGAATGCAAAGGTTATCAGACTTGAGCAGAATTATCGTTCTACTGGCAATATTTTGGATGCAGCCAATGCTGTTATAGCCAATAATTCCGGCCGTAAGCCAAAGAAGCTTTGGACTGAATCGGATGGCGGTGCACCTATAAAGTTTAAGCTTATGAACTCGGCTTATGAGGAGGCAGAGTTTATTGTAGATGACATTTGCCGGTCAGTTAAACGAAATAAGTATTCATTTGGCGATAATGCTATTTTGTACAGGACCAATGCTCAGTCGCGTATCTTAGAGGAAAAGCTGATATTTGAAGGCGTTCCATATAAGCTGGTCGGTGGAGTGAATTTCTATAGTCGAAAAGAAGTAAAGGATCTCCTTGCCTATATGAAGACTGTGGACAATGGCAGGGATGATGTGGCGCTGAATCGTATCATAAATGTACCTAAGAGAGGTATCGGAAATACTACGATAGCCAAGCTGGCACAGTTTGCTGCGGACTATGATATGACGCTTTTTTCAGCTATGGAAGAGGTCGAGCATGTAAATGCGCTAAAGGGTGCTACAGGAAAAAAGATACTTGATTTTGTAAAGCTTATCTATGAGCTTCGTGAGGTGGCAGACAAGTCTGGTATTACTGCACTTTTAAATGCTATAATCGAAAAGACTGGATATGTTAACGAGCTTAAGTTAGAGGGAACTGATGAGGCGAAGGCTCGTATTGAGAATATCGATGAGCTGATTAACAAATGTACCCTTTATGAAAGAGAGCATGACGAGCCTACACTGAGTGATTTCCTCGAGGAGGTAGCTTTGGTAGCTGATATAGATAGTTTAAATGAGTCGGAGGATTATGTGGTGCTTATGACCCTCCATGGGGCAAAGGGTTTGGAATTTCCAAGGGTTTACATGGCTGGAATGGAGGATGGCCTGTTTCCTGGCATGAGTGCTATCTATGATGATGGTGGACCGTTATCGGAGATGGAGGAGGAAAGACGTCTTTGCTACGTGGGTATAACCAGAGCAAAGGAAGAACTTACTATGACTGCAGCACGCATGAGGATGCTTCGAGGGGAAATCCAGTATGGTAAGATTAGCCGGTTTGTAAAAGAAATACCAGTGGAGCTCTGTGTGGGTGATGTCTAGCACCTAAAGTGAAAAAATATAAAAAGTATGCGTTTACATTTAAGAAATATTGACGCGACAAATAGGATGTG
>JAZRWF010000028.1:0-4773 GCA_045599565.1 Lachnospiraceae bacterium
TGATTCTCATCATACTGGTAGGTTCTGGCTGGCTTTAAGCCCAGATCCTTGAGGGTAGACATAGCATTTTCTTCTGTATATCCCACGACATTCGGCAAAATCACATGTGCTCCATCAGTCTGGACATTCTGAGGTGCAGGCGTAGCCACTGCCTGCTGATTAACTGAGCCAGAAGACTCCTTATAAACCTGAAGCACTAATACATCGCTTAATGAAAACTTTTCTTTTCCTAAAACAGACTGCGAAGCTATAGTTCCAGGCTTAGCATTTGAGCCTGCTGGAACATCCAGAAATTCTACCTTTATATTGGCATTTGTAAGACCTAAATCTACCAGCTTTTCCTGCGCAGCCTGAGTGGTAAGACCAGTGAGGTTTACCATGTTCACAGTTTCCTTAGCACCGTCGCCCTTGATAACTCCTAAGATATTTCCAATAACAATACCTATTATCACAATGATAATAACGCCAGCTGTCACACCCAGACCTGTAAAAATCTTATCGATTATACTTCTTGGCTCGTCCCTGAAGTCATCATCATAGAAATCATCCTCCAGATCATCCTCAAAGCGCTCTTTTGGTCTTTTATTCTTCGGGGTCTGCTTATATCTGTCGCGAGGCTCGTATGCAGGTGCCTCGTACTCATCCTCATCCTCCTCGTATACAGGTGCACTCTGCTGCACGCGATGATACTGCATTTGCTGCTGATTAGCTGAGTACTGGTCATCCATGTAATCATAAGGATTAGGCTCCGGCTGCTGATACGGTCTCTCTGAAAGATTTACACGTTCTGTGGACGCGGTCTGTGTCTGCTGTGTACCAGGCATGAACCTAGTCGTAGCTCCAGCGGCCTCTGTTATCACCACGAAGTCACCATCTGGGTCCTGCAGAGACATCTTAAGGTCGCTAAGCAGCTCTCCGATGTTTCCATATCTTCTGTCTGAGCTCTTCATAGTCGACTTTTGAATAATGCGCTCCAAGGAATATGGTAAATCTGGTGCGTACTGTGATGGCGGCACCATATCATTCTGCAAATGCTGCAAGGCCACTGCCACAGTGGACTCTCCATCGAAAGGCACACGTCCTGTCACCATCTCGTACATCACGATTCCAAGACTGTAAATATCGCTCTTTCCATCCACATAACCATTTCTGGTCTGCTCTGGGGATGCATAGTGAACAGAGCCCATGACATCGCCATGAATGGTGTTAGCTGTAGCAGCTCTGGCAATACCAAAATCTGTCACCTTGACCTTGCCCTCGCGGCTGATCATGATATTCTGAGGCTTTATATCTCTGTGAACTATACCCTTTGCATGGGCAGCCTCTATACCTCTGCCCACCTGGATAGCTATAGAAACAGCCTCCTTAAAGTTAAGTCGTACCTTCTTTTCTATATAGGTTTTAAGAGTGATTCCCTCGACATACTCCATCACGATGAAGTGAAGGCCAAGATCTGAGCCTACATCGTAGATGTTTACGATATTAGGGTGCTCCAGTCCCGCAGCACTGGTAGCCTCAGCTCGAAACTTAGCCACAAAGCTGGCATCCTCCGCAAACTCCTGCTTTAAAACCTTAATAGCCACCTCTCTGCCAAGCACTGTGTCTACTGCTCTATATACATCCGACATTCCGCCGGTACCTATCTTCTCATTTATCTGATATCTATTTCCAATTATTGTACCAGGATTTAGCATCTTACTTCCCTCGATTACTAATTAAATTTAATGATTACAGCTGAAATATTATCATTTCCACCAGCTGCTAAAGCCATATCTACCAAGGCCTTTGCACATACCTTTGGCGCCTGCCCCTTTTTAATTTCCTTATATATAGCTTCATCGCTCACCAGACCATGAAGCCCATCTGAACAGATTAGGATGGTCTCATCTCCGTCCAGCTCTACCACAAAGCTGTCCGAAACCACAGTCTCCTCAGCGCCCACCGCTCTAGTGATGACAGACTTTCTTTCATCCTTCTTCGCCTGCTCTGGGGTTAGTTCTCCAGATCTTATAAGCTCTGCCAAAAGCGAATGATCTCTGGTAATCTGCGTCAGCTTCTTCTTTCCAGCTACATAGAGTCTGGAATCGCCTACGGATGCCACATACATTTGGTTCTCCTTAAAGGTGGCTGCCACGATGGTCGTTCCCATTCCAGCCTTACCAGGATCCTCCTTGGCTTCCTTATATAAAATATTATTCGCTTCCTCAATGGCTTCTTTTAAAATCTGACAAGGATCAGTAAGCTCGTTTTGTGACACATGGTTCGCCATGTACACCTTCGCCTGCGCGCTGGCATAGTCGCCAGCCTGCTCACCGCCCATTCCGTCGCATACTAAGTAAAGATTGTCCAAATTGCCCAATCTTAAATCCCTGGCATACACCACATCCTGGTTCATGGTTCGCTTACGTCCTATGTTTGTTTCAGCAAAGCTAATCATAATAACCTCTCTAAATCATACTATAACCTATGTACTATACCACACTTTGAGAGTAAATACTATAGGTTAAGTTTTCTCCAGCCCTGACTCGTGGTCTTAATAAGCTACTTGGGCTGCCAAGACCAAAATCACACACTTTTTGGTCTTAATATCGCCTCTGTATCTTTCAAGACCACAAAAAGCCTCTTTTGTTCACACCTTTTTCACAATTTAGCTAAAACCAGCTCTTTTTTGGTCTTCACACTTTACTCAGAAAATTAAGACCAACCCCCGGGGCTCGGTTGTATTTTGTTGTCTTAATCTGCCGTAGCATACAAAAAGCTGAGTACAAAACACATCTTGTACTCAGCCCTACATTCTATTAATCGAAATATTCTATCTACTAAACATTGGCAGCCTTAAAGATATTAAGCATGTCCTCTTCATATAAAAGCTTGGCGGAACCCTTCGCTCCATCCACGCCGACAGCGCACTTTTTCGCCATCTCCTTAAGACCGTCCTCAGACGCCTCTATTCCAAGTTCCTTAAGGTTCGTAGGCATCTTGATTTCACGATAGAAATCCTCCATTGCCTCTATACCCTTCATCGCGATTTCCTCGTCGCTTCCAGCATTTTCCACACCCATAACATTTATCGCGAATTTCTTAAAGCGTGGCAGGCACTCCTTGTAAACATATCTTGCCCAGCTTCCCCAGACAGCCGCCAGACCTGCACCGTGCGCCACATCGAAAAGTCCTCCGATTTCATGCTCAAGCTTGTGAGGCATCCAGTCGCCACCGTCATTTCCGCAGCCCGTAAGACCATTATGAGCAAGGCTTCCTGCCCACATCACCTCAGCTCTTGCATCATAGTCCTTAGGATCCTTAACCAGAATCTTTGCGCTGTTCATCACCGTTCTAAGAAGCCCCTCTGCCAGAGCATCTGTGATTTCCATATTTCCGCCATTTGTGAAATAGCGCTCCATGGTATGCATCATAATATCTGTGCAGCCGCAGGCAGTCTGATAGTCCGGCAAAGTCATCGTAAGCTCTGGATTCATGATAGCAAACTTAGGTCTGGCATAATCGCTGCTGTATCCGCGCTTTACGAGCCCTTCCTCCTTAGTGATAACAGAGGAGTCACTCATCTCACTTCCGGTAGCCGACAATGTAAGAATAACTCCGATAGGAAGGCAGCCTGTCGCATTTCTCTTATAATCATAGAAGTCCCAGACCTCACCCTCATTTGCTACGCCGTAGCCGATAGCCTTCGCAGAATCGATGGCACTTCCTCCGCCTACTGCTAGGATAAAATCTATATTTTCCTTCTTGCAAAGCTCGATTCCCTCATACACAAGACCAAGTCTTGGATTCGGAACTGCTCCGCCCAGCATCACATAGCTGATACCAGCCTCATCCAAAATATCTGTAACCTTCTTCATCAGTCCAGACTTTATAACGCTTCCGCCGCCATAATGAATAAGAAGCTTCTTTCCACCGAACTCCTTTACCAGATCAGCCACCTGGTTTTCAGTTCCCTTGCCGAATACCACCTTTGTAGGTGTAAAGTAATTAAAGTTAAACATATCTAGCCTCCTCCTTTTAGCCAATTGTTTCTATAAAACTATTAATTTTATCCCCATTCAAGCCATAATCCTTATGCTTTTTATCTAACAGTGACACCTTGTACTTCACATTAGGAAGCTTGCTTTCTAGAGCCTTGACACATTTGTCGATATCGCCTCCGCCTGATGTGATAATAAGTCCTGTGACCTTTTTGCATACATTCTCATCCTGTAAAAATGCATTGATAGCAGGCACTCCCATGCTGTTCCAAATCGGAGTACCTATGAATATCTCATCATACTCACTAAGATTTTTCTCAAGTGGCTTAATATCAGGAATCTTATTCATCATCACCTGACCGCCGCCCACAAGAAGCCTGGCAGCAAACGACTTTGGCATCTCCTTAACAGTGTCTATCTTAAGCGTCTCGCAGCCCATCTTCTCTGCGATAGTCTTAACCGCCTCCTCGGTGTTCCCCGAAAGCGAATAATATACGATAATCCTCTTCATTTCACGCCCTCCGTATACATCATATATTGTATGCAACATAATACAGTATCTTCACCCTACATTCAACCCTCTCATTTCTTCCCTAGCCCTGGTTCGTGGGGTTTTCTCCCCCGCTACGCTTTCTCCCACCTCAGGTTTCTCGCCAGCCCTGACTCGTGGTCTTAATAAGCTACCTGAGCTGACAAGACCAAAACTACACACTTTTTGGTCTTAATATCGCCTCTGTATCTTTCAAGACCACAAAAGGGCTCTTTTGTTCACACATTCTTCACAAATGCGCTT
>JAZRWF010000029.1:0-13617 GCA_045599565.1 Lachnospiraceae bacterium
GGTATCACCTTCTATGAGGGCGAGGGCGTTTGCCATCAGGTAATGATGGAGAAGCATGTTCGTCCAGGTGAGCTCATATTCGGCGCTGACAGCCATACCTGTGCGTATGGAGCCTTGGGTGCATTTGGTACCGGCGTGGGCTGTACGGATTACTTATATGCTATGGTGACCGGCACTTCATGGCTTTTAGTTCCAAAGACCCTAAGATTTAATCTTACAGGTAAGCTGAATAAGGGCGTGTATGCCAGAGATTTAATCCTTACCATAATAGGTCGCATCGGAGCAAATGGAGCGAACTACATGGCGATGGAATTCGCAGGTGAAGGTCTTGGGAGCCTTACCATGGCTGATCGTATTTCTATCTGTAACCTCTGCGTGGAGGCAGGTGCAAAGACCGCTCTTATGGAGGTGGATGAGGTAGCGCTCGACTATCTTAAGGAGCACGGCAGAGAGCCAAAGGCGTGCTATACCTCTGACGAGGATGCTGAATTTGAAGCAGTATATGATATAGACCTTAGTGAGATAGTTCCTATCGTGGCTAAGCCACACTTCGTGGATCAGGTAGTGCCTGCCACAGAGTGTCTTGGAACTAAGATAGATGAGGCTTTCCTTGGAAGCTGTAACAATGGACGAATCGAGGATCTTCGCGTGGGAGCAGCCATCATAAAGGGCAAGAAGGTCGCTGACAAGGTAAGATTTTTAGTAGTGCCAGCCAGCCGTGAGATCTATCAGCAGGCTATGGCTGAGGGACTTCTTAATATATTCATGGATGCCGGTGCTATCGTTATGAATCCTAACTGCTCAGTATGCTGGGGTTCATGCCAGGGCGTTATCGGCGAAGGCGAGACACTTATTTCTACAGGTACCCGAAACTTCAAGGGACGTGCAGGACATAAGGACAGCTTCGTATATCTGGCCAGCGCTGCGACTGTCACAGCCAGTGCGATAAAGGGTGAGATAGCTGTGGCTGAGTAAAGGAGAGAAATATGAGCGAAACATTTGAAGGTCGCATTTGGGTTATGGGCGACGACATAGATACAGACATTATTATTCCAACTGACTATCTGGCATTAAAGACTGTTCAGGAGATGGCGCCATACGGCTTTTCACCGCTTCGTCCTGAGCTGGCAGCTCAGATAAAAGAGGGTGATATCATCGTGGCTGGTTCGAACTTTGGCTGCGGCTCATCGCGTGAGCAGGCTCCAGAGGTGGTTAAGGCGCTTGGAATAAAGGCTGTCATAGCAGGAAGCTTTGCTCGTATTTTCTTTAGAAATGCTATTAATAACGGGCTTATGCTCATCGAGTGCCCAGAGCTTAAGGATAATGTAAAAGAGGGCGACACCATAAAGGTTACAGTGGGAGAGAAGATAGAGGCTAATGGAAAGACCTTTGAGATTTCATCACTTCCAGAGAACCTTCTTGAAATCTTAAACGCAGGCGGTCTGGTAAAGGCTATGCGCAGAAGAAACGGTTTAGATTAGGAAGGGGGGGCACGAACAGTTATGGGACAGACTATTATTGAAAAGATTATAGCACATAATATCGGCAAGGAGTCGGTTAAGCCTGGCGACATCGTCACAGTGAATGTAGATAGAGTAATGCTTGACGATATCATGATTCCTTTCATCGTAAAGAAGTTCGATGAGATGGGCTTTACCAAGGTTTGGGATCCTGAGAAAATCGTTCTCATCTATGACCACTTCGTGCCGGCCAGCCAGGTGGATGACATCAGAGCATACAAGGTTGGTGATGCATTTGTCGAGAAATACGGTATTAAAAATATTCATAGAAGTGACGGAATCTGCCATCAGCTCATGACTGAGGCTGGATATGTAAAGCCTGGTAATGTCGTGTTCGGAACTGACAGCCACACCACCACCTACGGCTGTGTGGGCGCGTTCTCTACCGGTATCGGCTACACCGAGATGGCTGGTATTTTGGGAACCGGTCAGCTTTGGGTTAAGGTTCCTCAGACCATAAAGATTACTATAAACGGAAAGCTTAAGCGCGGCGTTTTCTCTAAGGATGTCATTCTTAGAATCATCGGAGATCTGACAGCTGCAGGTGCGACCTATCAGGCACTCGAGTTCTGCGGAAGCACTATCGAGGAGATGACTGTGGCTAGCCGTATGACTATGGCGAACATGGCTATCGAGGCAGGCGCCAAATGCGCTCTTTTCACACCAGATGAGAAGACAGCCGAGTACTGCAAGATTAAGCTGGACAAGTTCCAGAGAAGCTTAATCGGCGACAGCGATGCTAACTATGCTAAGGAAATGTATTACGATGCAGAGGACTTTGTTCCATCGCTCGCATGTCCTTCGCAGGTAGATAATATAAAGCCTGTTTCAGAGCTTCAGGGAACTAAGATAGATCAGGTATTCATCGGAAGCTGTACGAACGGAAGATTAGAGGATCTTCAGGCTGCCGCCAGAGTATTAAAGGGCAAAAAGGTGGCGCCTTTTGTAAAGCTCATCGTAACCCCTGCTTCAAGAAAGGTTTACAAGAAGGCATTAAGCGACGGCACACTTCAGATTTTGTCGGAGGCAGGTGCCATGATAACGCACCCAGGCTGTGGACTTTGCTGCGGAAGAGCAGGCGGAATCTTAAGCGATGACGAGGTGGTAGTAGCTACGAATAATAGAAACTTCCTCGGACGAATGGGTACCTCGAAGGTAAAGATTTACCTGGCCAGCCCAGCCACTGCAGCAGCGAGTGCTGTAGCTGGATATATTACCAGTATGTAGAGATTGCGTAGAAAGATGACTTGTAAATAATGCGACTTATAAATAGATTAAGAAAGCTTTTCTCGATTGTTTTACTGGTAACACTTACTATATCGCTGCTTCCTGGTGCGAAAGTTTATGCGGCGGAAGCTAGGGTAGTGGCTGATAAAAACAGCATATACACCTATAACGAAATGTGTGACGATATAAATGAGCTTATAGAAAAGTATTCATTTATGAAGTTTCAAAAGATAGGTTCTTCTGTCGAGGAGCGAGGTTTATATGTGATGTCAGTAGGAACTGGCTCAAAGAATATCCTTTTTGCAGCAGGCATACATGGCAGAGAGTATGTGAATCCATATGTGGTGATGGCGATGCTGGAGGATTTGTGTGTCGCGTATGAGGAAGATGAATCAATACTGGATGGTGTAACGGTTTATTTTTTGCCTATGATAAATCCTGATGGTATTACGATTTCACAGTTTGGTAAAACCACTACCAACCAAAAATGGAAGTCTAATGCCAACGGTGTGGATTTGAATCATAATTTCAAATGTGGCTGGGGCAATTTAGACATGGAAAAGGCTATAAATAAAAAGCCAAACTCAGAGGGCTACCCAGGAGATGAAGCTTTATCTGAGCCTGAATCAAAGGCGGTGGCAAAGTTTCTTTCGTCAAAGTCATTCTCAGCGGCCATACTCTATCACAGCACAGGCTCTGTAATTTATGGTTTGAGAAATAACCCTAGATTGGAAACAAAAAAGCAGCGAGCTTTCGTTGATTATGTACAGAGTGTGGTGGGGTATTCGATAGTAGATGAGACGAAAAACCGTGAAAATGGAGGAATGCTTGAACATATTGTTTCGGCTTCCGGAAAGAAGACCCTAGCCTGCACCTTAGAGACAGGAACAGCTGTGACTCCTTTTGGAAATAAGTATTTTAAGACGATTTATAATCAGAATAAGAATCTGGTTATGAAGGTAGTAGAATACGTACAGGATAATTGTGGTTCGAATAATTCGTTCTCTTTTTTGGATACATATGAAGCTACCTACGCAGATTCATATGTGGATTCTGATTATAATAGTGGTTACTAGTTTATAAAGACTGCACGAAGGTGTGGTCTTTATTTTTTATATTTAGGGGTTGACATTTATTGATAGATTGCATACAATCTAATTACAAACAATGAATTGTGAGCTCAGAAAAGGAGACAGAAAATGAAGACAATAATCACATATTTCAGCGCACAGGGTAAGACTAAGGGAATCGCTGAGGCGGTAGCTAAGGAGTGCGGAGTGGATGCATTTGAGATCGTTCCATGCGAGCCATATACAAAGGAGGATATAAACTATTTGAATCCTCTCTCAAGATGCAACAAGGAGAAGCTGGGCAAGAAGTCAGTTCCAGTAGCAAAAAAGATAGAGAACTTCGACGAGTATGAGAAGATTCTCATCGGCTTCCCTATCTGGTATGCAGGAGCACCTAATGTTATAAATACCTTCTGTGAGGGCTATGACTTTACTGGCAAGGAAGTGGTAGCATTTGCGACCTCTGCCGGCAGTCCTATCGGAAAGACTGCCGAGAAGCTTTCTGAGTATGTAAAGGGTGCTAAGTCATTAGAGGCAGTGCTCATTCACGATGAGGCAGAGTTAAAAGCTATTTTGTAAAATTAGCTATCATAATTTTAAGCGCCTCGACTGCGGTGCGGATGGCCAGGTCAGTGTCATGGACTACAGGGTTATCAAGCCCTAGGGCGGCTCTGGTCTGGTTAGCCACTACGAGAAGAATGGAACCGCAGGTGACCTGTCTGGCTTGTGCGACAGTGAAGAGAGTAGCACTCTCCATCTCGGAGCAGAGGCAGCCCAGCTTTATGTAGGCATCCCATTTATTCTTAAGCTCGTAGCCTACAGGCATTTCCTCTGGAGCATGCTGGCCGAAGAAGGCATCCTTACACTGGACTACTCCGGTGTGGTACGGCGCGCCGAGCTTTTTCGCAGCGGCTACCAGAGCTGTCACTGTTTCAAAGTCTGCGACAGCAGGATATTCGATAGGCGCATATTCCTTAGGAGTGCCATCCTGTTTTATAGCGCCGGTGGCTATGACTAAATCTCCACTCATGACCTCTGGCTGCATTCCGCCTGAGGTGCCGACACGGATAAAGTGCCTTGCGCCCACGCGCACTAGCTCCTCCATGGCGATGCTGGCTGAAGGGCCGCCGATGCCTGTGGAGCAAACGGAAACCTTCACACCGTCCAAGGTGCCAGTATAAGTAATATATTCGCGGCTGTCTGCGATGAACTTCGGGTCATCGAAATAGGCAGCTATTTTTTCGCATCTTTTTGGGTCACCAGGGAGAATAACATATTCTCCTACATCACCGATTCCTACCTGTGTATGGTATTGTAAACTCTGGTCTTTAGAATAATTTATCATTGCAAATCCCTCCCCCTTTGTATATACTAACACAGTTGTAAACTAAAAGAAATAACAGAGGAATATTTATGTCTAAGGAAGAAATAAAAGAAAATAAAATGGGTGTCATGCCAATACCGAAGCTCATGGTGAACATGGCTGTTCCTATGATGATTTCGATGCTGGTTCAGGCACTTTATAACATCGTGGATTCCATCTTTGTATCCAGAATCTCAGAAAATGCACTCTCAGCAGTTTCTTTGGCGTTCCCGCTTCAGACTATGATGATAGCGGTAGCAGTAGGAACCGGAGTAGGTATAAATGCACTTCTTTCGAAGTCTCTTGGAGAAAAGAATATTAAGAAGGTAAATGGCGCAGCGTGCAATGGTATCTTTGTGTATCTTATTAGCTATCTCGTGTTTTTAGTGGCTGCATTTACTGTGGTTAAGCCCTTCTACGCCAGCCAGGTAAAGAATGCTGCCGATGCTGAGATAGGTGTGATGGGCGTGAGCTATCTTACCATAGTTATGGGACTTTCCATCGGCTCGTTCATGCAGATTTGCTTTGAGAGACTTCTTGTTTCGACAGGTAAGACCTTTTATTCCATGGTTTCACAGATGAGCGGTGCTATCACGAATATTATATTCGACCCGATTCTTATCTTCGGACTGTTCGGTTTGCCAAGGATGGGTGTGGCAGGTGCAGCTGTGGCTACTGTCTTAGGTCAGTTCGTGGGCGCGACCTTAGCGATTATCTTCAACATTAAGTTTAATAAGGAGCTTACCATCAGCTTTAAGGGCTTTAAGCCAGACCTTGGTATCATTGCTAATATTTATAAGGTGGGTCTTCCTTCTATAGTCATGCAGTCTATAGGCTCTGTTATGACCTACAGTATGAACCTTATTCTTATAGGCTTTTCATCGACAGCGACCGCTGTTTTCGGTTCATATTTTAAACTTCAGAGCTTCTTTTTCATGCCGCTTTTCGGTATGAATGGAGGTATAACTCCTATCATCGCCTACAGCTATGGTGCGAAGCAGAGGAAGCGTATGATACAGACCATAAAGCTGGCGATGGCGGTAGCGTTTGGACTTATGTTTGTAGGCTTTCTGGCGTTTGAGCTTATTCCAAGTGTCTTACTTGGCCTCTTCGATGCCTCAGAGGAGATGGTGGCTATAGGAAGTGTGGCACTTAGAATCATCGGCGTACATTTTCTGGTGGCATGGTTTTGTATCATTGCCGGCACCTGTTTTCAGGCTCTTGGAAGAGCGACCTACTCGCTGGTCGTTTCAGTAATGCGTCAGCTCGTAGTATTGATTCCGGCTGCCTACATTCTCTCGAAGGTGGGCGGTCTGAACGCTGTGTGGTGGTCGTTCCCTATAGCGGAGGTCATGTCATTTGCTGTGACTATGGTATGTTTTGTCAAAATTTACAGAGAGATTATAATGCAGCTGCCTGAAGGAAATGAGTAAGATATTAGCTTTTATAAAAAAGGAAATAGTGTTTAGCGTGTCTTTTGTGCTGGCCTTAGTTTCGTCTTTTATCGTAAGACCAGCTCTTGGCGAGGTAAATTCGTTTTTGGATTATAAGACACTTTGCCTTTTGTTTTGCCTGATGTTTATCGTCAAAGGCTTCGAAAAATGCCATGTGTTTGAATACATGGCATCTCTTCTTTTGAAGAAGATTACGTCGCTTAGGATGCTGTATTTTGTGCTGGTTTTCATGTGCTTTTTCACAGCCATGTTTATAACAAATGATGTGGCTCTCATCACCTTTGTGCCATTTTCGATATATCTATGCAGGGAGACGAAAAAGGAAAAGCACATCATAATGATAGTGGTACTGCAGACCATAGCAGCGAACCTTGGCAGCATGCTGCTTCCGATTGGAAATCCGCAGAACCTTTATATTTTCAGCGCATCTGGCATGGATTTTTCTGCATTTGTCGCAGGGATGTTTCCGGTGTGGTTAGTAAGTCTTTTGCTTTTAATTCTGGTGATTTTGCCTGTAAAAAAAGAGGAGCTTTCGGCGCAGATAAAGAGCGAGAAGCCGGGAAGGCTGTTCATCCCATTTTTAGTACTTTTCCTTTTGAGCATGGCCACAGTAATCGGTGTTTTGCCTTATCAGGTGCTTCTTTTGATAGTTTTGGCATGTGGGCTGATAGCGTCCAGGGAGACCTTTAAGAGAGTGGACTATGTGCTGCTTTTGACCTTTGTTTGCTTCTTTATTTTTATAGGAAACATGAAGGCTATCCCTGCGGTTACCGACATGATGAAGGACTTAGTGGGCGGCAGAGAGCTCCTAGTAGGGGTGGTTAGCTCGCAGGTCATTTCAAATGTGCCGGCTGCGATACTTTTGTTCTCATATTCTTTGGACTATAGAGCGCTGCTTTGGGGCGTGGACATAGGCGGACTTGGAACGCTTATCGCCTCACTTGCCAGCCTTATATCATATAAGCTTTACAGCGCGTCAAATGAGTCAAATACCGGCAGATATATGGCTGTATTTACGGGGCTGAATCTGGCTTTTCTGGCAGTGCTTTTAGTGTTCGCCAACCTTGCAAAAATAGTGGGCTTGTGCTAAAATATGATGATTAGGCGAATATTATTTCATTTAATATAAAGGAGAGAGCTATGGTAAATTTTAAGGAAGATCCTAATCTGAATATGCTGAATCATTCCTGCGCACATATGATGGCACAGGCTGTTAAGCATCTTTATCCTAATGCGAAGTTTTGGGTTGGCCCTGTAGTAGAAGAGGGCTTCTATTACGATATGGACTTAGGTGGTGTAAAGCTTACCGATGAGGATGTGGCTGCCATCGAGAAGGAGATGAAGAAGGTCGCTAAGACTGGAGTTAAGATTTATCGCCGTGAAATCACTAAGGCAGAAGCTTTGGAAATGTTCAAGGATGACCCATATAAGATTGACCTTATCTCTTCTATGGAAGATGGCACTATTACCTGCTATGACCAGGGAGACTTCACAGACCTTTGCCGCGGACCTCACGTAGATAATGTAAAGATGTGTAAGTACTTTAAGCTTATTAAGCACTCTGGCGCTTATTGGAAGGGCGACGCTGAGAATCAGATGCTCGATAGAGTATATGGAGTGTGCTTCCCTACTGAGGAGGAGCTGAATGACCATTTGGCGCTTCTCGAGGAGGCTAAGGAGAGAGATCACCGAAAGATCGGTAAGGATATGGGAATCTTTATGGTAGATGACCTCATCGGCCGCGGACTTCCTATGTACCTTCCAAACGGCTACACCATTTGGCGTGAGCTCGAGGAATATATAAAGGCAAAGGAGCGTAAGCTTGGATATCTTCATGTTATGACTCCTTGCGTAGGTACTGTAGATCTTTACAAGACCTCAGGTCACTGGGATCACTATAAGGAGAACATGTTCCCACCTATGGAGGTGGAGGGAGAGACCTTCGTTCTTCGTCCTATGAACTGTCCTCACCACATGAGAATATTCGCTAATAAGCCACATTCATATAAGGAGCTTCCTATTCGTATCGGTGAGATAGCTCATGACTTCAGATTCGAGGCTTCTGGTACCTTAAAGGGTATCGAGCGTGGTCGTCACTTCTGCCAGAATGATGCGCACCTCTTCGTTACGATGGAGCAGATCGAGTCAGAGGTTAAGTCAGTATGTGACCTTATCTTCGACGTATATAAGGACTTTGGCATTACTAATTACAGATGTGTGCTTTCACTTCGTGATCCAGCAGATACCAAAAAGTATCACCAGGATGATGAGATGTGGAATACAGCTGAGAATGCTCTTCGAAAGGTTCTTAACGATATCGGAATCGAGTACACTGAGGAGATCGGTGAGGCTGCATTCTACGGACCTAAGCTCGATGTAAATGTTAAGCCAGCTGTAGGCGCTGAGTACACACTTTCTACCTGTCAGCTCGACTTCTGCTTGCCAGCTAAGTTTGAGCTTACCTACACAGATGCAGATCAGACGAAGAAGACTCCTGTAGTTCTTCACAGAGCTATCCTTGGATCACTTGACAGATTCATGGCTTACATCTTAGAGGAGACTAAGGGAAATCTTCCACTTTGGCTCGCTCCAGTACAGGTAAAGGTTCTTCCTGTAAAGAATGATGACGAGGCATTGAATGAGTACTCTGCGAAGCTTGTTAAGGCTTTAGCTGATGCGGATGTTAGAGTAGAATTTGATGACAGATCTGAAAAGCTTGGCTACAAGATGCGTGAGGCTCAGATGCAGAAGGTTCCATACCTCGCAGTTTTAGGTAAGAACGAGATGGATGAGAACACTGTTTCATTCAGACTTCACGGTCAGCAGGAGACTACCACACTCTCATTCGATGAGTTCGTAGCTCGCATAAAGACCGAAATCGCGACTAAGGCTAGATAATTTAGGACAGTATAAATGAAACTTTTAATTATAAGACATGGCGATCCTGACTATGAGCATGATAGCCTAACAGACAGGGGCAGGCTGGAAGCAGCTGCCCTTGCTCAGTATTACAAGGATTTTAAAATCGACAAATTTTATGTCTCGCCTCTTGGCAGAGCCCAGCTCACTGCGAAGTACATGATGGATGCAAAGGGCGTGACCGGCACCACCTGTGACTGGATGAGAGAATTTGCTCCAGCGGTAAAAAGACCTGATCTTACGACCAGAGAGCGAAGCTGCTGCTGGGACTGGCTGCCGCAGGACTGGACAGAGATAGATGACTTCTATGATGCTGCGAAGTGGTACAAGCATCCAGTGATGGCGGAGGCTGGCATCGAGGAAGAATATAAGTGGGTATGTAAGGGCTTGGATGAGCTTTTGGCAAATCACGGATATGTAAGAGATGGCCGAAAGTACAAGGTCACTCATGGAAATGATGATACCATTGCTTTAGTGTGTCACTTTGGATTAGAGTCAGTGCTTCTTTCGCATCTTATGTCTGTGAGTCCTATGATTCTCTGGCATGGCATGTGTGCAGCTCCGACCTCTGTTACCACAGTGTATACTGAGGAAAGAAGAGAGGGCGTGGCCTCGTTTAGAGTTCGCAGGTTCGGAGAGGTAGCGCATCTTAATGCAGCGAATTTAGAGCCTTCGAAGCATGCTGCTTTTCGTGAGTGGATGGGAGAAGATGGACGTATTGATTAATGTTAACACGGGAAATCCTATTGTGTGAAAACTAGTATGGTGCAGTTTTTTTAAGAGAGAACCTACGTTTGTAGGATTAGAGAAAGTTTGAAGCAGGGAGATTTATGGCTAGTTTAAAATTAATGGTTATGAGCGCTGATGGCACAGTTAAATGTCAGGCCAGCGGAGTAGATTTTGTGGATTTGGTAAATGCCTTCGCATACGAGGAGGGTGACTGCATCGTTTTAGAGTCTGATGAGAAGAATATTCATCTTCACATTCAGCTGGATGACGCGCTTGGCTCATCTATGGTATATCTGGCAGAGAATAAGTTTACCTATGTGATACCATTTAACGAGAAGAGAGCTTCTATGTCAAAGAAGCTTTTTATGGGAGAGCTTCATTATCTCTATGCCAGAAAGGCTGAGGATTATGAGCTTTCACAGTATAGAAATCTGGCTGTAAATCAGAATGCCACCCACGAGTTTAGTGGCATTTATCCACATGCCTCAGCCAACGTAGAGACTAGAGGCGAGAGTGTATTCGCAGCTAAGAATGCTATAGATGGCTGCTTTGCGAACCTTTCTCACGGAGAATGGCCTTACGCATCCTGGGGAATCAATATGCAGGATGATGCCAGGATGAAGCTGGATTTTGGACGTGAGGTCGAGATAGATAAGATTATTCTCTTCACCAGGTCAGATTTTCCTCATGATAACTGGTGGACTTCAGTTACCTTTGAGTTCTCAGATGGTTCGAAGGAGACTGTTTCATTGGAGAAGAGTGAGAAGCCACATGTGATAGAGATAGCTAAGAGAAGGGTTTCTTGGCTTGAATTCTGTGATCTTAAGAAGGCTGATGATCCTTCACCATTCCCTGCACTGACACAGATGGAGGTGTATGGAGTAGATACAAAGGAGGGACCCATTGTTTAGAAAACTGGCAAGGTCCAGTTTTCTAATGGGAATTATCGCATGCTTTAGCATGCGAAGGCTAAGTCATACGCTTCGCGTGTGACAAAGCCGAGACAGGGCAAAGGTGCCTGTATCTTCCTTGATATACAAAGGAGGGACCCATTTTCTAATGGGAATTTATAAAGATCATTTGGAACTACGTCCCATTTTGCTTTTGGGCATGATGAGACGTAGTTTTTTTAGTGCATGAAATTAGGATTACGTCATAAAGAATATATTTAGTGATTTTAGACGTAGTAATAGAGATGGCGAAGCTAAGTACTACGTCTGAATGAGAAATAGCTGGGGTTTGAGACGTAAGGAATGGACGAACAGAGAATATTCCTACGTCTAAAAGGGTGGAAATCGTGGTATAAGACGTAAGGATGATTTTGAAGGTAAAAAAACTACGCCTAAATTAGTAATAATAGATAAAGTAGACGTAGTTTATAAAGATTAGGTTATTTTAGGCTGGAAGCCATTTCATAATAATGCTTATACAGGCTGTCTTTTGCCATAAGCTCTTCGTGTGTTCCCTCTTCGGTGATACCCTCCTGAGTAAGCACTAGAATTCGGTCAGAGTTCTTTATGGTGGAGAGCCTGTGAGCTATGGTAAGGCAGGTGCGATCCTTGGCCAGCTCTTCTAAGGACTGCGCCACAGCAAATTCAGATTCATTATCCAAGGCTGAGGTAGCTTCATCAAGAAGAATGACCGGTGGATTTTTAAGGAAGACTCTGGCGATAGAGATTCGCTGCTTTTGACCGCCGGAGAGCTTTACTCCGCGCTCACCGATGTAGGTGTCATAGCCATCCTTTAAGGCTGTGATAAACTCGTGGGCTCCGGCACGTTTGGCTGCTGCTATTACTTCTTCCTTAGTCGCATTTAAATCGCCATATACGATGTTATCATACACTGTGCCAGAGAAGAGGTAGACATCCTGCTGAACGATTCCGACTGATCTTCTAAGACTGAATAGTTCATAGTCACGGACATCCTTTCCATCGAGAAGAACACTTCCGCCGCAGACATCGTAGAATCTAGGAATAAGATTACAAAGTGTGGTCTTTCCTCCGCCGGAAGGTCCGATGAGAGCGACCTTCTCGCCAGGCTTTATATGAAGGTTCAGATTTGTAAACACAGTGTTATGATCGTCAGGATACTCGAAGCTTACATTTTTAAATTCTATATCGCCTGAGAAATCCTTCATGACGATAGCATTTTCTTTATCCTCGATATCCACAGGCTGATCCATAATCTCTATGAAACGCTCGATACCTGTTATGCCTCGCTGGAACTGCTCAGTGAACTCGATGATTCGCCTGATGGTAGCCAGGAGAGTGGTGATATACATGACGAAGGCTACCATATCACCAGCTGTGATAGAGCCATGCATCAGGGCTATGCCGCCACCGATTAAAACGGTCAGATACATGAGACCGTCGAAGGTGCGGGTGGTGAAGTTAAACATACCCATGATACGGTAGCTTTTTTCTTTTATCTTAAAGAAGGTGGAATTTCCGCCCTCGAATTTGGCTTCTTCCTTTGATTCATTTGCGAAGGCCTTTACAACGCCCTGTCCGAGAAGTGAATCCTCTATATTCGCATTTAATTCACCGACCTGAACACGCTGCGCAGCAAATGTAGAGCGCATCTTATGGTTTAGCTTTACACAGATAATACCCATGAGCGGTACCCAGATGAAAACTGTGATGGTGAGCAGAAGATTTAGCCTTGAAAGTATAATGAAGCTGACTAAAATCTTTATGCCTGCTATGAAGAATTCCTCAGGACAATGATGAGCGAACTCCGTTACCTCGAAAAGGTCATTTGTTATGCGGCCCATAATCTGGCCTACCTTTGTGTTCGAGTAGTAGGTATGGCTAAGTCTCATCAGGTGGGAGTATGCACTTCGTCTCATATCAGTCTCGATATAAATACCCATCACATGTCCCTGGTAGGACATATAATACTGCGCGCAGACGTCCACCACGCGAAGAAGAGCATAGATGATGGAAAGTCTAGCGAGCAAATTCACAGTAATAAGACTGACGTCGGTAAGTGCGGTGTTGGTCAAGGTTCTAAGAAACATTGGCAAAACAATATCACACACACAGGTAAGAGCAGCCGCAAATAAATCAATAAAAAGTGTAGCTCTGTACGGTTTAAAATATGGTAAAAAACGTCTGATTAGTTCGCTGGTTTTGTAGGTCTTTTTTTCGCCCATCATTCTAGTCCCTCATAGAAAGTGATTTATAATTAGTTAGCCTGAATTATTCATGGAGCAACATTAATACTAAAAACTACACCATGAATCTTTAAATTTGAACCATGCAACTTAAACGAATCTCTTTTGCTTGAAAAAAGGGTATAAAATCCCTGCATCAAGCTTTTGAGTAGTTATTAAG
>JAZRWF010000030.1:0-6204 GCA_045599565.1 Lachnospiraceae bacterium
TCCAATGCAGCTTCATGCACCTTTAGGCCATAGAAGCCTTTGCCGCAGAAGCTCGGAATCAAAGACGGGTGAATATTTATAATTCTGTGGTCATATTTTTCAACCATGGCTACAGGAATATTTACGAGGAAGCCAGCCAGCACGATAAGGTCTACATTGTACTCATCTATCTTTTCCAGCAGAGCCTTGTTAAACTCCTCCCTATCAGCAAAGTCCTTCGGTGAAACCACCACTCCTGGCACGCCTGCTGCATTTGCTCGGTCTAAAGCCTTTACTCCGTAGTTATTGGAAATAACGACTGCAATCTCAGTATTTCTGACCTTTCCAGCTGCTATCGCATCTATGATAGCCTGCAGATTAGTACCGCCGCCTGAAACACAAACAGCTATTCTTAGCATAATTCTACTCCCTTTTCGCCATCCTCGATGCTTCCTACTATGTAAGGAGTATCGCCAGCAGCCTTTATAGCCTCCATAGCCTTGTCTACATCCTTAGGATCTACAGCGATGATCATTCCAAGACCCATGTTGTAGGTGTTGTACATCATCTCCTCTGCGATGTTGCCCTTCTTAGCCATGAGCTTAAAGATAGGTGGAACCTCGTAGCTGTCCTTCTTGATAACAGCCTTCTTGCCATCGATAAGCATACGTGGAACGTTCTCATAGAAACCGCCGCCTGTGATGTGGCTGCAAGCCTTAACCTTTACACCTGCTGCCTTTATAGACTTCATGGCGTGTACATAGATGCGTGTAGGTGCAAGAAGTGTCTCTCCAAGAGTAGCGCCGAGCTCATCATAGTAAGTCTCGAGGCTCTCCTTTGTGATATCAAATACCTTTCTTACGAGTGAAAATCCGTTAGAATGAACACCTGATGAAGCCATACCGATAAGCACATCGCCAGCCTTAAGGTCTGCACCTGTGATAATATCCTTCTTATCTACTACACCCACTGCGAAACCAGCCAAATCATAATCTTCCTCTGGCATAAGTCCTGGGTGCTCGGCAGTCTCTCCACCGATGAGTGCACAGTCGGACTGTACGCAGCCCTCAGCCACACCACTTACGATGGTAGCGATTTTTTCCGGGTAATTCTTTCCGCATGCGATATAGTCAAGGAAGAAAAGCGGCTCTCCGCCAGCGCAGGCTACGTCGTTTACACACATAGCTACCGCATCGATACCAATGGTGTCATGCTTATCCATAACTATGGCAAGCTTAACCTTTCTTCCGCATCCGTCTGTTCCGCTTAAAAGAACTGGCTCCTCCATATCCTTAATAGCAGCTAAAGAGAATGCTCCTGAGAATCCGCCAAGGCCGCCTAAAACCTCTGGTCTCATGGTTCTCTTGACAAATTTCTTCATGAGTTCTACTGACTCATATCCAGCCTCGATATCTACTCCAGATGACTTGTAATCCATGTTTTCCTCCTTATATTAACAATCAATATATTTGTTAAGTTCTTCATTGCCCTTTGTCACAAAGCGCCCCTCTTTAATGATAGGGTAAATCACTCCGTCCAGACCTGTTACCTCGATATCCTTAAGCTCATCGTAAGGAATCGTGATATCCGTATGACAGTTAAAATATGCCTTGTCCCTGTCGGTGTCGCGAAGATCTGCCACCTCATTTGATCTGGCTATGCACTCCCTTCCGTCAGGATTATACATAGGCACCTCCTCCGCATGACTGTAGCAGGTATCGCCCACTGCAAAGTGCGGACCAGTCTTTTCAGCTATCAATATATCCAGCCTATCCTCTATTCCCAGCTTCCTAGCCGAAGTGTAGGCTCTGGTGTTCGTTCCAATCGCGAACTCACCCAGCGGCAAAGTCTTGTGATTATGTAAGATATTGTCCTCAATTATCTTCCTGCACTCGGCAGGATCCTTAAGATTCGTACAGCTGTAATCAGCTATCATTCCATCCTTGAAGGTGATCCTTAGATTCTCATATCCCATTCCCATCAAGAATACCTTTTTTACATGCAAAAGTCCATTAGTTCCTTTTAAAACAGGACTTGTAAACACCTCACCCAGAGGAATATTCACATCCGCTATGCAGTTTTCAAAATTCGTCTGCTTTTTTACATCATCCAAGTGGTGCAAAGCCACCCAAATGTCTGTCTCATTTCCATCGCGTCCAGTGACATGCACCTTCTCACCCTTATCCAAAACCTCGATGATGTTCTGCTGAATGTCCTTATAAACCTCATAGTCCATATTGTTTATGGCACTGATCTCAGCAAATACCTCCTCGAAATTCTCACCTATCGCAGGAGTAGGATAAGAAATGATGGTAAAGCTCGTCTCATCCTCGTGAACAAATTCATCTATAAGCTGACCATTCTTCGAAGAAAAATATACCTTAAGCTGCTGCTGTTCCTTCGAAAGAACCGGAGACTCTGCGAAGATTTCTGGTGAAAATGGCATCGCGCCAAATGTCTCCACCAGCGCAGGTCCGCCGTAAGCAGCCGCAGCCTCCTTTGTCTTGGAAAGCGTATCCTTTATCACCTCAAGACGCCTGTCCAAAAGACTCTTGTTTATAATCAAGGCATTGTCATCCTTGTGATCATAGTCCATCTGACGGTTAACTGGTGCACTATTATAGCCTCGTCTTCTGCCGCCACGACCTGTCATCATATGAAGATTTTCCTGACGAATAGCCACACCGAGTCCCAGCTCATTGAACTTTCTGTATGCAGCCCTTGCCATTCTATCAAAGCCGATAGGGAACTCCATCTGAACCGTATCCTTGATAGAGAGGTCACGTCCTGTCACCTCAAAGCCCTTGCGGTAACCCTCCACGTAAGTGGCAGCCATCCCATCTATAGTTTCCTGTGAGAGTGTAGCAAGATAGTTATAAATTTGCTCCCTGTCCTCACCTATATAATAACCTAGCAGATACAGACTTCTCGCATCACTCAGCTCATCCTGCAGTATATGCTCTGATATTTTTCCACCAACGGTATAAAGTCCGCTGACCTGACGAAAATCAAAAAGCTCACAGTTATCATGATAAAATGAGTAAATCGCCTTTCTGATTTCCTCGTCATCCGAGCCATCTGATATGATTCCAGCCACCAAAAGTGTCAGCTCACTATAAAGCTGAAGCACCTCGAAATCCTTCTGGAAAGCAGCCGGTGTAGCCATGTATGCCACATCGCAAAGCAGCGCACTGAGACACTGCCCCTTCTTCTCACCGAACTTCTCCACTGAATACTTATGTGAGAAAAAGCTGTTTTCATATCTGCCAGCCTTCATATCTCCGTAAAAGAAATCCTCATCAGCGTGACACTGCTCTAGGCTTCTTGCCCTAAGATCTGTCTCCGTCATCTCATAAAGCTTTTTTATATAACCCGCAATATAAGAAAAATATTCTTTATCAGGACCTTCAAAGTCATCAGCAAGAGTCGCAAGTCTCTCTCTTACCAGTTCTATTCTCTCTAATAAAATTTCATCCATTACAATACCAATCCAAGTACATACACACCGATATGCAAAAGAGCACAAACCGTCGTAACCATCACACAAGCAAGCTTCATAAAGGTATCTTCCGGTGTTTTAAGCCTGCCCCAAACTCTAATCGTGCAATAAATGCACAACATTCCAAAGATAACGCAAAGTCCTGACAAAAATGGCGGATAATCAGGCCTTGAGCCTATACCGGAAATCAAAATCAACGAACTGACAACAGTCACAAAAACTGCTATTCCAGTAAATGCAAAAGAAATCTTGGGAATGGGCTGTCTAAACCTATCCGAGGTTCTGTGACGACGTTTAGCCATTACTGAACTCCGTACTGCTTATAGTATTCATCTATAGCAGCCTTGATAGTGTCATCTATCACTACCTTGCCACCCACCTCTTTATTATAAAGGTACTCGCTTACCTCAGTCATGCTTACGATGGCTGCTGTAGGAAAACCATAGGTCTTAGCTACCTCATCCAGTGCTGTCATGCTCTTATCTCCAGAAAGACCTACCTCCTCACGGTTTAAGCTAACCATGAGTCCCACTATAGTAACATCACCACAGCTTCTAACCTTTGGAACTGTCTCTTCCATGGACTTTCCTGAAGTGGTAACATCCTCGATCATAACTACTCTGTCGCCATCCTTAATCTTATAGCCTAGGAATGAACCCTTATCTGCACCGTGGTCCTTTTCTTCCTTGCGATCTGAGCAGTACTTTACTTCCTTGCCATAAAGTCTTGAAAATGCCTCTGCTGTTACTACTGCAAGAGGAATTCCCTTATATGCTGGTCCGAAGAGTACATCGAAATCAGTGCCATAGGCTGCATAGATAGCCTTCGCGTAAGCCTCGCCAAGTCTTGAGAGCTGGCTTCCTGTCACATAGGCACCTGCGTTCATAAAAAATGGAGACTTACGACCTGACTTCAGTGTAAAATCACCAAACTTAAGGACATCTGACTCCACCATAAACTCTATAAATTCTGACTTATAAGCTTCCATATTTATTTCCTCCTGTTCGTACAGTTTAAGAATGCATACTAACTGGCTTATTTTACCATATTCCCTGCGTTTTCACAAGCTATAACACCGCTGCTATTCCCACCACTCTTTCTCCTGCCCTGACTCGTTTTCCCTTCCCACCACGCTTTCTCCTGCCCCAGCTCGTTTTCCCTTCCCACCACGCTTTCTCCTGCCCCGGCTCGTTTTCCCTTCCCACCACGCTTTCTCCTGCCCCGGCTCGTGGTCTTAATAAGCTACTTGAGCTCCCAAGACCAAAATTGAGTATTTTTTGGTCTTCAAATCGACTGAGTCTCGCAGAAGACCACAAAATGGTGTGTTTGTTCACAAATTCTTCACATATAGCTAAAAAATAGCTCTTTTTTGGTCTTGACAGTGTGTCTAGGAAATTAAGACCACGGCTGCGGGCTCTTCAAAGTCAATAAAAAACATCTCCTAAAATACATAAAAAAACGGGTTCGCATTAGCGAACCCGCAGTATAAATCATAAGTCTAATCAATAAAATTAGAAATCTACCTCGGTATCATAGTAGCAGCACTTAAGGAGCTTAACCATCTCCTCCTGGCTAGGCTGACGAGGGTTAGAACCTGTACATGCATCAAGAAGTGCCTCTGCTGCAATGCTCTCTACTCTCTCAAGGAATACGTTCTCTGGAACAAAACCAACCTCAGCTGGAAGTCCATCTGCACCATAGTGGTTAATAGAATGAGGAATGTTAAGATCATCATTCATCTTTCTAAGATAAGCGATAAGATTAGCAACCTTCTCATCATCGTTATTTCCACCAAGCTTCATGTAATCAGCGATAACACCATATCTCTGCTTAGCTACAGGATCCTTAGCGTTAAATGCTACTACCTTTGGAAGATACATAGCATTAGCAGCACCATGAATAATGTGTGCACCGAAATCCTGGAAGATAGCACCGGTCTTGTGAGCCATAGAGTGAACTATACCAAGAAGTGCGTTAGAGAATGCCATACCAGCCAGACACTGTGCATTATGCATGCGTCCTCTAGCTTCCATATCACCATTGTAAGACTTAACGAGATCTGCCTGAATCATCTCAATAGCATGAATAGCAAGTGGATCTGTGTAGTCACAGTTAGCAGTAGAAACATAAGCCTCTACAGCATGAGTCATAGCATCCATACCAGTGTGAGCTGTCAGCTTAGCTGGCATAGTCTCAGCGAGCTCCGCATCTACGATAGCTACATCTGGAGTAATCTCAAAGTCAGCGATAGGATACTTAATACCCTTAGAGTAATCTGTAATGATAGAGAATGCTGTAACCTCAGTAGCAGTACCTGAAGTAGAAGGAATAGCTACGAAGTGAGCCTTCTGACGAAGCTCTGGAATACCGAATACCTTACACATATCTTCAAATGTGCACTCTGGATACTCATACTTAATCCACATAGCCTTAGCAGCATCGATAGGTGAACCACCACCCATAGCCACGATCCAGTCTGGCTCGAACTCAAGCATAACCTTTGCGCCGTTCATAACGGTCTCTACTGAAGGATCTGGCTCAACACCCTCAATAAGCTTAACCTCCATGCCTGCTTCCTCAAGATAAGACTGTGCCTTCTGAAGGAAACCACCGCGCTTCATAGCGCCGCCACCTACTACGATAACAGCCTTCTTACCCTTTAAATTCTTAAGATTCTCAAGAGAACCCTTTCCGTGATACAGGTCACGAGGTAATGTAAATCTTCC
>JAZRWF010000031.1:0-19495 GCA_045599565.1 Lachnospiraceae bacterium
CCATAGATCCTGGAATTCTGACTCGCCAAAGAAAGAGGTTCCAGGATCCTTCTTTCTATTTTTCTTTGGTGACAGTATATCGGTTAATCCTGTGACAAGCAATTAGGTTAATTGTAAGTCAGGCTGAGAGGGGCGCAACAAGACTGTCATAAATCAAAGCCCTATCTATTCCTGCATTTTGAATATCCTGTGCAGAAACAATTCCACCATTTTGTTCAATAAGTAATCTAAGTCGATCAATGTAATAATCCACATATATCACCCGCCTTCCTCGGAACGTTCTTTAATTCTATCATTTTAAAGAACGTTTGTAAACATCGTTCCCATATAAAAACGCACGCCAAAAATGCGTGCGTTTAATTTATCTCCCCTTTTCATATTTCTTCATATATTTCATATTGTTTCATATATTTTCATATTTGACTCTATTTCTCATCTTCTCGAAGTTTAACATCTACATCTATCAGTTTTAAATCTGAATAATATACATCAGACACTCTTTTATCCTCTGGAGGCAATGTCATATAATCTCCGTAAAGCTTTGATAAATATAAATCATACTTTTCAAAGGCTCTCACTTTATAACCTTCGAAATCTAAATCTATAAAGCTATCAAAACACTCTGCGGGAAGACCATATTTACAGCGCTTATAGTAATGATATGTATAATGACTGATTAGTTCTGTTCTCTTTTTATTAGATATTTTAGCTAACCAGTTTCTGACGGCAAAAGTAGCATTTCTAGGTATGACAGAAAGCACCTTATACCATCCTCTTAATAAGGCATTGGGCGCCATCACTGAACCCACTGGAGAATACTGAATCTTTCTTATGCTATAGCATATACCATAGTGTAGCTTTCTTAAAAATATGCTATCCGGCACATTATCCACCACAAATATATCACAAAACACACCTGTATTTTGCTTTATCATTTCCTGCCCTAGTCTAACCTGTACGGTATTATTTCTTCTAAGCTTAGCATAACCCCAGCGATACTCCGGATCAGTCGTGTAATCCTGCAGAAAGAACCTATCTGTATCTAATTCCGATTCACAAGCTTTTCGAAACTTTTCGTATTCGGCTCTTCTGAAAATTATATCCACATCATCATCCCATGGAATAAAGCCTTGGTGTCTAACGGCTCCCAGCAGACTACCGCCATCCACTGAATACTGAATGTCATGCTTTCTACAAATGCGATCTACTTCTAAAAGCATTTCCAGACATATTCTCTGAAGTTGATGTAATTCTTTATTTGATACTTCGTACTTTTCTGCCATTTTCTCTTAACACTTCCACCGTATTCGTTAAGCCTACTTTGTAACTTATAACTGCTTTATATCCCAAAGCTTCCAGTTTTCTACCATCTAATGATGAATTCTTCATCGGATTATATCTTTTCACTTCTTCACAGCTCGGTATGTCAAAGTAAAGACTACTACCTCCAGCTTCGCATAAATTCTCCGTCATTTGTTTTATTGATATTACGGAATCAGGATTTGAAATATTATACGCCTCACCAGATTTTCCATATAAAAGGGCATATATTATAGCCATAGCTGTGTCAAATACATGCACATATGAGCGAATCTGACTTCCATCGCTTTTCATCACTATATCTTTTCCATGCGCTGCCATATACGCAAAGCTAGATGATACTCTGGCATCACTTACCTGCGCTGTAGGTCCATATATATGTCCTGGTCTTAAGATTACACAATCTGTTTTGAACTGGCTTACATAAGCAGCACAAAGCGTCTCCGCTGCCCGTTTGCTCATAGGATATGATGCTCTGGCAGACAGAATATCTACTACACCCTGTTCATCTTCACTCCATGATTTATCATCAGCAGTACTATTTCGTGCACCATATATCTCAGAAGAGGAAATATATGCCACTTTAATCTTTCTGTCAGCTTTTATTACATTATCCAGTATCTCTCGTAGCCCCACCAGATTAGCATTCATCGTACCTACTGGGTCAATTAAAAATCTATCTGGTGAAGCTGGAGAAGCTGCATGAATAATATAATCTACCTCCGGTATCTTATTTTTTCCGGTAATAGCATTATATTTTACAAATGAGATATTATCGCTTGAAAAACATCCTTTAAATCGTTTGTTCCAATCTTTTTTACTTCGACCAGCTGCATATACTCTGAGTTTTAGTTCATATTTTTTACTTGCATATAGCAGCAAATCACACAAGCCTGACCCTATTAGTCCCGTCGAACCGGTAACGAAAAAACTCTTGCCCTTAATTTCTCTCCATAGGTGATGTTCATTTATCACTCTATCCAATATCCTATTATATGCTCCACAAGTATATAAACTCAATTTATCACCTAACCTAAATTTATTGATACATAAAACAAATAGCTGCGAATCGAGGCAACGTCAACTCAACATACCCGTGACCTGCCTGCCGAATCAGTCCCTTTTGTATCAAACGATCTCTATATTTTGAAAAGGATTGCAATGACATGCCTATACTTTCGTATATTTCTTTGGTTTTAATACTGCTATCATCAGGAATTTGTATTAAAATGCTCTTGTCCTGTTCCGATAGACCCATCCATATTTTTTGATACACATACTCATCCAATAGATTGTCCAATTCTTGTTGAATTCGACTCATATCAAAATCATCTTTATTATCCCAACACAACATACCTAAAGCCTGAAATGCAAACGCATAACCTTTCGTAATCTTTGCTAATTCCAATGCTTTTTCTTTAGATACCTTAAGTGACACCTCATATTGCCTAGTTATTTGTGAAATCCCTAATGGTTCCAAAGTCACTTTCGGTGATCTTAACAAAAATGTAAGCTGCGGATTATTTTGTATTGCATTTATATTTTCATGCAATCCTGTCATTAATAAGAAAATAGGATAATCCTTTCGAATCCATATTTGGAACTGACTTGCAAGCTGCTTCATACTTACGTCATTAGTTACTTCATCCACAGTGATCAGTACTTTTTTCCCTTTTTTAGCCAGGGCCGCTAGTATTTTTTCACACCTGCTAACACTATCTCTATTTTCTCGTCCTCCGATTCCAATGCCAAATCCCGCTACAGACACATCCATTCCTCTATCTAAAAAGTTTTCAAGGTTTTCACATGCATCCGCAAGCCTATAAGACAAATCATCCAACAGATTTTGAGTAGCATTCAAGTCCACTGAAATCCAATCCTCTTCTTTTATGATTTCTTTTACTATCGAAGTCATAAGAACAGTTTTTCCACTTCCCCTTACTCCGCGTATTAAATACGTCTGACAGCGTGCAGGCACTTCAGTAAATGCATGAATTACTTCATCTACGGCTTCATATCTATTAATATATTCTGATGGAGTTTTTCCAAATGTTAATGTGAACGGATTCCCCATTTTTACACCTCTTTCATATTTCTTCATATATTTCATATTATTTCATATATTTTCATATTTCAAGAGTTTTTTCATATATTTTCATATTTGCCTGTGTTTCTCATCTTCTAGAAGCTCAACATCTACATCTATCAGTTTTAAATCTGAATAATATACATCAGACACTCTTTTATCCTCTGGAGGTAACGTCATATAATCTCCGTAAAGCTTTGATAAATATAAGTCATATTTCTCAAAAGCTCTCACTTTATAGCCTTCGAAATCTAAATCTATGAAACTATCAAAGCACTCTGCTGGAAGACCATATTTACAGCGCTTATAGCAATGATATGTGTAATGACTGATTAATTCTGTTCTCTTTGTATTAGATATTTGGGCTAACCAGTTTCTGACGGCAAAAGTAGCATTCTTTATATAGTTTATTCCACTTTTGCCTGTCTCTGCTTGCTGCATATACACCCATTCCAGATTACTTTCAATATTTTTACATAGAAAAATATGCACGCGCGCAGATTTTTCTATGTAAAAATCTGCGTACATGCATATTTTTGTTTACACCATACCATTTCTTTCCATGAATGGTAAATCTGAACGAACTTCTTCCTTTAAGAATTCATCTGTTATATTAATCATAAACTCTATTTTTTCTTTTCTCCATAAACAGCTCTACCACCTTCGACATAGCTATAGATTCGCCTGCCGTCAGCTTATAATCTTTTCGACTTGAACCATTTATCTTTGATACGAACTCACTGATCTCATATCGAAGTCCATCACCCTGAAATGCAGGCTTATATTTTTCTATGACATTTTCATCCTCATACCTGACCTCAAACTCCTTCGTAAGCCACCAAGGTGAAGGTGCTAGAATATACCCCTTCGTACCAGATATAACCAGATTACCCTCCGACTTAACGGCTACCCCCATCTTACAGGTCGCCATCGCATCCTTGTACTTAATATTTATCTTCGTAAACAGATCCTGTCCATCTTCTCTAAGGATGCTATCTATGGAAATATCATCATAATCCTTGCCCAAAAGCTTTATAACTGGCAAAAGAGTATATCCGCCATACTCTAAAAAAGCCCCTCCATACTTGGCATCTGTCATTTCACGCGCCTTAGGGTTCGCTATACGCGTAAACGCAGCCTCCACATCTTTTATTTCACCTATTTTTCCGCTTCGTGCTACATTTAAAATCTGCTGAAAACCTGGACAATACGCAGTTTTGATAGCTTCCATCAATACTACATCCTGAATGGCTGCCAGATTATACAATTCCATAGTTTCAGCATAGGAAAACGCTAACGGCTTTTCACTTAATACATGTTTCTTAGCCTCTATTGCTCTTCTGGCATACTCACTATGTGTTTCGTTTGGACTAATAATATAAACTGCGTCCACCTGCTCCAGAAAAGCATCGAAATCGTCTGTGTATACCTTAAGATCTGACTCCTGCTGAAATCTTTTAACACCTTCAGTATGTGGGTTATATGCACAGATTAGATCAATACCTGATACATACTTTACCTCTTCTATAATTCGTTCTGCCATACGACCTGTTCCAATTATTCCAAGTCGTCTGATAGGATATTTACTTTTTCTGAGTGCCGTAGAGCTAATGTTAGGTGTACGCTCTAAATACACCACCTCACAATAAGGCTTAAGATAATCAAACTTTCCAACCCAGTCAGACCCCAATGTAAATATATCTACATCATACTTCTGAATATCCTCTATCTTTTGTCCCTCATGGTCCTCTACTATTATCTCATCAGCAAAACCTGTGGCTCTTACATTCTCTATTCGCTCGACCAAAGAGTCTACTACATTCAGCTTTCCTCTGGCCTCATCGAAATGCTCTGTGGTAACACCTACGATTAGATAGTCGCCCAAAGCTTTCGCTCGCTGCAAAAGCTTATAGTGCCCCTCATGAAAGAGATCATATGTACCGTATGTAATAACCTTCTTCATCTTTAAATTTCACCTTCGTAATTTTTAAAATCCCTACCTATACCTATAGTATTTATCGGCATTTTTATTTATTTATTAAGTATTCAGCGCATTATAAACCTGTAATGCGTTCACTGGATCTTTCATAAGCATGGAAAAAACATCACTTTTGTACTCTCTGTTACCACTATTCATAAACCCCTCCTTCTGTTCGCAGGAAGTTTTTTATTCATCCTGCAACCTATAACTGTATTTTTAACCCACATATTAACCTACCTTCTTGACAACCGCAAGAAAAAGTTTTATGCTATAGGTAGGTTAAATCATTTTGAGGACATTTTATGATGAATGACAATATTAATGATGAATTGAATAACATTATCTCAGGAATCCCTTCTGGCTACGTTTCTAAGAAAACCATAAACGGAAAGCAGTACAGCTACCTACAGTGGAAGGAAAATGGTAAGGTTAAGAGTAAGTATATACAGCCGAACCAGGTGGATTATGTCGTAAGCCTTCTGGATGAAAAAAAACGCGTAAAGAAAAATCTTCTAGTCGAGGTAGATTATTCTGATACTGCAAAAGATACTCGCAAACGACTTCGCAGCTATGCCAGCCATCTCTTTTTGGGAAATCACGTTCCTATCGGCGTGCAAAGCTTCGAAACTCTTATTTCTGAGCGGCTTTTTTACGTAGACAAGACCCGATTTATCGCAGACTGGTGGATCAGTAATGATCCTGTCACGCTGATAACCAGACCTAGACGCTTTGGAAAGACACTTAATCTTTCTATGATGAATTGCTTCTTTTCTATAAGATATAAAGATAGAAGCGATTTATTTGACAAGCTTGAGGTATGGAAATATAAGGAAATGCGCGACTTACAGGGCACTATTCCTACTATATTCATTAGCTTCGGCGCAGTGAAGGAGTCAGATGCAGAGGGGCAGCTTCATGCATTAGGTCAGCAGATTTATGATGCCTTTTTCTTGAATAGATATGTAAAAGATCACCTATCAGATGAACACAAAGCTAAATTTGATCGCTATTTGAACTCATTCGACTACACAAAGGATATGATTCTGGGCGGAGTACGCGATTTATGTAGTTTTTTCTATGAAGCGTACGGCCAGAACACTATCGTCCTCATAGATGAATACGACACACCTATGCTCGAGGCCTGGACCGCAGGTACCTGGGATGAATGCTCAAAGAATATGCGCCTTTTTTTCAATAAAACACTTAAAACAAACCCATATTTACATAAGGCGTTGCTTACAGGCATTACCAGAATAAGTAAGGAGTCCTTCTTTTCAGACCTGAACCATCTGCGTGTCTGCTCCATGACTTCGTCTAAATATGATTATGCATTTGGATTTACCGAAGAGGAAGTTAGGCTTGCCATGGAAATGCAAGGGCTTGATAACTTTGAAGAAGTAAAAGAATGGTACGACGGTTTCACTATCGGAAAACGCACTGATATTTATAACCCATGGTCCATGGTTTACTTCTTAAGTACCCAGGAAATAAAGCCTTACTGGGTAAACTCCAGTGCCAACACATTGATAAACACGCTATTCATGGAGGGCGATCAGGAAATAAAACAAGCCCTCGAAGATCTTATTAATCATAAAACCATCATAACCACTATGCAAGAAGAGACTCCATTTAAGCAGGTCTCATCCTCTGCACCAGCTATGTGGAGTTTATTATTCGCTAGTGGTTATCTTAAGATAGTAAACCAGCTAGATAGAGATACATACGAGCTGACTGTGACCAATAAAGAGGTTCATGACATGCTCATAGATTTCGTTAAGAATTGGTTCCCCACAAAAAGCCGCTATGGAAATGGCTATTTTGAAAACGCCCTTCTTTCAAATGATGTAGATTTCATGCAAGAATACCTAGAGCGAATCATACGCTCTACCTTCAGCTTTTTCGATGTATCTGGCGAAGAACCTGAGCGCTTCTTTCATGGCTTTATACTTGGCATAATAATAAATATGCGTGATAGGTTTATTATTACCTCTAACCGTGAAAGCGGCTTGGGAAGATATGATGTAGTGCTAATCCCAAAAGAGCCAGCGAAGAACCATGCTATCATATTGGAGTTCAAGGTTTTCAGACCTCGCCGAGAGGCAGACCTCGTAGAATCAGCGAAGAATGCACTTGACCAAATAGAAGAAAAACACTATGAAGACTCTATCATCGAACAGGGTATATCCCCTGATAACATCTATAAATACGGAATAGCCTTCAAAGGCAAGGAGATATGGATAGAGGGCAGTCGCTAGACCGCCCTCTCTATTTTTAAACCCTCTCCCAACAGATTGTTGATTTTTAAGGAATAGCTGTTGTAAACAGAAACTGAATATTGAGATAAAACACAAGCCATGTTATAATACCCTCACCAAGAAGGATTTCTCTTGATGAGATAAAAGAGAAGTCCTTCAAGGACTTTCTCTAGCTTGGAGTGAATTGTTCAAATATAGAGAAAGGAGAAATATGGTGGCTAAGAATTATTTGGGGCAAGAATTATTCAACACACCATATGAATTAGAAAATGATTCTTATGGAACAGGTGAAGTTTCAGAATATGGACCTGTGATTGCGTGGAGTAAGTACATGGCAACTAATCCCAATGCAATAGAAGGAGGTTTTGATAAAAGATTTCCTTACCAGCGTATTACATTGCCAATTGGGACATGCATTATGAGATATGGACATCCTGCCGGATATTTTACAGCACCTACAGGGACACCGTACGAAATGCTTTCTTTGCCGTACAAAAAAGAAACTGTAGCATATCATGAATACGTTGTAATAAAGCCTGTAAATGTAAACTGCGTTGTTACAAAAGGGATTGTAGCAAGTTGCTTTGGGCAAATAGGAGGAGGTATTCAGTACATGCATGAAGAAAGTATTGAAAATCTTCTTGGTATTTGTTTATTGGAGGATGAATCATGGTTGAAAAAACTCTTGAAATCTTAGACCAATTACTTCAGAAATACGAAGTAAAAGGTTATAGAATCCGACAGGATATTGATTGGTGTTATGGTATTGATAACGAAGAAGGATTATGGGTTGTTTATGTCGTAGACAGAGGCATACGAGGATGCAAAAAAACCTACAATTCGTTATATGATGCATGTATATCATTTATTACTCAAGTAGTCAAAGACGAAAAAACAAAGAATTGCGTATTGCAAGAGTTCTTGATCACAGCATATCCGTTAGATGCAGCATAATCACACAAAAGGCGTTCTCCTTAGAGGACGCTTTTATTATATCAGCAAGGCAACCATAAAAATACCTCCGATGTAATAATATTTTTACATCAGAGGTGCTTATTTTACAGTTAAACAAATAGTATAAAATTGCCATTTTTCAACACTATGTTAGGACAGAGCTTTACTTTAATATATTATCTATCTTTTCCAGCTCATCTGCTGTGAAGCTAAGGTTCTTTATAGTTTCTACATTATCCACTATCTGAGCTGGACGGCTGGCGCCGATGATGACTGAGGTGAGCTCACCTCTTACGATGTCCCAAGCGAGAGCCATCTGTGAAAGCGACTGACCACGCTCCTTCGCCATATCATTAAGAGCACGTATCTTAGCGAGCTTTTCCTCACTGAGAGCATTCTCATTTAAGAATACGCTCTTTCCTGCCATACGTGAATCTGCTGGGATACCATTTAAATATCTGTCCGTTAGAAGTCCCTGCGCCAGCGGGCTGAATGCTATAGAGCCGATACCCTCCTCCTTAAGCACAGGAATAAGACTCTCATTACCTCTCTCAAACATAGAATACTTATGCTGATGAATCAGACAGTGAACACCCATGCTCTTTAATATCTGGCTGGCCTCTGCGAGCTTCTCTGGATTATAATTTGAAAGACCCACATAAAGAGCCTTGCCTGATCTAACTATGCCTGCCAGCGCATCCATGGTCTCCTCGAGAGGAGTCTCAGGATCCATACGGTGATGATAGAAAATATCTACATAGTCAAGCCCCATTCTCTTTAAGCTCTGATCCAATGAAGCCACGAGATACTTCTTAGAGCCCCAGTTTCCATAAGGGCCTGCCCACATGTCATAGCCAGCCTTAGTAGAGATAATCATCTCGTCTCTATAGCCATCGAAATCAGCCTTGAGAATCTTACCAAAGTTTTCCTCTGCACTACCTGGAACTGGTCCATAGTTATTAGCTAAATCAAAGTGTGTAATGCCTAGATCAAAGGCTGTGATAAGCATGGAACGCATGTTATCATAGTTAGCCTCGGTTCCAAAATTATGCCAAAGTCCGAGCGATAAAGCAGACAGCTTCAGGCCGGACTTTCCGCAGCGATTATAAATCATTTCATCATATCTTTTAGCATTTGCTTCGCGCATTTTTAACCCTCCCAAATGTGTGTCAAAAACTCATTTGCACCTAGTTTACTACTTGAAGTGTACTTTAAGTCAAGACCTAAAATAAAATATTTTTTTGCTATTGACGAGAGCTCTTTCTAGGACTATAAAATATATTATTAAAATAAATTTCTACAGCGTTTTACCTAAAGGAATCCTTATGAAAAAGATAGTTTTAGTGGCAAGTGCATCATATTTCGAAGGACATCGTCATATCGTCTCGTCTGTGGTCTCTACTATGAAAAGCCTTAAAGACTACTCACTAGATATTCTCACAAACTATGGACGTTTTGTCAATGATTTAGATGGTTCACAGATGTCTGAAGCATCCATTTATGAGCTTCTAAAGATAATGGAATACGATGGAGCCATCATAGAAAATAATATCGGTCGCGATGACCTTATGCAGGAAATCGTCTCTATATTTAAGGAGCGAAATAAACCATTCGTTGCCATTAATAACAGTAATCTTGACTGTCCTTTTTTCGCACAGGATTACTATGATTCTACAAAGCAGCTCATTGAGCATATGATTCTAGAGCACGGCTCCAAGAAGATAAACCTTGTTATAAATGAAAAATCCTACGGAATGGGAAATCAAGCGCGTAAAGCATATGCGGAGGTTCTTTCAAAGCACGACATAGAATTTGACGAGCATCGTGTGCTGGAACAGTACGTCGGAACAGATTTCGGGGAAGCTTTATACGACGAGTTTAAGGTGCGAAACATAGACGACTGCGAAGCTGTTATCTGCTTTCATGATGCAAATGCCATAGGTCTTATAAACCGCTACACAACAGAGGGCATCTGTGTCCCAGAAGAAGTCAAGGTTGCCTCTTTACACTACAGTAATAACAGCATGATCTATCGACCTGATGTAACTGGTCTTTTAGTCGAAGATGATGAAAACGCCAGACGTGCGATGCTAGCCTTAGATAAGCTTATAAACCATATAGAAGTGCCTAAGTCTAACTACTCATCAGGTAGAATAATGTATGGACGCAGCTGCGGATGCGAAAAATGTCGCGATGAATATTTTGATAACAAGAGCTATCAAAACATCGTTCTATCCAAAATCAGCACTGCCAGTCAGGTTATGGCCATGATGAGCTACACACAGTCCCTTGGAAACATCAGCTCCATGACTGAGCTGGGCGAACAGATAAACGCCATGATGGAGCAGCTGGGCTGTAAGAATTTCGGCGTCTGCATAAACAACCGCGACATAGAGTATCTAACAAACGAGGATGCCGAGCATCACACCACCTATGGTGAAAGCTTCGACGAGCAAATGTACCTGCTAGCCTGCACAAAAGACGGCAGCGATGGGAAACGCGGCACTCTCTTTTCTACAAGAGATTTGTATCCAGTACCTGCTATGGCCGGTGATGTTCACATCATCATGCCTATACATCTAAAGCAGGAGGTATACGGCTACATCGTGATAAAGAATAATCTGCTGCCAGCAGAGCTCTATAATTACAGAATCTGCCATGAAAGTCTTGGACAGAGCTTCGAAGCTCTTCACCAGCAGCTTATTTTAAGACGCGTAATAGAATCTAAGGAGCGCCTTAGAATGCAGGATCACATGACAGGTACCTTAAACAAGGCCGGTCTGGAATTCTATAAATCAGAGTATTTCGAAAGAAGTCAGTGCGTGGTAGCTATCGCCGATGTGGATGGGCTTAAGCACGTGAACGATGTGTATGGACATCTGCAGGGTGATAATATCATTCAGATCACAGCCAACGCTCTTCTTTCCACTGTCTGTGAAGATTCCATCGTAGTTCGTTACGGCGGAGATGAATTCATGATACTGTCCCATAACATGGACATCCAGTTTTGGGAGGACTTCAGCAGCCGAGTAAACGAAGCCATCTCAGAAAACATCAAGGAACGCGAGCTTCCTTATAGCTTCAGATCAAGCCTGGGCTACGCAGTCTATGACATGAAACAGAACACACCTGAGGAAGCTATAGCAGAAGCAGATGCCAATATGTATACAGACAAGCAGGCACATAAACATAAAGATTAGACTTATTCATTTTTCCAAACAGGCCACTCAGTGTCTGTCTCTATAGCCTTTTTTATCGCAGAATAGTGGCGGTACTTATGCTTAACATGCTTTAAGTTCGCCTCTAATTCTGCGATTTGTTTTTCCACATGCTTTTTGTGATTCTCTAAAATATCCACCAGCTGATCTATATTTCCTTCCACATCAGATTCCTCGAGCTGAAAAAACTGCAGTATTTCCTGAATGGACATATTAGTCTTCTTAAAGCACTGAATACCATCGATTCTTCTGATATGCCAATCCGTGTAGATTCGCTTATTATTCTGATGCTCCACATTTGGAAGCAGTCCTATCTCCTCATAGTAACGAAGCGTAGATGCATTCCAGCCACTGTACTGTGAAATTTCTTTTATAGTATAGGTTTTCTCTTTTTCCATTGTATTTATCTTTCCTGGATTTCCTTTCCAGTCATGTGCTCGATATCTATCCTAAACATATAAAAAGCCTGGCCAGAGCTTTTTACCTCTTCATCTATAGCACCTTCATCAGGATAATACTTTCTGGCCATTTTTCTTACATACTCTATAGCCTCTGTCTGGTTCTCTATCACATGACACCTTCCAAAGACTATAGTACTCTGCACATATGGAGCCCAATCTAAATCCTTTATGGACTCATTTCCGTAGACGGTGAGACAAACTTTGTCGCTATTTGTAATAGAATCCAGCTTATGCCCAGCCCTGGCTCCATGAAAATAAATCCTGTTCTCAGCTTCATCATAGAGAAAGTTTATAGGCATACAGTATGGATATCCATCGTCACCGTTCACCGCCAGCACCGCTCTTCGCTCCTTTTTCAGAAGCTCCTTTGCCAGCTCTATGCTGATTTCCTTTTTCTGTCTACGAATATTTCTAAACATGGTATATAATCTCCATACTATTTTTTATTCAAAAAACCGATCTATCTCATCCTGCGGCACTGGCTTTGAGAAGAAATAGCCCTGGATGTAATCGAAGCCAATGTCCTCTACATACTTCTTATGGCCTTCATCCTCCACGCCTTCTATTACCGTGCGAAAACCGATCTTCTTAAAATGATTTAAAAGAAGTCTGAAAAGCTCCTCACTGCCCTTGTCCTCAAGAGCTCTGTACAAAAGGCTCTTATCGAACTTTATGGTCTTAAACGGAAACTTTGTAATTCTTTCCAGATTGGAATAGCCTGTTCCGAAATCATCGAGATAAAACTGAATTCCATTTGAAATCAAAAACTTCATATTTTCGATAATTCTCGTGTAATCAGTAATGGTGGTGCTCTCAGTAATCTCCATTCGAATGTGACTAGGGCTGGCACCAGCTGACGCTATAATATCCAAGAATTCCTGACCCACATCTGGATCATCCATCTCAAATGTAGAGATATTGACTGTCAGCGCTTCAAAGCCCGGATACTTCCCTGCCAATTCAACAGTCTTTTTAGCGGCTTTATACAGCATGGCTCTGGTAAGTGCATGAATACATTCTATGCCCTCCGCCACAGGTATGAACTGATCTGGAAATACCATCTTGCCATCTATCTTCATTCGCATCAGAGCTTCGCCTGTTTTAAACTTGCCATCTGCTATAGAGTATATTGGCTGAACGAACACAAGAATACGCTCATCATTCAAATCATTGTTCGAGCGAATATCTACGAGATTTTCCTCCACTACCGAACTCTTTAAGTATTGCTCACAATCCTCATTCGAAACATAGTAAAGCTCATTCTGATCTGGATTTGAAAAGCGCCTCGCCATATAATCGATGAACGAAACATATTTTTCCGCATCCAAGATACCTTTATATTTTCTAAAAATCAAAATATGTTTAGCAGTCTTAAATGAACCATCAATGTGCTTATCCAGTGTCTCGAGCAAATAATCAGCTGTCTTCTTAAAATCAGCTTCCGAATAAACTGGACAGATAATATTATATCTGAACGGAGTGGTGCGATATACCCTTATCCCACGGTGAGCGCGATCTATCTTTCTGCTGAGCGCGCTGATGCTTAGTAGCATTTTGCCGTTTGACTCTTTATATTCCATATTTTCGAGTCTTGAATAATGCACACTGAGCAACAGAAAATCCTTCTTGCCAGAAATCATTTTCTGAAGCATATAAGGCTGAGCCTCATAGTACTGGCTTCCTGTAATATCATCGAAACGATACGAATGAAACAGAATATAGAAAATAAGGAACGGGAAAATATATGTAGCACAAAGAAAATATGCTGTAGGTACATATATCTGAATAACAGCTACCAGGGCTACTATAGGGGTAAGTGTCATCGTTCCAATAAGAACTACTCTTGCCACCGAATTTCTATTATAGATAACCGTGCCAAAAACCATGCCGGCACATAGTATACTGCTGTATACATTCCAGTTAAAATAATCTGTAAGTTTATACACCCCATTTTCTATTACAAAAAGCTTATTTGTAATCAGTGGATAAGCCAGAATAATATGGCTGACAATTCCAAGCACAGCTGTGTTGCAGATGGTGCCTTTGTTGTCCAGTCTGCGCTTCAAAGCCAAATAAGACATATATAAGTACAGTATGCAGACAATCATTACGTACGACAATGAATGTAGACAGTATAATATATTAAACAAAAGCGTAGAATGACCCTCATTAATAAAAAGTGTCGCACCTAGCATCGCTATATGTAATAGCATTGTCAAAACGGACACTACCACGCCGCCATAAATCATATTCATCATGTGCGTTTTCATCGGCTTGGATATACCAAATATGACCAGCATAATGACTGCCAGCATAATGATACCCACCTCAGTGGTAACGTCATATGTAGAAATATATTTAAAGAAAAAATCTAACATAACTGCTCCCATGTAGCTTATCTTTTAGTACGTATCCAGGAAATTGTGTCTGACACCATTCTGCTTATACTCTATAACCGTGTCGAGATGCACATTCTCCACGCTCTTAAAGATATTACCCTCAATGTAAGGATTTGTCTCCTTTAATTTTGCTATAAGCTTCTTGATTTCTAACCGCTTCGACTCTGAAGTTCCATCCTCATGGCACGTACTGCAGGTCTCTGTAAAATGACAAGCGCACTGCAGAAAATGCAGTTCATTATAATCGCGCCACTTGCAAATATCTTCTTCCCTAACCAGATAAAGCGGCCTGATCAGCTCCATTCCCTCGAAATTCGTGCTATGAAGCTTCGGCATCATAGTCTGAATCTGTCCGCCGAAAAGCATCCCCATGAGAATCGTCTCTATCACATCATCATAGTGGTGTCCAAGCGCGATTTTATTACAGCCCAGCTCCTTTGCCTTGCTGTAAAGGTAGCCCCTTCGCATCCTCGCACACAAATAACAAGGATTCTTATCTATGGTATCCACCGCATCGAATATCGTGCTTTCAAATATGGTCACAGGTATGCCCAGTCTGGCAGCATTGCTTTCGATAAGCTTCCTGTTCTGCTCAGTATATCCAGGATCCATCACTAAAAAGGTAAGCTCGAAATTCACTTTTCTGTGTCTTTTTATTTCCTGGAAAAGCTTCGCCATGAGCATAGAATCCTTTCCTCCGGAGATGCACACCGCTATGCGGTCTCCCTCCTGAATCAGTTCATATTCCTTGCAGGCCTTCGCAAACGGAGTAAATATCTGCTTATGAAACTTTTTTCTAATGCTTTCTTCTACCCTCTTTTGATATTCTTCAACCGTTATTTCATTCATTGTATTATCACCTAATATATTTACATCTAAAACAAATACTTGAAGTATTATAGCAAGTAACTATTCATATATAAAGGAAAAAATAATACCTCTTGAAAAGGTGTCTCGTAAATGTTATATTGTATACAATTTAATCGTCGTGGCGTCACATGGCAAAATTGTGACCCCATGACAATACACAAGGAGAACGACATGGAGAAGAAACATCAGGTTATTATAGACAGCGACAAATGTATCGGCTGCAGTCTCTGTCAAAAGGACTGCGTAGGCTGCGACATTAAAATCGAAAATGGAAAGGCTGTAGCAAACGGCGCCAGCTGCATTATGTGTGGACACTGCGAGGCCATTTGTCCTCAGGGTGCTGTAAAGATTACAGGTTTCGATGACGAAATCACCGAATTTGACGAGCAGGTTCGCTTAGATCCTAAGCAGCTTATGGATGCCATAAAGACCAGACGAACCATCAGACAGTTTACAGATGAGAAGGTTTCGGATGAGATCCTTGAGATGATATTTGAGGCAGGCCGCATGGCTCCTACCGGAACCAACGCCCAGGGCACCAGCTATGTACTTTTGGGTTCTAAGCAGAGTGAATGTGAGGAAACAGCAGTTAAAATGTTCTCAAAGCTACTGGGCACCGGAAAGAAGTTCATCCCTCAGCTTTCTTCTATGGAGATAGGTCCTAACTTCTTCTTTAAGAAAGCGCCTGTCGTAATCGTTATTTTCGGAAAAGACAAGGTCAGCGCCTCTCTGGCAGCAGAAAACATGACCTTCATGGCTGAAGCTTATGGGTTGGGCGTGCTGTTCAGTGGCTTTTTCACTACCTGCGTAAACACCAGCTCTAAGATTCGAAAAATAATGGGTATCGAAAAGAAGCCTAAGGCAGTTACCACACTTGTCATCGGCCATCCTGCAGTAAAATATCGCAGAACACCACACAGAAAACCGTTAAATTTAAAGAAGCTATAGGATTTTATGGAAGATAAAAGATACGCATTAGTAACCGGCGCTGATCACGGCGTCGGTCTTTCGCTAGTAAAAGAGCTACTAAAAAGAGGCTATTTCGTGATAGCCTGCAGACTTAATAACAAAGAGACGCTTCTGGATGAACTCTATGAGCAGTCACCCTCAAAAATGGCTATTATAGATTTAGACATTTCTTCAGACGCCAGTGTTTTGGCCATGAAGGAACAGGTCTTTGCGCTTGTAACGCATATAGATCTGCTGATAAATAATGCTGGCATATTAGGTGACATGTCAAAGGTTTTAGGTGATAATCTGGACTTTGAAGAAATCCAGCGCGTAATAAATGTAAACGGCGTAGGCACCCTTCGCGTGACCAATGCACTGTGCGAGCTGGTTATGAAAAGCCAGCTAAAGACCATAGTAAATATTTCCTCTGAGGCTGGCAGCATAGAGGGTTGCTTCAGAGAAGGCTGGTTTGGATATTGTATGTCAAAGGCAGCCAATAATATGCAGTCTGCTCTGGTTCACAATAACATACGCGACAAAGGCGGCCGCGTAATCGCCATGCATCCCGGACATGTAGCCACTTATATGCGAGGACATTTAGATGAAACCGCTTCTATCGGACCAGACACCTCTGCGCAGGGAATTTTAAATGTCGTACTCGACACTGAGCTGCCTGTACTGGAACGACCACTGTATCTAGATTATAAAGGCGAAAGACTTGGGTGGTAGGAATTACCTACCACCTTTTTTCATGCACTTTTTACATAAGTCTAAAATACAAAGATATAAAAGTCCTACTAATACCAAGAATAAAAGAAGCGCCGCTATCCACCAAACGCAGCCCATAAATGGAAGTTCATTAGTAAATCCAAATGCCCCCGCAGGACTACCCCAGTTAAGGAAAAAGTATGGGTAGTTTATTCCTTCTGCGAACTGCCAGCCCAGTGCATATCCCACTCCTGCGTATATGGCATACAAAGAAGGCGGTATAACGACATAAAATACGCTTTTTTTCTTAATAGAAAGGCTAAGTCCTGAAACAAAGAAATCAAGGACTGATACAATAGGAACTACCACATGTGTAAGAATATTCTGGACATTCCATGCTGCTGCACCCATCGTCGGTGCCAGTACAAAGCAGAATACAATGCCTGTCAGTGTAATCGAAACCGTTCCTACAAATTTTATGACAGCCCATGTGCCGCTGATTCTATCCTTCATCATATAGCAAAGCCCCACACATGAAATGATGGCCATAGCTATATTCGACTGAATCGTGAAGTACATAAACACTCTCGATCCACCCATAAATGAATCCTTCCCTGCATACGCACTTAAAAACGTTCCAAGTATCGCGCTTATAAAAACTACTATCTTGAACGCATACGATATCCTTTTTTGTGTCTGTGTGTAACTATTCATTATAAAGTCCTCCAAGTTGTCTTGTATTTACGCATAGATTGTATGCAATTTAATAGTATATGTCAAGATATTTTAGAAAATTCCAGCATAACCTCTTGACGCTACGCATATTTGCGTAGTAGTATATAGATATCGGAGGTATGAAGCATGACATTAAAGGAAATGCGTGAACATGCAGGCTTAAAGCAAAGTGATTTGTCAGCCCTAAGCGGAGTTAATCTACGAAGTCTTCAGGATTATGAACAGGGACATAAATCCTTAGCCAGTGCCAAAGGGGAAACTCTCCTTCGTCTTAGCCAGGTACTGGGGTACAGCATCGAGGATTTACTACACGAAAGCACTATAAATATCGAGCTTACACCTTCAGCTTCGTATGCTATGCGCAGCAGGATCTCAGCCTATGCCCGAAATATACGTTTAAGGAACTCATCTGAGGTTCACTTTCCTGTTATAGAGGCTGATGCATTTGTCGATATGAGCCAGATTTATCCTACTAAGCAGGCCGCTGTTAAACGCGTGCTAACGGCGTTAAGACAAGATAGTCTCGTGGAATCCCTCCGCTTATTTGGGAGCAGCATCAGTATGGCCTGCCATCGGGACAGCGATATAGATCTCGCTGTAGGACTTAGAAATACCGCTATTGAAGCCAGGAATTCCATATCTGAAAAGATACAGCTTGCCTGCGATTGGAATGCAGATATTATTTGGATGGATCATTTGTCGGCTGACGAACGAATTTATGATGAAATCATGAAAGGACTGGTACTTATATGAGTAAACTCCTCTCACGCGCTGCTATCGCATTAGATAACGCAGAACATAATTATAGCAGGCTTTCGATAGATGATTGTTATCTGGACGCCTGCTGCTATAATCTTCAGCAGGCGATAGAATTTTCTTTAAAGTTTCTGGTCGAAATGACAGGTCAGCAATATGCAGAGAACCACGATATTAGAGCTAATATTAATATTCTAAACAGAGTGGAATATCATATTACCTATGAGAAAGAACTTCGAAACATGGCCTCCACTCTCTACTCATGGGAAACTGAAAGTCGATACAAGGAATCCTTTGTAGCTGTCATAGAGGATGTCGAGGATGCATTTAAGTATGCCAGGGCTTTACTAGAGGAAGCTCAGTCGAAAGTAGTTTATATATAAATATATTGACTTAAAGTGCGCTTGAACTGATATTATATCAATAACATATTTAAACTATTGATTCTTTGCGAGAGGATTTATTTATGTACGATTTGCGTGATTTTATAACTATACGCACTATGTGATGTATAACGCTCACTAAAATGATTACAAAAAGGTGAGCTATTCCCAGACTGAGCACCACCCCATTCTTCTTCCAAAGATAGCCTGAGTCAAATCCATACCAAGCCAATGCTCCGGATGTCGCCAGCATCAGAAGAAGAAGGGGAATCAGCCTGAATACCTTTTTCATATTAGCACAGAAGTCTTTAAATGATGCGTCAAAGTATACAAACCTTCCGATTACCATAATTATGAAATACGAGATAATAGAGTCATAATTATTGTCTAAATATATCCACTTTATATAAGCAAATAC
>JAZRWF010000032.1:0-8355 GCA_045599565.1 Lachnospiraceae bacterium
CCTACCAGTATGATGAGAATCAAGAGAAGGGTAATGTAGTTTCACAGTCCCCTGTAGGTGATGCACAGGTTCTTAACGGTGCGACGGTAAATTTAGTTATCAGCAAAGGCTCCGCCAGGGTTACGGTGCCTAATGTAATAGGCTACACTGAGGCAGATGCGACAGCACTTCTTGAAGCAGAGGGCTTAAATGTAGGCTCTACAAAGACTATAGCTTCCTCAGATCAGGAGGAGGGTGTGGTTCTTTCACAGTCTATAGAGGGTGATAGGGTAGTAGAGAATGGTACTACTATCACACTTACAGTAGGTGGCGGTGCTGCATCGGGCGAATATAATTTCACGATTAAGATTCCAAGTGATCTTCCTGCTAGCAGCGTTCATTACACTACCAGCTCTGGACACTCAGGATATATATCTGGAAGCAGCTCAGACAGCTTTAGAATAAGCGGAGAAGAGAGCATATCCGTAGTATTTGACTGGACTGATGAATACGGTGCTTCTAAGACTGAAACCTATACTTTCTATGGTACATTGGTAAGATAAAGGTAAAACACTATGAGTAAAAACTGCCTATCACCATCTATATTATCAGCAAATTTCGCCACATTGGGCGAGGATGTGAATAAAGCTACAGAGGCCGGCGCGCCATACATTCATTTCGATGTCATGGATGGTGTGTTCGTGCAGTCCATTTCCTTTGGACTGCCAGTGCTGGAAAGCTTAAGAAAGGTCACAGATGCTGTGCTGGACGTGCACCTTATGATCACAGATCCAGACAAGTACATCGCTGACTTTGCCGATGCGGGTGCAGATATCATCACCGTGCATGCAGAGGCTACCAAGCATCTGGATTACACAGTGAATTCTATTAAAAAAGCTGGAAAGATGGCTGGCGTGGCGCTTAATCCAGCCACACCGATAGAGACTATAAAGCATGTGCTTCCTATGGTGGACATGGTGCTTATAATGACAGTGAACCCGGGCTGGGGCGGACAGAAGCTCATACCTTACTGCTTAGATAAGGTGAGCGAGCTAAAGGCCTACAGAGAAAAAATGGGCCTTCGTTTTGATATAGAAATCGATGGAGGAGCGACTTTAGAGAATATCGGCACGATTTTAGATGCTGGCGCGAATATCGTGGTGGCGGGCAGTGCCGTGTTTAAGGGTGATATCGCGAAAAATGTGGAAGCCTTCCTGGAGGTTATGAATTGACATATCTTTTGGTCGGAGGTGGGGAAGTAGATATTCTTTGCCTTAATGAAACTGTAAAAGAAATCGAAAATGAAAGCATATTTGTGGTGGCGGTAGACAGGGGTTATAATGCCTGCCTGGCTGCAGGAATAAAGCCAGATATGCTGCTGGGAGACTTCGACAGCCTGGGAGTAGTGATAGCTGGCGAGGCGAAGGCAAGTGGTATACCGATAATAGAGCTAAATCCTGTTAAGGATGACACAGATATGGAGGCAGCCGTGAGATTTGCTGCATCTAAATGTAAAAAGGGAAAAGATAGAATCATCATGACATCGGCCATGGGTGGAAGACTCGACCACACGCTTGGGTGTCTGGCGCTTCTTGGCTTAAAGCAGGAGCTTGGAATAGAAATAGAGCTTAGAAATTCTTTTAACCGCGCATGCATGCTTTTTGAGGGAGAGGAGCATAGCTTTGCCAAGGCAAGGGGCTTTGGTAAGTTTGTTTCATTTTTCCCTGTGAATGGTAGCGCGACTTTGACATTAAAGGGAATGAAATATCCGCTGGATAGCCACACGCTTAAGGGCTATAACACATTAGGTGTTTCTAATGAGATTACAGATATAAGCAGCGCCTGCGCAAGAGTGGAAAAAGGCACTGTGCTCATGGTGCGCTCAAGGGATAATATAATGACAGGAGACCGCCTATGCTAGGACGAATCATGAAGGGCATAGGTGGCTTTTATTATGTCTATGTAGAGGGAAAGGGCATAGTCAGCTGCAGAGCCAGAGGAGCATTAAGAGAACAGAAGATTAAGCCGCTGGTAGGCGACTGGGTGGAAATCTCTGAGGAGGTGGCTAAGGATGCAGAGTTTACAGCCACTGTGGATGAGATAAAGGAGAGAAGCTCAGAGCTTATCAGACCTGCGGTGTCAAATGTCGACCAGGCACTTATAGTGATGGCTGCCGCGAATCCTGCTCCGTCGCTTATTCTTTTGGACCGTTTATTAGTTTTTATGTCCAGGCGCGAGCTTCCGGTCATCATAGCTATAAACAAATGCGAACTGGAAACTGATTTGGATTATGAAAATATAAGGACTGCCTATGAGGCAGCCGGAGCCTTGGTGTTCTTCACCTCTGTGAAGGAAAACAGGGGCTTAGAGGAGCTTAAGGAGGCGCTTAAGGGACGAACCACGGCGCTTTGCGGCTCATCAGGTGTGGGAAAGAGTTCTCTTACAAAGGCACTTTTCGGAATAGAGACTGTAGCGGGCGATATATCGGAGAAGCTAGGTAGAGGAAAACATACCACCAGACATTCAGAGCTTTTTTATGTGGGCGAGGATACCTATATCATGGATACGCCTGGCTTTGGCAGCTTAGAGCTGGAAAAGGATCTTGTGAAGGCAGATATAGCGGGCTATTATAAGGAATTTTTGCCTTATCTTGGACAGTGCAGATTCAGAGACTGTAAGCATGATAAAGATGCAGGCTGCGCTATAAGAAAAGCTGTGGCAGACGGTGAGATAGATGAGGGGCGAGTGCTTAGGTATGCACAGCTTTTGACGGAGGTTCCAGATGAAATCATTGGAAAGAAGAATCATTGATTTTTTATTAGAAAGAAAGGTTTTTCTTTTTATTTTGGCTGTGACATTGATTGGACTTACAGCTAGGTTATCAATGTTTAATCATATTTCGGGTGATATGGTAAGCTTCTTGATTCCGTGGATGGATGAGTTTAGAGATGGCGGTTTTAAGGCTCTTGGAACGCAGGTGGGAGATTATAATCTGCCGTATCAGTTCATAGTTTATTTGCTTTCACTTATTCCGGGTCGTACTGAATATAAAATAAAAATTGTTTCAGTGGTGTTCGATATATTGCTTTCCTATGCGGTGATGGATTTTATCTCTACATTGGAAGGAAAGAAGGAACTGGACTTTAAGGCAGCCCTGGGCTATGCCATCACATTTTTGATGCCTGCGGTGGTACTTGATTCGGCGGCCTGGGGACAGTGTGATTGCATTTATACATTTTTTGTGATAATAACTCTGAACTTGTTTTTTAAGGATAAGATAAGGTGGGCATTCTTCTTTTTGGGAATAGCGCTTTCGTTTAAGCTTCAGAGCATATTCATTTTGCCGTTTATTCTGATTTTATATTTTAGAGATAAGAAGTTTTCAGTGGTGAACATGTTATGTGTTTTGCCAGGACTATATATTCCCTGCATACCTGCTATCATAGCAGGAAGGGGGATTTTTTCTCCGATAATGGTTTATCTAAATCAGGCTAACGAGTATCCGTATATGTGGCTGAATTTTCCGTCATTTTGGAACTTGGTGACGATTCCGTATACTGGATATGATTTTATAGGCGGAGGCTATAATGTTTTGAAAACATTTGCTGTATGTCTGACTATGGCGCTTTTAGGTGGGCTGCTTTTCTATGAGGTTTCAAGGAAAAAGCAAAATGGTACGCCTAAGGATGATGTTATGCTTCTTCTCATAACGATGCTTATATGTGTATATTTTTTGCCTAGCATGCATGAGAGGTACAGCTTTACATTTGACGTGCTTCTTATCGTCTATATGCTGCTAAAGCCGCGGGCAATACCGCTTGCACTTGTTTGCTTTGGAATAAGTTCATTGACATATGGACATTATTTATTTGGGGTATACTATAATATAATGATATGTGCTATAGTATATCTGATTGTTCTTGCAATTATTTTATATGTATATATAAGGAGGGTTAACAATGGCAGATTGGAAGAATTATGACAGCCTCAGCTCAGCAAAGGAGCTTGAGAGCCTTAAGGACAGCGTAAAGCTTTCTGAGGTAATGGCTGGTGAGAATGGCGCGAAGCGTGTAGCGCAGTACGTAATTCCAATGTCATCAGGACTTAAGTATAGCTATGCAGCCAAGGCTGTAGATGACAAGGTAATCGAGGTCCTTCAGAAGATGGCTGACGAGCAGCAGCTCATCGCTAAGTATAAGGAGCTTTTAAATGGTGAGGTTATAAACACTGGAGAGAAGAGAATGGTTCTTCACCAGCTCACCAGAGGACAGCTTTGCGATACTGTAATGGCTGACGGCGTGGACAAGAGAAAGTTCTACACAGATGTTCAGGCTAAGATAGCAGATTTTGCAAAGAAGGTGCACGAGGGTGCCATCACAAATGCAGCAGGCGAGAAGTTCACTACAGTAGTTCAGATAGGTATCGGCGGTTCTGACCTCGGCCCTAGAGCTATGTATCTTGCACTTGAGAACTGGGCTAAGAAGAATAACTGCTTTAAGATGGAAGCAAAGTTCATCTCTAACGTAGATCCTGACGATGCAGCAGGTGTTCTTGGCTCTATCGATGTAGCACACTCTATCTTTATCTTAGTATCTAAGAGCGGTACTACACTTGAGACTCTTACAAATGAGTCATTTGTAAAGGATGCTATTAAAAAGGCAGGACTTGATCCAGCTAAGCATATGATCGCAGTTACATCTGAGACCTCTCCACTTGCGGGAAATCCAGATTATCTCGACGCTTTCTATATGGATGATTACATCGGCGGAAGATACTCATCTACCTCAGCAGTAGGTGGTGCAGTGCTTTCACTTGCATTTGGTCCAGAGATTTTCGCTCGCTTCTTAAACGGAGCTTCAGCAGAGGATTCTAAGGCACTTGCAGAGGATGTTAAGTCTAACCCAGCCATGATGGATGCACTCATCGGTGTGTATGAGAGAAATGTTTTGGGCTTCGAGTCTACAGCAGTTCTTCCTTATTCACAGGCTATGAGCCGTTTCCCAGCACATTTGCAGCAGCTGGATATGGAGTCAAACGGAAAGTCTGTAAACCGTTTCGGCGAGCCAGTAAACTATAAGACAGGCCCAGTTATCTTCGGTGAGCCAGGTACGAATGGACAGCATTCATTCTATCAGCTCTTACATCAGGGAAAGTCTATTATCCCTCTTCAGTTCGTAGGCTTTAAGGAGTCACAGGCTAAGGTGGACGTAGTGATAGAGGGCAGCACCTCACAGCAGAAGCTTAAGGCAAATGTGGCTGCTCAGATCATGGCCTTCGCATGTGGAAAGGCTGATGATAACAAGAATAAGAACTTCGAAGGAAATAGACCAAGCTCTATCATCGTAGGAGATGAGCTGAATCCTGAGGCACTCGGTGCACTTCTTGCTCACTTCGAAAACAAGGTTATGTTCCAGGGCTTCGTATGGAACTTAAATTCATTCGACCAGGAGGGTGTACAGCTCGGCAAGACTCTTGCTAAGAAGGTGCTTTCTAAAGATATGGATGGAGCGCTTAAGGCTTATTCTGATCTGCTTGGAATCTAGTTTTGTAAGTTTTTATACACTTGCTTTGTTTTTACTTGAATAATGAGGGCGGTCATACAGTTTTTAACTGTATGGCTTTCCTTGTCTAAAGGGTTTTTGCTATTCAAAGTGGATATTAATCGACTGTGAATAGTAACATTAGGGGAGAAAAAATGGAGACACTCAAATTTGGATATAAATACTTTAAGAAAAGTATGAACCTGGGAGTACTGGGCGTGATACTGAGCTTGCTCGGCATCTACTCAGAGCTTTTAGTTCCTATGCTTACTGGTATCTTGGTCGACTATGTAATAAGGGATACAGCAGTCACAGAGACCAGCGGCGGACATTTTCACTTTCTTTTGACGGGAAAGTATGGCCAGGTACATACTTTGTCGCTGTTTTGGGCAGTGGCTATCACATATATGGTCCTGATTTTTGGACGTATCTTGCTTATCTATATACGAGATCTGGTACAGGAGTGGATAGGACTTCGCCTGGAGACAGACCTTCGTTATGCTTCATATGAAAAGCTTATGGAGCTCGATTCTGATACACTCAGCCAGTATAATTCCGGTGAGCTGCTTCAGACTATAAACAGCGATACCATCATGTTTAAGGAGCTTTTCGCACACAGAATTCCTTACTTCATAGATGCTATATTCATGCTGATAACACCTATTATTCTTATCTCAAAGATTAATATCAGGTTTATCGTTATACCGCTTCTTCTCATGCCTTTCCTCGTAGTGTCTGCGATGAACTTTAAGAAGAAGGCAAAGGAGAACTTTACCATCATCCGTAAGCGTCAGTCTGAGATGAATCTCACGACTCAGGAGAACATAGCGGCAGTCCGCATCGTTCGCTCGTTTACTAATGAGGAGCTGGAAAAGGAAAAATTTGCTGTAAGAAATGAGAATTTCTACACCTCGAGAAAGGATCAGATATGGCTGCAGTCTAAGTTTAATCTGACCTTTAACCTTATAAAGCAGATAGCTTACATCACTACGGTTATCATAGGTGCCTACCTCGTTATGAACCACCAGATGACAGTGGGTTACATCCTTACATCATCTACCTACGTTATGCGTATCATGGATGCCATCACCTCTGTAAATAACCATATCTTTAACATGCAGCAGCAGACTATCGCCGGTGTGGCACTAAAGCGCTTCATGGAGAAGGAGTCAAAGGTACCGGACAAGGGAAATGCTGACCTTAGAAGCTACAGTCCTAGCATAAATCTTCGTCATGTGGGACTAACTATAGATGACCAGGAAATCCTTAAGGATATAAATCTAAACATTCCTTATGGAAAGAAGCTCGGTATCGTGGGCGAGACAGGTTCAGGTAAGTCAGTGCTACTAAAGACTCTGGTTCGTATCAGGGATATAACAGAGGGTGAGATCATAGTGGATGGCCATGATATTAAGGATTATCCGCTTAAGAATCTGCGCGCGATGTTTTCTTACGTGTTCCAGGATGTATTCCTTTTCTCTAACACCATAGAGACTAATATCGCATTTTCAAGTCCTGACATAGACAGAAAGATGGTTACCAAGTCTGCGATGCATGCACAGGCTGACAAATTTATCGATGCTCTTTCAGACCGTTATAAGACCATAGTAGGTGAGAGAGGTCTGGGTATCTCAGGTGGACAGAAGCAGCGTGTTTCTATCGCCAGAGCGTTCCACAAGAATGCGCCTATCTTTGTACTTGATGACTCTACTTCAGCTTTGGATGTGAATACTGAGAAGCTTCTTTTGGCTGAAATCGACAAGTATTACAGCGAGAAGACTGTCATCATCACAGCCAGCCGTTTCTCTTCAGTGGTAAATTGCGATGAAATCATCTACATGAGAGATGGACAGATAGCAGAGCGCGGTACATTTGACGAGCTGATGGCTCTAAATGGCTCATTTGCTAAGGTGTACAATACACAGCAGGCTCAGAAGGCTGAGGCTATGAATTATGATGAGCTGATTCCTGCGGAAAATCCAGGGGCTTCGAGGGCTTCAGAGGGCGAGAAAGGGGGTGCGATAAATGGCTAAGAGAAACACGTATCTCGAGGATGAAAAGATCGAGAAAAAGGTCGACATAAAGCAGTTAGGTCGCACCGTTAAATACATTTTGCCATATAAGCATATAGTTATCATCATGGCGATTATGCTTTTAGCTGCATCGGTAGTTTCGCTCATTCCGCCTCGCGTGCTCCAGTACATAGTCGATGTGGTGGTAATGGACACAGACTATAAGCAGCTGGCTATGGTGGCTGGTGCGCTGGCACTTTTGGCGCTTATCGAAATCCTTACTACATTCATTCAGACCCGCACCATGGGTCATCTGGGACTTAAGATTATCTCACAGATTAGAACTGAGATATTCGACAGACTTCAGGAGCTGGCCTTCGATTATTTTGACAACAGACCTGATGGAAAGATCGTAGTACGAGTAACTGAGTACATAAATGGCTTGGCGGAGTTCTTCTCGAACTATGTAATGATGTTCGCCATCCAGATAGTGAAGATGGTGGTCGTGACAGTGTTTATGCTTTCACTCAGCCCTACGCTGACTTTGATAGTATTCTTAACAGTCGTGCCTATGATGTTTGTAATCATGTACCTTAGAAAGAGACTTAGGGGAATGTTTACAGACCTTCGTTTTAAGAACTCGAACCGTACTGCTTTCGTAGTCGAGTCTATCATGGGTGAGCAGATAGTAAAGAATTATAACCGTACAGCTGTAAACCTTCAGACATATAAGGAGATTCACGAGCAGTCAGCCAACCTTTGGTTTAGAATCACGAAGAGAGCAAAGCTGAATCACCCTGTGGTTATGCTTTTCTGGCACGGCG
>JAZRWF010000033.1:0-7026 GCA_045599565.1 Lachnospiraceae bacterium
TTAGATTCCATGGATAGACTGGCGTATAAGAAGCTGCTAGGTAAGTGCCATGCTATTTTGATACCGAGGGACATGAATAAAGAAGCTAATGAAAGCTTTTTCCCATCCAGATTGACGGAATACCTGGCTAGTGGGCGAATAATAGTATCTACTAAATTTTCGGGATATGAGGACTTTGAAGGCTGCTGTATTTTTACAGACTCTAATTCAGATAGCTTTAAGAAGGGGCTGAAGATAGCGAAGGCTGCCAATGAAAAGCTAGCTGTTCAAATATATGAGAATAATCGAAAGCGCGCCTTAAATTATGATTGGAAGGCTCAGGCGGCTAAGATTGCTGGAGGTTTACGATGAGTATTGAAAAGGTTTTAAAGGAGCATAATCAGGAGCAGGTACTTAGGTTTTACGAGGAGCTTTCTGACGAGCAGAAGGAAGTTCTTATTAAGCAGGTGGAGGCTGTGGATTGGTCTGTCGTAGAGCATTTAGAGGCAGATGGAGCTCTTTCTGGAGAGGGACAGACCATAGAGCCAATCGAGGCTGTGTCTGTAGCAGATATAGAAGAAAATGGAGAGAAGTTTAAGGAAGCCGGCCTTAAGGCCATAAGAGCAGGCGAGGTGGCTGCTGTTCTTTTGGCGGGTGGAATGGGTACACGCCTTGGCTTTGACGGACCGAAGGGTTCATATAACGTGGGCATTACAAGAGAACTTTATATATTCGAATGTCTTATAAATAACCTTAAAAAGGTGACTGATGAAGCGGGCTGTTATGTGCCATTTTGTATAATGACCAGTGAGAAGAATGATGCGGCCACGCGTGCTTTTTTTGAAAACCACGCTTATTTTGGATATCCGAAAGAGATGATAAGCTTCTTCATTCAGGATATGGCGCCAGCAGTTAGCTTTGATGGAAAGCTTTTATTGGAAGAAAAGGGACGACTTGCCACTAGCCCTAATGGAAATGGCGGATGGTATTCGTCACTTCACACAGCAGGGCTGGCAAAGTCTCTGAAGGAAAAAGGCGTAAAGTGGATTAATATATTTGGTGTGGATAACGTGCTTCAGCAGATAGCTGATCCTGTGTTCATCGGCGCTACTATTCTTAGTGGTAAGGTCAGTGGAAGCAAGGTTTTGAAAAAATGCTCGCCTGATGAGAAAATGGGACTTCTTTGCAAGAGAGATGGAAATCCGGGTATTATAGAGTACTATGAGCTGCCAGAGAAGCTTGCCAATATGAGGGAATGTGACGGAGAACTTACCTATAGATGGGGCGTGATTTTGTATTATTTATTCTCTGTGGAAGCATTGGATGAAGTAGTAGGAGTAGGGCTTCCTATGCATATTGTAAAGAAAAAAGTTCCTTATATAGATGAGGCAGGTATGTTAGTTAAGCCAGAGGTGGAGAATGCCTATAAATTTGAGGCATTAGTTTTGGATTTGATAGCTCTATTGTCTGATACGCTGGCTTACGAAGTAGTACGAGAGCACGAATTTGCTCCTATAAAGAATCTTACCGGTGTTGATTCGGTAGATTCAGCGAGAGAATTGTTAAAGGGGATCGGCGTGAGTTTGTAAAAATGGCGATACTTAATCCATCTTTTTCATTAATTATATATGCGAATGACACGAATCTCACCTTTTTCAGGGATTGCTTAGAATCTATCGTTCAGCAAACTTATACCAATTACGAGGTGTATGTTTTGGATGGGAATGCTTCGGGCTCGATAGGCGCTGTGACCGCTGAATTTTTCCCAGAGCGTGATAATGTTCATTATAGAGAACTTCGAAATAACAAGGGCGGAGCTTATGCCTGCAATATAGGTGCTCACTATGCCTCTGGGGATTATGTGGTCTATGTTGGACAGCATGACAGATTGGCAGAGAATTGTCTTGAGCTAATCGCCTATGTGCTTGAAAGCGAAAAGGATGAAAAGTGTGCAATATATACTGATCATGATGAAATAGCAGGAATGGATAGAATAAATCCACAATTTAAAAGTGGATTTAATAAAGAGCTGCTTTTTAGAACGAATTATATTGGCGGTTTTTTGTGCTTTTCTGGCAGACTGCTAAGAGAGAATGGAGAATTCCAGGAAAAGGCGAAGGTGGGATATTTCTATGAATATTTGCTTCGTTTGGCTACCAGGAAAATGAATATAGTACATGTACCTGGACTACTATATCATAGAAGGCTGCTAGGTGAGTTTTATGACAATAGCCGTAGGGCTCAGGATAGATATGCATTTAAGGAGTATCAGGCGCTTGCTAAAAAATATGCCTCCATCACGGGAATAAGCGTTAAGGCTGACGGCGGCAGCCTGAGTCAGGGCTGGAATATTGTTTATGACGGTTCTGATTATAAGCTTCACAAGAAGGAGTATATGGTAATTAGAACTCCGGAAATTAGGCTTATGTCCACTGGTGTTTTGGCAAAAATGTGGGGCTATCTGCGTCAGCATGATGTGGGTATAGTGGGCTGTCGTGTCATGAAAAACATCTTTACGATAGATAATATCGGATACATTTATGATACGACGGGGTTGATATATCCTGCGTTCAATGGACAAAAGGTCTACCAAAGTTCTCTCTATAATCTGAAAAACTATCCAAGGGATGTGTCGATGGTGGATCCTGCATTTTGTATGATAGATGCCAAGGTCTACCGGATGCTAAATGGCTTTGACGCAAGGCTGACTCAAAGAGATGCAATGCTGGATTTTTGTTTAAGGGCGAGAGAGCATGGGATAAGGACAATAGTAGATCCTGATATAGCTATACTGCATCGTCATAGGGATGATATTACTTCGGAGATTTCACATAATACCCTGATGGAAAACAGGGGAGAAGTAATAGTTAAGGGAGATCCGTTCTATAATCCTATTTTGCCGATAGGGTTGGACAATTACAGGCTATACTAGTATAATGAGTAGATGTTACTTTTGCAGGTAATATAGAAAGAGGCTATAAAATGTGTGGAATAGTTGGATATGTAGGTAAATCTCAGGCTGCGCCGATACTTTTGGACGGATTGTCAAAGCTTGAATATCGAGGATATGATTCGGCTGGAATGGCTGTATACGATGGTGCAAAGATTAATTTTGCTAAGGCACCTGGAAAGCTAAAGGCGTTATCGGAAATGACACACGATGGAGATACGATGAAGGGTTTTTCAGGTATCGGACATACCAGATGGGCTACGCATGGAGAGCCAAATCAGGTAAATGCTCATCCACATATGAGTCAGGATGGCAGGGTAGCCGTAGTTCACAATGGTATCATTGAAAACTACATTACACTAAAGGATAGATTGATAGCTAAGGGAGTAAGCTTTGTTTCTCAGACCGATACTGAGGTGGTGGCACAGCTTTTGGCGTATTATTATTCTGGAAATCCACTTGAGGCTATCACAAAGGTGCTCCATAGAGTGGAGGGATCGTATGCACTTGGAATTCTTTTCGAGGATAGACCAGGTGAGGTGTATGCTGTCCGCAAGGAGAGCCCACTTATCGTTGGTAAAGGGAAGGATGGAAACTTAATTGCCTCTGATGTACCAGCTATTTTAAAGTATACTCGCGAGGTTTATTTCATAGAGAATCACGAGATAGCTCTTTTGACTGAGGGGGATATAAAGTTCTTTAGCGTGGATGGAGATCCTATTGAAAAGAAAATCTCTACTATTGAGTGGGATGTAGATGCTGCTTCTAAGGGAGGATATGAGCATTTTATGCTTAAGGAAATCCATGAGCAGCCCAAAACCGTTAAGGATACTATAAATCCTCGTATTAAGGATGGTAATATAAATATAGAAGAATTGGGAATGTCTGATGATGAGATAAAGGCTGTGAAGCGTCTTCGCATCGTTGCCTGTGGATCTGCATATCATACAGGTGTTACTGCTAAGTATGTATTTGAGTCTATGGCGCGCATTCCTGTGGATGTGGATATTGCCAGTGAATTTAGATATAGAAACCCGATTTTAGATAAGGATGAACTTGTAATAGTGATTTCGCAGTCAGGAGAGACAGCAGATTCCTTGGCTGCTCTTCGCCTTGCAAAAGAGCTTGGATGCAGAACACTGGCTATTGTAAATGTAGTCGGCTCATCTATAGCTAGAGATGCAGATGCAGTTATGTATACATGGGCTGGACCTGAGATTTCGGTGGCTACTACGAAGGCTTATAGCGCTCAGCTTGTCAGCCTTTATATGCTTGCGATGAAGTTCTCTCATGTGAGAGGTACTATAGATGACACTGAGCTAAAGAATCTTATTACAGATCTTAGAGCCTTGCCGGATCAGATTGAATATCTATTAGGTGCCAAGGAAAAAAATCAAAGATTTGCAAATAGATATGTAGGTGCACATGATGTGTATTTTATCGGAAGAGGAATAGATTATGCTATTTCACTGGAGGGCTCATTAAAGCTTAAGGAGATTTCATATATTCATTCTGAAGCTTATGCAGCAGGTGAGCTGAAGCATGGTACCATTTCGCTGATAGAAGAGGGAACTCTTGTGGCTGCTGTGGCTACACAGGAGGATCTCTATCAGAAAACTATCAGCAATATGGTGGAGGTTAAGAGCCGTGGAGCATTTGTACTGGCTGTTACTAATGTGGGTAACGAAGATATAGAGAAGGTGGCTGATTATGTAATGTATATTCCTAAAACGAATCAGTACTTTACTAATTCACTTGCCATTATACCTCTTCAGCTGTTCGGATATTATGTATCTTTGGGCAAGGGCTTGGATGTAGATAAGCCTAGAAATTTGGCGAAGTCGGTAACTGTTGAATAAATTTTGACAAAACGCCATTCATTTTTCACATTCCTTTCACATAAGGGCAGTATCATTACATCATCAAAAGGAATGGTATTTAAGAGTTATCTTAAATACAAAAGGAGGCAATAGATATGGAAGAGTTTAACAACGAAAAAAAAGAACAGGACGAAACTGGTTCTGTATACGCCTATAGCTACGATCAGATAAACCAGGCAGAGGTAAAGGTAACCCGTGAGCCAGAGGTCCACGAGGAGCCAAAGGTTACTTATGTAAAGGAAAAGACTTCTTTCGGAAAGAAATGTCTTCACGCTGTAGTATATGCTGTTATATTTGGTTTAGTGGCGGGCGTTGTTTTTCAGGGAGTAAATTATGGAGCGAAGCTTCTGCTTCCAGTAAAAGAGGAGGTAACTGAGTCTGAGGAGGTTCTTCCTGCACAGATGGCTGATTCTAATGCAGCTGCCAGTGCTTCTAAGGTTAGTTATGTATACACTGATAATGGTGACCTTAGTAAAATGGTGGAGCAGGTAATGCCTTCCATCGTCCAGGTAACTAATGTGTCTGTAACTGAGTACAGAACCTGGTTTGGACAGACCTTCACACAGGAAACACCTAGTTCTGGTTCAGGCATTATTATAAGTCAGGATACAGGATTTATCTACATTGCTACGAATAATCATGTGGTAGCCAATGCGAATACCCTTACCATTACCTTTGATAATGGTGATGCAGTAGAGGGCACCGTTAAGGGGGCAGATTCTATGCTCGACGTGGCTGTAGTAGCTGTTCCTGTGTCATCCCTAAAGGATGATACCTTGGGTGCAGTGAGGGTAGCAAGTATAGGAAATTCTGATAAGCTTAAGGTAGGTCAGCGTTCAGCAGTTATAGGAAATGCTCTTGGCTATGGAAAGACTGTTACCAGCGGAGTTATATCAGCGTTGGATCGCGAGGTTACACTTACGGATGATGAAACAGGCACCACATTTACTAACGAGCTGATTCAGACTGATGCAGCTATAAATCCAGGTAACTCTGGTGGAGCGCTTCTTGATATGAGCGGAAAGATTATAGGTATTGTATCTGCTAAGTATTCCGCCACAAGCGTGGAGGGAACAGGCTTTGCTATTCCTATTTCTGTAGCATACCCACTTCTTGATCAGATGATTAATTCACCTGTAGTAGATGAGTCAAATGCAGGCTATCTTGGCATTTCAGGAAATGATGTAACTGCGACCTTAAGCTCTACATACGGACTTCCTACCGGTGTGTATATCACGAAGGTAAACGAGGATGGCGCAGCGTATGAGGCAGGCCTTGTAAAGGGTGATATAATTACAAAGATAAATGGAAGAAATGTATCTTCTATGAGTGCATTGAAGAGTATCCTGAAGTATATACCAGCTGGTCAGGAGGTAGAGCTTACTGTAGCCAGAGCAGGTAAGGGATATGAAACAGAAGAACTCACTATAGTCCTTAAGTCAAGAGAGGAAAGTCACTTCTAATACATTGGCTGTTGTTTGCAATTTTCTGCGAATAACAGCCATTTTTTTCTTGACATAGAAAGTGTTTTGTAATATGATGTAACGGCTGACGATGTCAGGTAGGTGCTTCTTTGCTAGCCCCAAAGAGCATTTTACATATTTATCTCAAGGGTGTTACGGACATTGCATCTAAGAGAGGTTGTGTTATTTTAGGAGGAATGTAATGAAGACTTTTATGCCAAATCCTTCTCTCGTTGAGAGAAAGTGGTATGTAGTAGATGCTGAGGGTCAGACTCTTGGTCGTCTCTGCGCAGAAGTTGCTAAGGTTCTTCGCGGTAAGAACAAGGCTATTTTCACACCACACGAGGACTGCGGTGATTATGTAATCGTAATCAATGCTGCAAAGATTTCAGTAACCGGTAAGAAGCTTGATCAGAAGGTTTACTATCAGCACTCTGACTATGTTGGAGGAATGAAGGAGACCACTCTTCGTGATATGTTAAACACACATCCAGAGCGCGTAATCGAGCATGCTGTACGTGGTATGCTTCCAAAGGGACCACTTGGAAGACAGATGTACACAAAGCTTCATGTATATGCAGGTCCAGAGCACGAGCAGCAGGCTCAGAAGCCTGAAGTGCTTACATTTTAGGAGGTAAGTCATGGCAAAGCAGACAAAGTTTTATGGCACAGGCAGAAGAAAGTCTTCTGTAGCTCGTGTATACCTTGTACCAGGCAATGGCAAGATCACTATCAACAAGCGTGACATCGATGA
>JAZRWF010000034.1:0-3354 GCA_045599565.1 Lachnospiraceae bacterium
GGAAGAACTCACTATGACTGCAGCCCGCATGAGGATGCTTCGGGGGGAAATACAGTATGGTAAGATTAGCCGTTTTGTAAGAGAAATACCAGTGGAGCTCTGTGTGGGTGATGTTTAGCATCAAAAGTGAAAAAATATAAAAAGTAAGCGTTTACATTTAAGAAATATTGAAACGACAAATAGGATGTGGTAATATATATTAGATATATTATTATATCCTTTTTTGTTGGAGATAAGCATTATGTACAGTTGCGATATAGTGGTAGATAAAAAGCTTATAATGAGAGCCACAGATGATGACTTTTACAGGCTGGTGGGTGAAAAGAATTATGGTGCGCTGACAGTGTCTGCACATCCAGATGATTTACCTATGCTTTTTGATGCTGTGGAAAAGCTGACGCTTGAAGAGCCTATGACTATCATGTGCCGCTTTAGGGTGGCAGATGACAGCTATCATTATATGATGCTTAAGCTTTCCTATGAGAATGAGCGTTGCGTTACAGAGGACAGACTTAGCATATCATTTTTGGATATGGATGCAGTTTCTGATGCAGTTAACTTTGCTAAGAGCCAGTTGGCTGATGCGGAGCTTATGCTTGGACTTACTGAGGCTGTACTTTTTGAATATAATCGAAGCGAAAAGAATCTTAAGATCTTTGCTGCGAACTGGGAAAATCGTTATATCCTTTTTGATGGATCTGATAAGGCCTGGCTTAAGCAGTCTAGCAGACTTCCTATCGTAGAGGCTGATAAAGAGGTTCTCGATAGGATAAACGATGAACTCCTAAGTGGGGTGGCTGATTTTACAGATTCGATTAGTTTTAAACAGAATGTCGATGATAAGAACTTTAAATTCGTACCAGAGTTCTTCGCGGGGCAGTGTGTCACGGTTAAGGGAAAGTATGTATCATCAGATGGGTTAGACCGTGTTTTCGGTATTATTTCCATGAAGAATGCCTCAGGTGCAGTAGGTGTAGAGGGCTTTGTGGATTCATGCATGGATTCTACCTTTAACATATATAATAAAAAGACTGTTACAGATTATGCCCAGACCTCTATATCACAGGGAAAACGCGGATATATCTGCGTGATGGATATAGATAATTTTAAGACAGTGAATGATACCTATGGACACATCTTTGGCGATGAGGTAATAAAGACCGTTATCGATATCGTGAAAGCGAATGTGAAGAACGCTGGAATGGTGGGACGAATCGGTGGCGATGAGTTCATGATGGTCTTAGATAAGGACGTTTCTCCAGCGGATCTTAGAAGTAAGATGCGTTCTATTCGTTCACAGGTAGAATACGAATTCCAGAACAGAGGTTATCGTATCACCGTTTCTATCGGTTGTGCTAACTATGAAAGTGATGGCATGACCTATGAGAAGATTTTTAAATTAGCTGATAAAATGCTTTATCGAGCTAAGGAGAAGGGTCGAAACAGATATATAATCTATGAGCCGGAGATTCACGGTACACCAGATGAAATACTTTCTGGCAGTGTAGTGGTGAAGGACAAGATGCGTGGTAATTCCACGGAGAGCAAAGAGCGCTTCGTTATGAAGTTTATGGAACTCTTCTGGGCAAAAAAGACTATGTCCTTTGACATGGCTATGGAAGCTATAGCGGAGGTTTTTGATTTGGACGAGGTGCACCTTTTCTTTGAGAATTTGGAGGCACCTAAGTATTCGTATTCCGTTCAGCACAGTGTGGAAAGAAGATATGTTGAATTCCTTGACAGTGAAATTTTCACACGAAGAATAAATGATCAGAAGGTTACTGCTCTTGCACATCCGAACACACTGGGAGATCAGGATGATATACTTGTAAAGCAGATGCTAGACTTTGATTATGAGGCTATGGTGGTTTATAAGAGCGATATTCCAAACAGCTGCTTCATTTTTGCCAAGCGTGGAACGGATATTAGAAAGTGGGAGAATTCTGATGTCGCATATTTAGGATTCTTAAGTAAAATGATAGAATTGGAGTTTGATAATCGATGAGCAGAGCTAAGAAAAAGCGTGAAGTCCCTATGGAGATAGAGGCTCCATGCGCACTCTATGGCAGCTGTGGTGGCTGTCGAATACTTGGCCTTCCTTACGAAAAACAGCTTAACATGAAAGCAGACCTTGTAAAGGGTCTGCTTTCTGAGGTTTGTGGTGTCGAGGAAATCGAGAGGATTTGGGAAGGAATAATAGAAAGTCCAGACAGACTGGAATATAGAAATAAGATGGAGCTGTCCTTTGGTGATGAAGTCAAGGATGGTCCGCTTACCCTTGGTATGCATGCTATGGGAAGCTTTTACACAGTGCATTCAGCTGGTGAATGTATGCTGGTCAGCGCTGATTTCAGGGCGGTGATAAAGGCTACGGAGGCGTATTTTAGAGAAAAGGAAATAGGTATTTTCAATAAGATGCGTCACACGGGCTATCTAAGACATCTTTTGGTTCGTCAGTCGAAGCATAGTGGAGAGGTCTTGGTGGATCTGGTGACCTCCTCTGATGTGAGCACATTTGCCGAAAGGATTTCTGAGGAGAAGCTTTTAAAAGGATGGATGGATAGAGTTCTGGCTGCCTGTGATAAGGTGTCTGGAATACTGCATACTCACAATGACGCGCTAGCTGATGCTGTGATAGACCAGGGCACAGATATTCTATATGGAAATGCTTTTATCACAGAGGAGCTATTGGGTCTTAAATTTAAGATAACTCCGTTCTCATTCTTCCAGACGAACAGTCTGGGCGCAGAGGTTTTATATAAAAAGGTCAGAGAGTACGTGATGGATGGAAATGAAGATGGAAATCTTGGCACAGAGGTATTCGACGTTTACAGCGGCACAGGTACTATCACTCAGATTATTTCTCCTGCAGCAGGTCATATGACGGGAGTGGAAATCGTGGAGGAAGCTGTAGAAGCTGCGAAGGAAAATGCTGCATTGAATGGACTTACAAACTGTGATTTCATCGCAGGTGATGTCCTTAAGGTGCTGGATGATTTGGAGCAGAAGCCTGATTATATCATCCTCGACCCGCCTAGAGACGGTGTAAATCCAAAGGCTCTGTTTAAGATTTTAAACTATGGAGTGAATTCGCTTGTCTATGTATCATGCAAGCCGCAGTCTTTGGCTAGAGATATACCTTTCTTTAAGGAAAAGGGCTATGAGCTAAAAAGAGTGTGCACTGTAGATATGTTTCCTCAAACTCTTAATATAGAGACGGTTGTTTTACTAACCCACCAAAGAAAACCTGATGATTATCTTAAAATACATGTCGACTTAGATGAACTAGATTTGACAAAATCGGAGAGTAAGGCGACATATGAAGAGATTAAAAACTATGTTAAAGATAAGCAT
>JAZRWF010000035.1:0-17439 GCA_045599565.1 Lachnospiraceae bacterium
CTACTTCTGAAGTACACTGATACTCGAATGCCTGGCTCTTAAGGAAGCTAAGAGTAGATCCAAGGTAGAAACGAGCGTAGTTAGTGTAGTTACCAGAAGCCTTCTCCTGAAGCTCTGCATAAGTAGCATCAGCGATCTCAGGCATCTGAGCTCCGTTGAAGTTAAAGGTTACGAATGAACCATCAGCATTTGTCTTGATGAACTCATTAGGACCATAAGACATAAGGATCATACCATCTGCTGAGTAAGCGTAGTCGATGAGCTTAAGAGCTGCATAGAGCTTATCTACATCATCACCGATACCAGCCTTAGAGATTGCCCAACCATCAGTCTTAACTGATCTCCAAGACTCAGTAAATCTCATGTAAACACCATCAGCTGAAGTTCCATCATACCAACGAGCTACAGGAACCATAACAGCCATGTACTTCTCGCCATCAGCTGTCTGAAGCTTTGTATCGTTCATAACAGTCTGAGTCTGGTTATAGTCGTATGACATGAAACCAAGATCCTGCTCAAGCATCTGTGAAGACTTAACATCCTCTGAATTGATGAATGAAGAAGCGATAAGACCTTCCTTAGCCATAGCATTCATCTTATCCATAGCGTCGAATGTAGCGATTTCCTGACGTCCATCATGCATCATACCATTCTCATCGAGGTAGAGGTAATCCTGTCTAGACTCAAGACCACGAACACCGAAGAGTGTACCAGCAAATCTGAACATATCTACACGTCTCTGAGTGTTAGCATCCTCACGTGAGAAGAGACCCTGTACAGCGTCTGTTCCGTTAAGAGTCTGTGGGTTAGCAACTACACAACGAAGAAGAGCTACGAGCTCATCAGCATCCCAAGCTGCATTCTGACCACAGAAAAGGTTAGAACGAGTAGTTCCATAATATCCGTTATAAGCGGTATCGATGTAAGCACGAAGCATATTAACTGCTGCTACACCATCCATGCTGCCAGCCTCATTCATCTTAGCAACGATGTTGCCAGCTGCATCATAATCCTTTGTGATAGACTCAACTGCTGAACCGTCAGCCTTAACTACGTCTACAGCTACCTTACCAGATGTAGGCATGTATGGCTGATATACAGGAGCTGCAGTCTTGTTAGAAGCGTCTGCAGTGAACTCACCCTCACCATCAAGAAGCTTAACAGCCCAGTCAGTTCTCATAAGAGGCATACGCTCGATATCATCAGCACCATCGAAGTATGGGCTGAAGTAGATAGCGCCCTTATTGTCACCAGTAGTAGAACCAGTAATAGAAAGACGAACGATATCGTTAGCCTTAAGGTATGCGCTGAAGTTAGGCATAAGATCAAGGTACTCGCCGATGTTTACAAGGTAACCATTAGCACCGTACTCAGAAAGTGTAGCTGCAGAACCAGCTACCATATCTACCTGATCAAGCTGCTCTTTCCAGTAATCAAACTCCTTTGAAGCTGAACCAGCACCGGTCCACTTATCTTCAAACTTCATTCCAAGTCTGTTCTCAACTTCTACCCAGGTAGGCTTTAAATCGCCTGCGCGATAGGTCTTGCCATCAGCAAGGGTAACACCCTCACCAGCGGTCTCAGCGTCAAATGAGATACCAGTCTTAGCATTGTTGTAACCAGTAGCCATACGAAGGGTGGTTCCCTCTGCAAAGCTAAGGAACTCAGCTTCCTGTGTCTCTGTTACCTCTACAGATGTACCAGCGGCATCTGAAGTGGTAGTCTCAGTCTTTGTCTCTGTAGTAGTGGTAGTGGTAGTAGCAGCTGGAGCAGCTTCTTTTCCACATCCTACCATAGAAACAGCGGTGAGTGCTGCAAGTGCAAGTGCAGCAATTCTTCTGCTTTTTTTCATAGATATTTATCCTCCTAAAAATATATTGAACTGTACACCTATTTATACAGATTCAAACTGATTAATTATTCCTTAACACCACCGGCATTAGTACCCTTTGCAAAGTACTTTTGAATAAATGGATAAATGATAAGGATAGGTACGATAGAGCAAACGATGAGTGCATAGATAACTGAATCTGATGCATAATCCTTATTCCAACCAGTCATCTGCTCTGCATCTGTAAACTGCTCAAGCTTTAATCTAACGAATACCTGAAGTGGATGCTCATTCGAGTTAGAAATCATCTGTCTTGCCCAGAAGTATCCATTCCATCTTGAAATACCAAAGAACAGAGCTACTGTAGCGATGGTAGACTTACTCATAGGAATGTAAACCTTTGAAAGAACCTGGAACTCTGTAGCACCATCCACGATAGCAGCCTCTTCTATCTCTGAAGGAACTCCTTCAAAAGCATTTCTAAGAAGAATAACGTTCATGGCTGCCATACCCATGGCTAAAACTACAAGGATTTTATCATCCATAATACCTACAGAATTAAGAACTCTTCTGGTACTAATATAGTTCAAATACTGAGGTACAATACCTGCTGAGAACCACATGGTAAATACTAAGAAGAAGTTAAATGCTTTTCTAAACAAAAGTCTCTTCTTAGAAAGAGCATATGCACCAAGGATAGAATAACCAAGTGACCAGATAGTACCAAAGAATGTAAGGTACAGTGTATTAGTATATGAGTTCCAGAACATATTATTAGAAAACATTTCCTGGAATGCACCAAATTGTACTTCCTTTGGGAAAAGGATAATCTGGTTATATTCTACAAAGTATCTTCCGCTGACAGCTGCTGAAATCGCATAAACGAAAGGATATAAACAGCAAAGAGCGAAAATTGTAAGAAACAGGTAACTGATAATTCTGAATATCAATTCTGATATTTCAAGCTTTCTCTTCATAATAGCTTCTCTCCGATTCCAACTTAATTAGTACAGTGATACATTAGAGGCCTTACGTGCAATCGTGTTAGCACCGATTACAAGAAGCATACCGATTACGTTATTCATCATCTCGGCTGCTGACGCTACGCCCTTCAAACCATTTTCAATACCAAGTCTGTATGAAAGGGTAGAAACTACATCTGCGGTCATATAAGTATTTGTATTATACAAAAGCAATACCTTCTCATATCCTATACTAAGAAGTGATCCGATACGAGTGATAAGCATGATTACGATAGTAGATAAAATACTTGGAAGTACTACATATCTCATCTGAGCCATCTTACCAGCTCCATCTATCTGAGCTGCCTCGTAGCTGGTAGGTGAAATAGCGATGATAGCTGCGAAGTATACGATACTGTCATAACCTGCGCCCTCCCAGATACCTGATATCTGGTAAATCGCTCTGAAGAACGAAGGATTATTCAAAAGACCTGCATGTCCTACTTCCTCAGTTATAAATCCAAGTCCCACAAGTGCCTGTGAAATGATACCCATACCTGAGATCAAAGAGCCCTGTCTTACAAGGAGTGTTACAAGTGATGTCATAACAACGGTAGACATGAACTTAGGAAGGTATGTAAGTACCTGGAATACACTTCGTGCAATGTTCGATCTGATTTCGTTAAAGAACAGTGCTACGATGATAGGCATTGGGAAACCGAAGCACAATCCATAGAAGCTGAGAAGGAATGTATTTCTAAGTGCTCTCCAGAAACGAACTGCCTCTGTACCCACCAGCAATGTCTTGAATGCTGAAAATCCAAGATAATCCTCCTGAGCCACAGTCTTAACTGCATCATTTACCTTAAAGCAGCCAAGGAGCTCATACATAGGGAAGTATCTCCATAGCAGGAATACCACAAGCATTGGAAGGATCATAACATATAAACGCCAGTCCTTAACAATAGTTCTTCCTACATTCAGCCAGTAATGCTTTTCGACATCATCTCTTACAAGCTGTTCAGGATCTTCATGATATTTTCCTGTGGCCTTGTCATAAACGAGATAATCTGCAGCGATTGCCTTCATAGAACTTTCCTCCTAAAGCCTAAATTTATCTAATCTTCTAAATTCTGTCTTTTCTTTTTCTTTTCTTCCTCTAATCTGTTCAGATAAGAGATCTGATTTTCAAACATGCCATCTGCATTTCTAAGTATCAGTATGACTACTACAGCAAATACCCCGCTGAGCATATCTGTAGTTATAAACTGAATGATAAGAAGTGGTGAGCCTCCAAAGATAAGAGCTACTATCCATCTTCCAATCTGCACAAGCAAAAATGTAAGTATTACATAAATGACTGTGAATGCTGCTCTGTTTCTCACTCTGTCATATCCTAAAAGCTTAAGATATAGAAGCGAGCCCAGTCCTAAGAGATTTCCAATGCAGTAGATTAAAAACTGCTGTGGACTAGCTCCAGAAGCTAAGCAGAATGTCAATCCAGAAAGCACTGTGGCGATGATACCAAAGCTCTTCCATCTCATCATCTCAAGACACATGAATACAACCCCGAGTGATAAGGTGTATGCTATCTCTGGAAACCAGACATTCGCGCCTAATGTGATAACCGACTCCAAAACAATGAATATAACAGATATGAGCGCAATGTTTATCAATCTGTATTTATTATATGTAAGTGGTTTCATCAAATCCTAACCAAAATCTTCTTCTAGATATGTAAGCCCTTACATAATAAATGTAAGCGGTTACATATTGCTATTATACACATATTCTTTAAAATATCAATCAAATTCATCAAATTTGTCATTATGCGTAGAAAATACACCTGTTTTTTGTAATTTTCTCCCAAATTGACAAGAATTTAACATTTAATGTGCACTTATTATCGTATAATAATCAAAATTTGTCAAATACTTTTTACATTTGCCCAAATTCAACCATATTGCCGTATAGGTTCGATATATTTCCTGTGAACCTAAATACTGCTCTGCCCGCTGGAACCAAAAATCTATGCGGATTAGTCAGTGAAACCGCTTTCACTCTATTATCTACTAATAATTCGCACATTTCCTGTCCAGTGATGAGCACATTCGTTTCTTCCTTACACTCAAAGGTATATTCTTTTACATTTTCCTCTTCCTTTGAAAGAGTAAGTCTCTCGTTTATATTCACATAAGACTTTTTCACATATGCCTTTGCGTCAAATGCATCATCCTCTATCACTGCTAAAGCCTGCCCACGGAATATCTCTATCTCATCTGAAGCTGACAGCTTAAATACCTCGCCGCTCCAAAGATCCATAAGCTTAGGTGACGAAAAGTCCTCGCACACATTTGAAAGCAGCGCTGTCTCTTCACCTTCGTTTACCAAAAGCCTGATCTTAGTTCCTTCTTTCTCTAAATCTGTAGCTCTGATTGACTTTGGAAATCTGGCAGTCTCTAAAACTTCATCCACTACGAACTTTTTCACAGAATCAGATATCTCATAATTATTTAGATTTAAAATCCTGTTATATTTATACCCAGCTATATGAACACCCTCCTCATCCACCAGCGCATCCTTTAGAAAAGCCACTGGCAAATAGTTGAACTCTATCTGTTTTTCATATAGATAAGCTATAGAATCATAAGGCACATCATTATTATTGCAAAGCACAGCCACATTTGCAGCATTTGTCGAGTCAGTCTGAAGGTAGCATAGTCTCTTGATATAGTCAGATATCTGTTTATAATGCTCCCACCAAATATTTCCCTGTCCTACATCAGGTGGTCTCTCCTCCTTACGCGCCCCTGCAAGCGAATAATAAAATGCATGAGGAATGAGAAGATTTACTCCTCTAAATGTCAGCCAGTTTATGTACCAAATCATATCCTCTGCGGTAAAATACCAAGGAATATTTTTTCTGTTACATACGCCGAAGCACTCATTAGCATTTCTTCTTCGTCCTAAGTGTCTGGCTATGTCAGCAGCCAGCTTTGCCTGAAGTGAATCAAATTCCTTTAAGCCACCTGTCTCTGGTGCGACTCTCCTCATTATTAAATCCTGTCCAGGAATATGGAAGTACAGCTCCTCTTCTATGTCATCACTCTCTGCAGGATGCCCCATAAAAGAGATTCCGTGCTCTTCGCACCATTTAGAAAGCTGTCCATAAAAATTCTCTCTCAGCTCTTCCTTTTCTATTTTTTCATAAAGCCTTGTAGTATGGTTTTCAGCAGCCTTAATAATATCTGCGCGTCCAGCACTCTTAGTGCCTCTGAAAAGCCCCTCCAACTCCTTAAGGTCGCCGCCTAAATTTACAAGCTTTTCCTTCATGCTTGGATTCCAGCTTCTAAACGTACCGGCATTTCTTCCCACTGTGGATGGCTCATCTGTAAAGAAGCCTATAACAGTATTTCCAAAATACTGCGACAAATGCTTATAATAAGCATCATGTGTGAGCCTTATAAAAAGAGCCACTGCATCCTTGTTTAATATATCTGCAGCCGCAGGCGCACCTGCCTCGCCATCATCCTCTCCAAAATGAATGCCTCTTATATTTCCGCCTGTAAAGCCATATGCTATAACTGCTCCATCATCTAAGGTAACTATAATCTCCTCTGATGCATCTAATGAAGCTACGTTTTCTTTCTCTACCAGATGAATACCCTTCGCAGCAAATTCTGGATTAAGCCTAACCACTTCACCGTGTGCCGAGCCAGATGGATACTGAGCCTCATCATAAAGAATAACCTTCATCTTAAGCTCATCCGCTGTCTTTACGATAAACTTTATCGCATCGAAGAATTCCTCTGACAGATACTGCATACTCTCTGGGACTCCAATTCTAGGATGAAGAACGAAGCCATTTACACCCTTTTTTACATAGTCCTCAAGCATAGTTTTCACTTTTTCCTCTGAAAACTCATCATTGAAGAACCAAAATGGCATCGGCGAATATTCTATATCAGGATTTATAAGGTTTTCTATTATGCTCATCTAGTATGTCTCCTTTTTATTCCATGGATTATTCTCATCAGGGTCTGTCGGATCCCAGCCACGCCTTATAGTGTCATTTACATCTATCAGAATCTTATCTGGCTTTCCTAGCGGACCTGGATTTTCTTCATCCGCGTAAATAATAACCTTAAAGCCAGTTGGCAGATTATCATATAGCCACTTGGCATCTGCTACAGCCAGACGCACACAGCCCATGGAAGCAGGCTCTCCTAGCTTATTAAACTCCTCATACTCCAGGTCGTCTGCATTTTTTGTATTATAAGGAACAGAGTGAAATAAAACATTGTCAAATATTCTTATGGCATATTGACCCACACCCTCATAGAGAGCTCTCCAGCGATAACGCTCCGTGGTGGTATATGTGCCAACAGAGGTATTGTGCCTCTGCCTTCCAGCCGAGCAAAGCATCGCCTTTACAGGCTTCGTATAGTTTCCTTCCTCGTCCTTTGCGTAAACGGTTACCACACTGGCTGCCCTGTTAACAGCCACCATATATGGCTGCCCCTGCTCACCAGTTACATCCCAGCCCAATTCATCGATAATAGCTTTCGCTAGCAATACCACATCTGTGCTATCTACAGGCACTTCACTTGGCTCAACTGTGGGTTCCGCACTAGGCTCTATATCTGGTTCAATACTTGGTTCTACGCTTGGTTCTAGCGAAGCTTCCATACTTGGTTCGGTACTTGGTTCTATAGAATTCTCTATACTTGCTTCCTCAGTTGGTTCTATGGCAATTTCTATACCTGGCTCTATACTAAACACTGTATCGATATCGTCCACAGCCTTCACTGCTCTGCTATTTGCATCAGCAAATGCAGACAAGAGTCCAAAGAGCAGACAAAGTGTAAATATAGAATAAAACTTTTTATTATGATTCATTTTGGATCACCATTTATATTTCAGATATTAAGCTGCGAATAGACGCCTCATCCAAAGACATCTGCCCCTGAATCATTTCCTTCTTCCCGCCGCCCTTGATACCATGCTCCTTAAAGATATTTAAAACTGACGTACAGTCTTTATCTTTGCTCGCTATAATATAGCTGTAGTTTTCACCACTCTTTGAAAATACACCTACATAACCACTTCTATTCAAAAGAGCATTGTTTATTGCTCCTCTGATAGCACCGCCATCTGTAACAGAAGTAAATACAAAGCTCTCCTTTTCTAACTCACTCTCCAAGGCTTTTGCCTGATAGCTTCTCAGCTCATACTCTAGTCTTGACTTTTCCTTTGAAAGCTTCTCTACCTTTGCAAGTATCTCGGTCTTACCACAGCTAAGATAAAGACCTATATCCTTTAATATTTTTTCATTCTCACGTATAAAAGCTATCGCACGCTCTCCACAGAGGATAGAAAGTCTCATTCCACCCTTGTAGCTAAAAGCTTCGACTATTTTTAAGATTCCAAGCTCATGCACATTTTTAACATGTGGCGCACAGCAGGCACAAAGGTCCACGTCCTCTATCTCTACCAGACGAACCTCACCCACTATACCGCTCTTGCTTCTATAGTCATAATCATCCGGATTAGAAGGATAAAACGTCTTTACCTCTATTCCCTTTTCTATGATAGCATTTGCTTCATCCTCGAGCTCATTTATCTGCTCTACAGTAAGTGGTCCAGAGGTATCTAAGGTCACCACATGATCACTTAAATGAAAGCCCACATTGTTATAGCCATATTTCTTATGTAAAAGACCTGATATAATGTGCTCACCTGAGTGCTGCTTCATATTTGAATACCGATGCTTCCAGTCTATGACGCCTTTGCCGTCAGCAGGCTTATCTTTTGTCACATGGTATATCACTTCATCCTTTGTATATACATGCAAAATCTCAGCACCACCCAGTATCCCAAGGTCGCTGGTCTGCCCGCCTTGCTCCGGGAAAAACAAGGTCTGCTCCAAAACTGTCACATAGTTTCCCTCATCATTTTCCTCACAGGAAACTATCACCCCCTCAAACTGGGTCTTATATGCATTTTCGTCAAATAATCTTATAGTGGCCATTTTTACCTAATCATAAAAAAGGCTACTACCCTAGATAAGTAGCAGCCATACAAACTCTTACTCAATTACCTCTAACTGCGCTTTAGCATGCTCCACATAAAGCTCATCGTTGCAAAGATTGTGCTCGCGCTCCTCCGTGGTGGACTCACGAAGAATCTTGTTTACACCTATTACAACAGAGCCCTTCGGTATTACCTTACCCTCAGTGACCATCGCACCTGCACCTATGATACAGTCATCCTCTATCACAGCGCCGTTTAGCACGATAGAGCCCATGCCTATAAGCACATTATTTCCAACAGTACAGCCATGAACTATGGCACTGTGACCTATGGTACAATTATCGCCCACCTTTACAGGAAAACCTATCGCACCATGAAGCACTGCGCAGTCCTGCACATTGGATCTCCTTCCGATGGAGATAGGCTCGTCATCGCCTCTAACCACTGCTCCATACCATATAGAGCTCTCCTCACCTATAGTTACATCTCCGACTACGTCGGCACTTTTTGCTTTATAATACATAATCAACCTGCCCAAAGAATGCCATCAAATACATCATCTACCGGAGTATCATTTATACACTTCGGCCAATCTTCATTCTTTACATCTACTCTGATAATCTTTCCAGAGCTAAGCTTAAGATCCACCCAGGACTTATTATCAGTCCTGTAATAGGTCAGTATATTGCCCTTAGGAATCACCATATCACCTAGGATGCTTCCATCCTCTGATACCTCTTTACCACTGACATCTACCTTAGCTGTAAGTCTTCCCCACTCCGGCATATAGCTAAAATTATAGTAAAGTGAATCTGACTTCTGTTCAAGCTTTCCATCACTGCTAAGACTGAAATCACCATAGACAGTATACGTTCCAAGAATCTCTGTATGCACACCCAGCCTCATACTATCAGGATTACAAAATGCCGGTCTAACCTGTGAGGTCACATACATAGAATTCTTTTCGTAATTTCCGTACTCATAGCTATCTAAAGCCCTAGAATAGCCAAAGACCGAATCCGTGAGCGCAAAGCCATCTGACTTAAGCTTTACAAATGACCAGATAGTATAATCATTATCTGTGCGCTCCTCCAAGAGGACATAATCTTCACCAGACGCAGTATGGATAAAATAGCTGTTTCCATCCCAGAAGTATCTGTCGCCTAACTCATATACCTTCTGATCATTTACATAGAATATCCATTTACCATACTCATCCCACTCTTCATGAGGACCCTCTGTGGCATAGTCATAGCTTACATAGAATGAATCTGCCTTTCCATCGCCGGTAAAATCATGACCCGAAAGCATACCTGTTTCTACGATATATCCGGACTTATCCTCATTATAAGCATCGAAAAACAGATCAGGATATTTAGAAAAATTAACATTTACAACCTGCTGACCAGAGGCATAAGGTGCTATCTCATATGGTGTAAAGATTACATCCACACCGCTGCGTGTCAAAACCCAGTTATATCTGTCATAGTCCTTTTCGTAGTTTTCCTTGACAATATCCTTGTAATTATCGTAAAGGTCTTTTGCGTATTCGCTGTCCAAAACCTCTAGGACAGCCTTATAAAACGCATCCATATCCTTCACGACATCAGTGATTTTAAGAAGCTTTCCGCTAGCCACATCATAGTTATAGCCATAGCTCCAGTAAAATCCATGTGCACCGCCCAAGAATTCATAGCCTGAATACAATAAAGCTAAAGACGTTCCATCATTCCTAGAAATCGAAACATTATCTGTATATGTATATTTATAGTCATCATATTCAAGTGCATCATTCAGATTTCTCTCATAGAAGCTATCTACCTGCGCCTCAAAGTCAAGCTTTTGCATGCCAAGAGTCCTATTTAACTCTGGATATCGCAAAGCATCCTCATCGCTAAGTATAACAGCATCTATCTCTGATTCCATCCTTGTTTCATAATCATCATTGATATAATTCTTATTAAGAGTATATACGCGAATATCCAAAGGCACTATTGCATCTACAGCCTCTATGGTATCAGCTTCTGCGCTTTCAGACTGTGCACTATTCTTTTCTGTTTTGTTGAAAATCGATGGTACATTTGCTGTGCCGCTTTCTGGTACAGCTTTAGTACAGCCTGTAAATCCAAGCATTAAAACTAGCACCAACGAAAACAAGCCTTTTTTCATTTTAAACTCCTAAGAATCTAAGAACTTCCTTTTCCATATCTGCTACCTCTACCACTGTATCGTGACGAACAGGAGCAGTTCTGATTTCCTCTACGGCATTAGGAACAGCCACACCAGAAATCTCAGAAAGCTTATCTACCATAGCAAAGTCATCCTCTACCACCAGCTTCTCATCGATAGCAGAAAGCACTGCACGGTTAAACTTATATGGAGAAGCGGTACTAGCGATAACAGTAGCCTTCTTATCACCAGTAGAAGCTGCATAGTCTGTATATACACCGCTGGCTACAGCTGTGTGAGGGTCGATTACATAACCACAGTCCTCATAGATATCCTTTATAGCCTTAGCCACTCTCTGCTCTGAAGCGAAGCCGCCGATAAAGTCTGACATAAACTTCTTCTCAGTGTCAGATACAGTATAAATTCCCTCGGTAGAAAGCGACTTCATGTATGAAGCACACTTTGCTGCATCACAGCCTGTAGAGAAATAGATAAGTCTCTCAAGGTTTGAGCTAACCAGAATATCCATAGAAGGAGAGGTGGTAAGTATAAACTCTCTTCTCTTGTCATATACGCCTGTGTTAAAGAAGTCAAAGAGAACCTTATTCTCGTTAGATGCGCAGATAAGCTTGTCGATAGGAAGTCCCATCTGCTTAGCCAGGTAGGCAGCTAAGATATTACCAAAGTTTCCTGTAGGTACTACTACATTTATAGCTGCTCCATCCTCGATTTTCTCTTCCTTAAGAAGCTGTGCGTATGAATATACATAGTAAACGATCTGTGGAACCAGACGACCGATATTTATAGAATTAGCAGAGCTAAACTGGAAGCCCTTAGAAGCCAGCTCCTTCTCAAGCTCCTTGTTTGCAAATATCTGCTTTACACCAGTCTGAGCCTCATCAAAGTTTCCCTTGATTCCAACTACATGTGTATTCTCACCCTTCTGGGTAACCATCTGTCTCTCCTGGATGGCTGATACGCCTCCCTTTGGATAGAATACTACTATCTTAGTACCCTCTACATCAGCAAAGCCAGCAAGAGCAGCCTTACCTGTATCGCCAGATGTAGCAGTGAGAATAACGATATCGTTCTTAACACCATTCTTTCTAGCTGAGGTAATCATAAGATGCGGCAAAATAGAAAGCGCCATATCCTTAAATGCGATAGTGCTGCCATGGAAAAGCTCAAGATAATATGCACCATCAGCATAAGCCAAAGGAGCTATAACCTCTGTATCGAACTTAGAGTCATAGGCTCTCTCGATACAGCCCATGAGTTCATCCTTAGTAAAATCTGAAAGATAAAGCTTCATAACCTCATAAGCCACCTGCTGGTAGGTCATCTCAGAAAGAGCCTTAAGGCTGACATCTAACTTAGGAATAGAATTAGGAACAAAGAGTCCTCCATCATCTGCCAATCCCTTCAAAATAGCCTGCGAAGCTGAAATAGCAGTTTTACCTTCTCTGGTTGATACGTATTTGATTTCTGACATAATGTCCACCTCTTATTTTGCATAGTATTTAATATAAAAATTTGGGGATATTATACAATAACATCCCCACTTTTACAACAAAACATTTTCTATTTAACAGCGATAATAGCCTCTATCTCCACTGTCGCATCCAGTGGAAGCTGATTTACAGCCACAGCAGTTCTGGCATGTCTGCCAGCCTCACCGAATACATCGAACATCAGCTGTGAAGCGCCATTTGTAACCAAATGCTGCTTGTCAAAGCCAGTTTCAGATGCCACAAACGCCTGAAGCTTTACTATGCAGTCTACCTTGTCCAAATCACCTAAGAAGGTCTTTACCTGAGCTATAATATTAATAGCGCACATCTTAGCAGCTTCCTGTGCCTCCTCCAGGCTTACTTCTTTTCCTGCCTTGCCGGTGACGAATTTGTCGCCTATCTTTGGCAGCTGACCAGATACAAACAGAAGATTTCCTGCCTGTCTGACAGGGATATACATAGCTGCTGGTGCAGCTGCATCTGGCAGCTCGATTCCCATTTCTTTTAGCTTATTCTCGATTATCATATGTCTACTCCTTTTCTAAAACCTTGGTCCATTCCAAGCACTATTATCAGTTGAATTCTCTTCTACAGCTGAAAAGTCAGCCAACGAAAGCAATACAGATGGATTAAAATCATCAGAATTTACATACCTAACCAGGCTCTCCTTTAAGACCTTAACACACACATCATCAGCCTCTAAATCTATGCCTGTAAACAGTGTCTTCTTTCCCTCGAATATGCACTCAAATATAAATGCATTCTTAGTATTCTTCACAAACCCCGGAACAAATTCCACTATTTTATCTAAGATGTGGTAAAGCTCATTATCTACGCCGTCCAATATCAATGCTTTACCATTATCCAGCATATACTTCCACTGATAATCGATAAAATCATCTGTTGGGAAATACTTTAGCGCTGGGTGCTTAGCCTTTATCATAGCACCACAAGGCGTTTCCTGCGGAAAATGTGCTGGCGACCAGAATATTGGCTTAAAGCGCCCCTTCATCTCTGGCTGATTTAAGGTCTTTATGCTAACAATAGAAGTTGGTAGCTCCACCTCATTTGGCACCATCACAAAGATTCTCCAGCTATTTTCAAATTCATTTACCTTTACATAAATCTTTAGTCTTGAAGACTCTTTTATTTCGCTTAAATCAACCGAAACGCACTCATCGCTTGTCTCAAAGGACTTAAATACTTCTTCAGCACCATCATTAGAAAGCTTCGTAATTCGTACCTTATAGACCACGGATTCTATAGGTAGCTCACCCATATCATAAAGTCCAAGCTTCATCTCAAGCTTCTCATCACTACTAAAGATTCGCTTTGCCTCCATCAGAGGCACCACTGGTCCGCAGAAGCTCTTCCACTCATCAGCTGAAATAAAGCCCTTATTTCTAAGGAAAATATCCAGTATTCCCACTGTGGCTGTCTTTTGTCCTGTGTAATCATACAGCGACAAAAGCTGGAAGCCTCCCAGATTTTTCGTACGAAGGGCAGCCTCTATATCCTCCTTATAAAGCCTTGCGCCAAATGTGCCGCTGGCCTTTATATAATCATTAAGCCTATCCAGATTTCCCTTCGCAGTCAGACCCTTTCTAACCACATCAAAGTTCGTGGCCATCATATTTCCATGATAATCCTCCACGATTTTCACATCAGGATATACGCAGTACTGACCTACCTCAAAGGTGATAGCTGGAATATCGATATTCTTCACAGCCTTATCATAATTTACAAAGGTGCCCTTAGCCACCTCATCATGCATAGTCTGAATTCGAACTCTGTCACCTCTGATTTCAAAGGCAGAAAAATAATCCTCCTTAGGCGACAGCGGATGGTCAAAGTTCGAGGTCTGTGTATAGAGATGTCGATTATCAAGAGCCTTACCCATAGTGATAAGATCCTCTAATATCGTAAAGTCTCCCAGGTTTTCATTTCCGCATGAGAAACAGATAAATGAAGGATGATTTCCATAGCTTCTAAGAATAGCCTTCATCTCAGCTGTAAAGAAAGCCTCATGCCACATATCAAGACCCAGTTCACCGCAGTGAACGTCCAGATTCATCCAAAGTGGCATCTCTATTACTAGATAAATACCGATTTTATCAGCAGCCCTAAAGGCAGCCTCAGGTGGACACCACGCATGACAGCGCATATGATTCAGACCATATTCTTTAAGAACCTTCATACGCTCTATCCAGGCTTCCTCATCCATATCAGGATAGCCCGTCAGCGGAAACTGAGCACACTCTATGGTACCTCGAAGAGAAATAGGTCTGTCATTTAGAATAATATTCGTACCCTCAGTCCTTAAATATCTGATACCAAAATCAGTTTCATGACAATCTATAATCTCATTTTCATATATAAGCGAAGCCTTTATCTTATACATATTAGGATGGAATTCATCCCACTTCTTTATAGTCTTTATCTCCTGCTTTAAATGAAATCTGGCTCTTGGAGTAAAAACTAATATATCATGCTCTCCTGAAGCTGCCAGCTCTCCTGCATCATCATATATTTCAAGTCGAACCCTATATGGAATCTCATTTTTAACAATATGATTATCTGAGGCTACTATGACATCTATAGCCACACCATCCTCTTCAGGGAAAACCTGCAGCTCATCTATATGATTTAAAGGCTTTACTAGAAGCTTAATCTCTCCAACAGCTCCATTCCAATACCCCTGGGTATCTATAGAATAGCCGCTGGCCATATCCCCCAGATGAAGCTCATTTCTATTGTCTAGTGTCAATGACAGCTTGTGCTCCCCTTTTGATAAAGCTCCAGTAAGATTATAAACATGAGGCGCACTTAAAGACGTGATAGGTCTGCCAAAAGCTTCACCATCCACCTTAAGCGAAGACGTATAATTAACTCGCGCCAGATAAAGATAGATAGCCTTTGACGCATCATCCTCTGAGATTTCTATCTCCCTTTCAAGCGTGATAGGACCTATATATTCATACTTTTCTCTGGCTGCCTGAATAGCCTCGATAGAATATTCATCATAGTATTCCTGCTTCTTACCAATACCCGCCTCGCAGGTACTGCCTGGAAGCTTTACATCTCCAAGCTCACTTGTCCAAACACCACTTAAGTCAATTATCTTCATGATAAGCCTCTCTAGAATATACCCTTTAGTCACATGTTCTGAACACTTTTATTTTAAAGGCAACGCAATCAATAAAAACATACCTTCAGGTTGCCTATTTCCTAGAATTTATATAAAAAAGTAAACCTTTTTGCCTGTTAAACGCTGTATAGTTGCCTAATTCTTTCTTGACTGACAAAAATAGGCAACCTTTATTAAGATTCCAAGCCAAACAGTTGCCTTTCCAGCCTTCCTTCAGCTAAAACAGGCAACCTTCATTAAGAATTCCAGCCAAACAGTTGCCTTCCCAGCCTTCCTTCAGCTAAAACAGGCAACGCTTATTAAGATTCCAAGCCAAATAGTTGCCTTCCCAGCCTTCCATCAGCTAAAATAGGCAACCTTTATTAAGATTCCAGTCAAACAGTTGCCTTCGCACCTCTCTCACAGCTAAAACAAGCAGCCACAACCTACTGCTAACCCCAAAAACAAAAAAACCAAGGCTAATTATAGCCTTGGTCAAAAGATTTTTCAATATATCTTAGTAAGCAACGCCCTGAGCCATCATAGCCTCAGCTACCTTCTCGAAACCAGCGATGTTAGCACCAGCTACGAGATCATCACCCATATCGTACTTCTTAGCAGCATCGATAGAGTTGTGAACGATACCTTCCATGATGCCCTTAAGCATGTTATCAACCTCTTCGAAGGTCCAGTGAAGTCTCTCAGAGTTCTGAGACATCTCAAGTGCAGAAGTAGCCACACCACCTGCGTTAGCAGCCTTAGCTGGTCCAAAGAGAACGCCAGCAGCCTTAAATGCTGCTACAGCTTCTGGAGTAGAAGGCATGTTAGCACCCTCGCAGCAAGCGATTACGCCGTTAGCGATAAGCATCTTAGCATCTTCCTCGTTAAGCTCGTTCTGAGTAGCACATGGAAGAGCGATGTCTACCTTGTACTGCCATACACCGTGCTCACCGTTCTTCTTCTCAAAGTACTGAGCGGTAGGAACCATCTTAGCATACTCTGAAAGACGTGCACGCTTAACTTCCTTAACTTCCTTAAGAACAGCTACATCGATACCATTCTCATCATAGATCCAACCGGTAGAATCAGAACATGTAATAGCCTTACCACCGAGCTGCTCAACCTTCTGGATAGCGTAGATAGCTACGTTACCTGAACCAGAAACAGCTACCTTCTTACCATTGAAGTCTGTATTTCTAAGAGTCTTAAGAGCCTCCTGTGTATAGTAGCAAAGACCATATCCAGTAGCCTCAGTACGAGCAAGTGATCCACCGTAGGTAAGTCCCTTACCGGTAAGAACGCCAGTGAACTCGTTTCTAAGTCTCTTATACTGACCGTACATAAAGCCAATCTCACGTCCGCCTACACCGATATCACCAGCTGGAACGTCGGTATCAGCGCCGATGTGCTTTGAAAGCTCTGTCATGAATGCCTGACAGAATCTCATGATTTCCATATCTGACTTGCCCTTAGGATCGAAGTCAGAACCACCCTTACCACCACCGATAGGAAGTGTAGTAAGTGAGTTCTTGAAGATCTGCTCGAATCCAAGGAACTTAATGATTGAAAGGTTTACTGAAGGATGAAGTCTAAGACCTCCCTTGTATGGTCCAATTGCTGAGTTGAACAGTACTCTGTAACCGCGGTTAACCTGAACCTTACCAGCGTCATCTACCCATGATACTCTGAACTGGATGATACGCTCTGGCTCAACGATACGCTCGATGATACCCCACTTCTCAAGGTCTGCATTTGCAGCTACTACTGGCTCGAGGGGCTCAAGAAGTCGGGTCGTAGCCATGTCGT
>JAZRWF010000036.1:0-14184 GCA_045599565.1 Lachnospiraceae bacterium
CCAGTCGTGCTATCCTGCGTGCAGTTTTTAGCATGTGGGATAATGTCTGCTGTTCCAATGCTTTTATTTGAAGCACCGACCATAACTACGATTCTAAATGCATGGCTTCCTATAGCTTACGCAGGTATTATGTCTAGTGGAATCGCCTTTACTTTGCAGGCTGTTGCACAGAAGAATTGTGATCCGACACTGGCTTCCTTAGTTATGTGCTTAGAGTCAGTTTTCAGCGCGATATTTGGATGGATAATTCTTCATCAGGTAATGTCTTTTAGAGAGATAGTCGGATGTGCGCTAATGTTCATCGCCATTGCGATAGCAAATTTGCCGCAGAAATGATAGAATAGCCGTTTAGTAGAGGGAATGGTTAGGATTTAGGAGTTAATATGCAGCATAAGCTTAATAGAAAAAATCTAGGAAGGATAGGACTTCTTTATGGTGCTATAATCAGCATAATAAACTATCTAGGATACCGTATAGCATCCTCTAGCAATATGCCTATAGTGGCTGAAAGAGATGTAAATATATGGATAGCATTTTTGGATGAGCACAGTGTTTTTTTTGCTGTTATGTCTATATTTGCATTTGCTGGGCCTGCAGTTATATGTATTTTATATGGAAGTCTCTGTGATGAAAAGAAAATAGAGCGGCGTATTATAAATATTCCTATAGTTTACTCGCTTATCGGCTCGATGGGATGGGCATTGTGGCTTCTCATGGAGACTGTTGCACTTCTTTATCTGCATATAAGAGGCATTTTGAATATGAAGGTCATCTTTATTTCTTCTGCCTTGAATATGAGTCAGATATGTCTTTTTATTACGACATTTGCCTTTTTGATTTTGGATGTGCTTCATAGAAAGCTTGTCTTGCCGTTATTCTTCCCGGAGGGGAAGATAAGTCAGAAGGAGGGTGTCATCCATCTTTCATCTAAGGGGCTGATTTTGATTTTTTATCTGTCTGTAGGTGTTTTCCCTATAGTTTTCCTGCTTTCTACACTGTATAGCGAGTCTGTAATTTATGGTTTTGGAATCCAGATTGGGGTTATTCTAACTATCGCTATAGTCATTGTCTTTGGTATCGTTATGACCTTTTTCTTCTCGGATCATTTTTCGAATCCGTTGATAAAGCTGGGTCTGGCGACAAAGGCGATGTCCGAGTCAAATTACGATGTAAAGGTAGACGTTATCAGCAGTGACGAGTTCGGAGAGCTGGCTGATAATTTCAACGATATGGCAGTTTCTTTAAGGGATAAGTCCAAGAGGATAGTGGCCATTTCAGATTCCATCATTCGTGGAATGGCGATCATGGTAGAACAGCGCGACAATAGTACTGGCGGCCATATCAGCAGAACCAGTGACTGTGTAAGAGTCTTTATGAACTATCTCGATGATATAGGGGATGATACATTTACTCCGGAGTTTAAACGCACGATGATAAAGGCTGCCCCTATGCATGATTTGGGAAAAATAGCTGTAGATGATGAGGTGCTAAGAAAGCCAGGAAAATTTACAGACGAAGAGTATGAAATCATGAAAAAGCATGCAGCCGCGGGAGCTGTGATAGTAGAGCGTGTGCTGGGAGAGTCTGACGATGAGGAGTTTAAGCACGTGGCGACAAATGTAGCACACTACCACCACGAGAAGTGGAATGGAAAAGGCTATCCAGAGGGCATAAAGGAAGAGGAAATCCCTGTGGAGGCGCGCATCATGGCGCTGGCCGATGTGTTTGACGCATTAGTTAGCAAGAGATGCTACAAGGATAAGATGAGCTATGATAAGGCCTTTGGCATCATAGAAAATGACCTCGGAACTCACTTCGACCCAGCGCTTGGAAAGCTGTTCTTGGAATGCCGCCCTAGACTTGAGAGTTTATATGACAGCTATGTGGTGGAAGAGTAGAGGCGCGGGGGTTATCGCTTAAATGGCATCGTGTATTCTGTTTTATGGGCTGCTTTGGTAAGGCCAGTGACACAGATACGGTGCAAATCTGCGGCAAAGGTGTCGAGGGCGAGAAGGCGATTCTCTGGAAGCTCCTTAGGCGAGGTGATAAGCTTTGTGCCAGATTTCTTAACGGCTGATAAGAGACCAAGCCCGTTATCTGAACATGCTAATAGTCTAAGATAAGGGATAAGCTCATCGGACTTTGCCAAACATACATCTTCCTTAGTGATGCCAAGAAGAATATGTGCCAGCACGCGTGAAATACGAGCGTATGTTAGATCCTTAGACTTAAGCAGCTCGATAAAGCCTTCACGGGATGTGTACAAGTCCTTGGACTTTATGATTTTATTAGATAAGTCTGTAGAGCAGTCCGCGTACATGCTAAAATCAAAAGTCTCAAGAAGCTTAAGATGAAGTAGGTCATCTAAGGCTGCTGAAGAAACAAATGTAGAATTTAAAAGAACATCCTCGCAGTCAAAAGGAAGCAGGCCAGTTTTATATGTGCCAGCACTTATAGCATTTCTAACAGCAGAAGCTGACGGAAATGCATTAGATAAAGTATTATCATTATAAGAAGCACCCATACGTTTAATAGTATGTGGAGTAATATCTGAATTTAAAATGCGAAGAGCATTTAAATACTCTATAGCAAGAATATCATTAGAGCTTTCACGGTTAAGCTCATCCATGCCAAGCGAAGCTAAGGCCTTGGCGCGAGCAGAGGCGAAGGACAGCCCCTGACTCAGGAAATCATTTAGTGCATTATGAAAAGCTTCACTGTCACTTAGCTCTGAAATAGAGGAACTCACGGAAAGAAGCTTATCTATATCTCCAGATTCAGAACCAAATAACAAATCTGTAACTATCCCAGTTTTATTTAAAAGTGCCACACCGCCCAGTGCGAAATCGCAGGCTGCTGCGGTGGCATAAATGGTAGGAAGCTCGAATATCAAATCACAGCCGGCCTTAATAGCTATGTCGGCTCTTTTATATTTATCAAGGCAGGCTATTTCGCCGCGCTGTGTGAAGGAGCCTGACATGGCTATCACTACTGCGTCGGCCTTTAATTCATTTTTCGCATAGCTAATAAGAGCTTCATGGCCCTTCGTAAACGGATTAAACTCTGCAATTATTCCCACGATTTTCTTATTCATAAATATATGATATAATTTTTTTTAAATCATTGCAACCAAGATGGACCGACTTCGTGATTATAAATGAAAGGCAATAACAGGAGTTTTCCATGGAAGATAAGTTAATAGTAGATCTCTATGTAGCCAGGAATGAGCAGGCTATAGAGGAGAGCCAGAAAAAATATAATACATACCTCATGACAGTGGCCACGAATATTCTTTTTAATCGTGAGGACAGCGAAGAAAGTGTGAATGATACATATATGAGTGCATGGAATATGATTCCACCGCATTTGCCGGAGTGCTTAAAGACCTTTCTTGCGAAGCTTACCAGATCTAAGGCGATAGATATTTACAGAGGAAAGCATGCGGCCAAAAGAGGCGAGGGAGGCTTTGATCTGGTCTTAGAGGAACTGGAGGAGGTGATATCAGATGACGGGGCTGTATCTGATAACATGGAGTATGAGGAGCTCGTTTCCGAGATAAATGCATTCCTTGAAAAGCAGAAGGCAGAGGCCAGAAAGCTGTTTGTCATGCGATACTTTTACATGGACCCGCTTAAGGACTGCGCAGCGTATCTGGGAATGAGCGAGGCAAAGGCGAAGAGCATGCTCTTTAGAATGAGAGCTGATTTAAAGGATAGACTTTTAAAAGAGGGATATGTCATATGATGAGTGAAAAGTTAATAAAAGCCATCGGCGATATAGACGAAAGGTTTATCCTAGAGGCTGATAAGGACAGGGTTAAGCATGCTGTCATAACTCCTATTAAAAGAAACGTGTATAAGTCAGTGGCAGCAGCTGCCTGTATAGCGCTGGTGGGAGTAGGGGCGCTTAGCACCATGAGTAAGAATGACAGATTTGAGATGAAGGAGATGGCGTCTGAAGCTGCACCAGCAGCGGAACCTAAGATGTCCATGATAGCTTCAGGAAATACCACGACTACAGCAGCCATGGAGGATGCCGCAGAGATACTGATGGAAGAAGAACTTCCTACAGAGGGCGCTATGGAAGCTATTAATGATACAGCAGCTACCGTCGCTACAGTGATAAATCCTATGCGTGGTGTAACCTTTGCTCAGATGACAGAGGAGCTGCATTTAAAGGTGACGCTTCCAGAGGGTGCTGCAGAGAATAATAGATACATCTATGATCTGGGCGATGAGAAGCTGGGCGAGGTGAATTTTGCCTATGATGGTAAGGAATATTCGCTTAGAGTTCAAAAGACTGAGGAGCTATCAGATATAGCTGGACTCTACTACACCTTTGATGTGGATGATACCGCCAAAGGTACCTGGCTCAGGCTATGTACGAGCGAGCAGGTAGGTTCTATCAGCTGGTATAATAATGAGTATACATACTGTCTGATTATGACTCAGGATGCATCAAGGGATGCTCTTGAAAATATGTATGGACTGGTAATGGATGCACTTCATGGAAAGATGATTAACAAGGAGTAAGGTTATGAAGAAGAGATTTTTAGTCGCAGTTTTAGCTTTTGGAATGCTTTTGTCTGGCTGTGGTTCTAGCAAATACAGCACATCTGGCTCATTTGAAAGTATGAAAGAAAATGCATTTGTCACGGCGGAGGAAGCCTTTATCGAAAATACGGCTGCTCCTATGCAGGCACCGGGTGCGGCAGGTGGACTGTCTGTGGATGCAGATCAAGTCACAGAATCAGCTGCTTCTAGCAGAAAGATAATCTATAGATATAACATATCCGCTGAGACAAAGGACAGTGACTCGACTGTAGCCATCTTAAAGGATGCCTGCAATGCAGCCGGCGGTTATATTGAAAGCCAGTACAGCTTTACTGGCAGCAGATACTATGACGGCTCGACCTATACGAATACAGAGTTTACATTTAGAATTCCTGCGAAGAATGTGACACTGTTTATGACGGCGCTGGAGGGCAGCTGTAATATCACAGATTACAATATGAACTCTGAGGATGTAACACTGAAATATGTGGACCTTGAGAGCCATGTGTCAGCACTTCGCGCAGAGCAGAAGAGACTAAACGAGCTTATGGAAAAGGCTGATACCGTAGAGGACCTTATCACCATAGAGTCACGTCTTTCTGATATCAGGTACCAGGTGGAAAGCTATCAGTCACAGCTTAGAACCTATGACAGCCAGATAGATTACACGACTATCTATCTAAATCTTAACGAGGTTAAGACACTTACCGTGGTAGAGCCTACCGTAGGTCAGAGAATTAAGGACGGCTTTGTAGAAAATCTTAAGGATGTCGGCGAGGGTATACTTGATTTCGTCGTAGGCTTTATAACACATATACCTAGCATTATTCTTTTTATTGTATTCCTTGGTATAGCATTTATCATTGTAAAGCTATGTATGAAGCTTAGCTATAATATCAAAAGGCGCAAGGTAAAGAAGGCGTACGAGAAGGAGCAGAAGGCGATGGCTGCTTCGAGTGATAGTGCTAAGAGTGATAATAGAAAGGAATAAACAATGCGTGTAAAGGTTTTAGTAGAAAATACAGCGAAGGAAGGGCTATGCGGTGAGCATGGCCTTTGCCTTTTGGTGGAATACAAGGATAAGAATTATCTTATAGACAGCGGAGCCAGTGATCTATTCGCGTCAAATGCAGATGTGATGGGTGTGGATTTAGACAAGGTGGATATGGCCTTTTTGTCCCATGCACATTATGATCACTCCAGCGGTTATCCTAAGTTCTTTGAAAGGAATAAACATGCGAAGGTTTATTTACAGACGACCGCTAAGAATAAGATGTACTATAAGATCGCAGGTCCTATAAAAAAGTATATAGGCATACCAAAGGGAATATTAGATTCCTATGAGGATAGATTCATTTATGTGGACGGCGCATTTGATGTGGGGGATGGCATTTATATAGTACCACACAGCATGGATGGCATATTAGAGCGCGCGAAGCATACTCATATGTGCGTGGTGACTGATGGGAAGACTGTGTACGACGACTTTAAGCATGAGCAGACCATAGTCTTTGAGGAAGAGGATGGGCTGGTATGCTTTAACAGCTGCTCACATGCTGGGGTGGACATTATCATAGAGGAAGTGAAGGCTGCGTTTCCGGGAAAGAAGATAAAAGCGTACTTTGGAGGCTTTCATATGATGGGCATGACCGGAGCTGATTCGTGCAGCTATAGCAAGGCTGAGGTGCAGAAAACAGCAAGGGTTTTACTTGAATCATCAGATGCCAAATTCTTTTCAGGACACTGCACAGGTGTGATAGCCTATGAGTGGCTCTCTGAGGTTTTAGGCGAGCGGTTAGAGGCATTTTCATCGGGAAAGGTTATAGAAATTTAGCTAAGAAAAATTTCTTGCAGACAGCCTAATGCTAGGCTAGAATAGACCTATAAGTTAGTATTACTACATGGAGGGACCGGATATGATAAAGGATGAAAGCTTAACCTTGGCAAATGGAGTAGAGATTCCTGCGATAGCCTTTGGAACCTGGCAGATATTAGGTGAGGACGCAAAACAGGCTGTGAAGGATGCTATTTCCTGCGGCTATCGACATATAGATACAGCTGCGAACTATGACAACGAGGAAGAGGTCGGAAAGGCTATAGAGGAGCTGGGAGTAAGGAAGGATATCTTTTTAGTTTCAAAGCTTCGCGCCGAGATAAAGGATTACGATGAGGCAATAGCAGCATTTAATAAGACACTTAAAAACCTTAGAACAGATTATCTGGACCTTTATCTTATTCATGCGCCTTGGCCATGGAGTGAGGTGGGAAAGGACTGTACTGAGGGAAATATAGCTGTCTGGAAGGCTTTGATAGATTTATATAATGCTGGAAAGATAAGGGCTATAGGTGTTTCGAATTTCCAGCCAGAGCAGATAGAGTCCCTTATAGAGGCTACGGGCTTTGTTCCTCATGTAAATCAGATTCGTTTCTTTATAGGAAATACTCAGGAGAAAATCTGGTCATACTGCAAGGACAAGGGCATTCTCGTGGAGGCTTATTCACCGCTCGCCACAGGAAAACTCATGGAGCACGAGATAGTAAAGGAGACAGCTAGGAAGTATAATGTGACAGAGCCTGCTATTTGCATCAGATATACTATCGAACGCGGCACTCTGCCTATCGTGAAGTCTACTCATAAGGAGCGCATGATAGCGAACCTTTCCATGGACTTTAAGCTGGATAAGGCGGATGTGGACAGGATTACAGGTATCGAGATACCAGATGAGTGGAAGAGAAGACTCAGAAGCTAAGGTTTTTATTTAGGAGACAGCGATGGATCAGACAAGAGTTAGACTGATTTTTAAGACAAGTATCGTAGGTATAGTTGCCAACATTATTCTGGCTGCATTTAAGGCTATTATAGGTATTCTTTCACATTCTATAGCCATAACCATGGATGCTGTAAATAATTTAACAGATGCGATTTCCAGCGTGGTTACTATGGTGGGAACATATCTGGCTGGAAAGAATCCTGATAAGAAGCATCCTTTTGGATACGGAAGAATAGAGTATCTTTCTACATTTGCTATAGCCATTATCATCTTATATGCAGGTGTGACAGCTGGTATAGAATCTGTTAAGGGAATTATAAACCCTGTGGAGCCTGACTATCAGACAGTTATGCTCATTATAATCGCAGCTGCTATCGTGGTTAAGGTGTTTCTTGGCTTGCTTTTTACGAAAAAGGGTAAGGAGGTAGATTCGGATGCTTTGTCGGCATCAGGAAAAGATGCACTTTTCGATGCACTTATCTCTGCTGCGACCGTGCTGGCTGCCGTTTTGTATTTAACACTAGGTATCAGCTTAGAGGCTTATCTTGGACTTGTAATCTCCATAGTTATTATAAAGGCTGGACTTGAGATTTTAGGTGAGACCATATCTAAGATTTTAGGTGAGGGTGCCAGTGTAGAGCTAGTTAAAAAGGTTAAAAAGACCATAGCTTCACACGAGGGAGTGAATGGTGCCTATGATTTAGTATTTAATAACTATGGGCATGATGTCTATGTGGCTTCTGTACATATAGAGGTGGATGATACCTTAAGTGCAAATGAAATAGACATGCTCACAAGACATTTGACGGAGGATGTCAGAAGAGAGCATAACGTGCTTCTTGCTGCTATAGGTATTTATTCGCACAATACAAAGGATGCTGATATAATAAGCATGAGAGAAAGGGTAGCGCATATAGCGACCTCTCATGAGCATGTGAATCAGGTGCATGGCTTCTATGTGGATAAGGATACAAAAAGGATTAGATTTGACATGGTTATTTCCTTTGATGCTAAGGACAGAGTAGCTTTATATGAGCATGTCATGGAGGATTTAAAGGCGGAATTCCCTGACTATGAAATCAGCGCTGGAATGGATGCAGACTTTAATGAAATAGTGTAATGCGTTAAAAAATTAACTTAACTTGAAAGCATTTTCATTAGTGGTATAATCGTAAATGTCGGTTATACCACTTTTTATTTTATAAGGAGAAGTTTTTATGAATATTTTAGTAATTAACTGCGGAAGTTCATCACTCAAGTATCAGGTAATCGATTCTGAGACTGAGCAGGTAAAGGCAAAGGGTCTCTGCGAGCGTATTGGTATCGATGGACGTATCGTATATCAGCCAGCAGGCGGTGAGAAGGAGACAAATGATGTTCCAATGCCTACTCATAATGAGGCTGTAGCAGCTGTTATAGCAGCTCTTACAAATGATAAGACTGGTGTTATTAAGTCACTTTCAGAGATAGATGCTGTAGGTCACAGACTTGTACATGGTGGTGAGAAGTTCGCTTCTTCAGTTTTAATTACTGACGAGGTTATAAAGGCTGTAGAGGAGTGCTCAGATCTTGCACCTCTTCACAATCCAGCTAATATTATCGGTATAAATGCATGCCAGAAGCTTATGCCAGGCGTTCCTATGGTAGGTGTATTCGATACAGCCTTCCACCAGACTATGCCAAAGTCTTCTTATATGTATGCAGTTCCTTACGAGTACTATGAGAAGTACAAGGTTCGTAAGTACGGCTTCCACGGCACCTCACACATGTTTGTTTCACAGCGCGCAGCTGCTCTTGAGGGAAAGCCATACGATAGCATTAAGACCATCGTTTGCCACCTTGGAAACGGAGCTTCTATCTGTGCTGTTGATAATGGTAAGTCAGTAGACACCTCTATGGGTCTTTCACCACTTGAGGGTCTTATCATGGGAACCAGATCTGGTGATGTGGATGCATCAGCTGTAGAATTTATCGCGAAGAAGGAAGGTATGGATCTTTCTGCTGCTGTTAATATGCTTAACAAGAAGTCAGGTGTAGATGGTATCTCAGGTGTAAGCTCAGACTTTAGAGATATCGAGGCTGCAGCTGCTGATGGAAATGAGAGAGCACAGCTTGCACTTGATATGTTCGCTACTAGAGTTATCCGTTATGTAGGCGGTTATATCGCAGAGATGGGCGGAGTGGACTGCATCTGCTTTACAGCAGGTCTCGGCGAGAATAATCCTACTATCCGTACTCAGGTATGTGAGAAGCTTGCATTCATGGGCGTAAAGATCGATGAGTCACTTAACTCACAGCGCGGTAAGGAGATGCTTATCTCTACTCCAGATTCTTCAGTTAAGGTATATGTAATACCTACTAACGAGGAGCTTATGATAGCTAGAGATACAGCTGCTATAGTTGCTAACAAATAGTTAATATTTTAGTTGACTTTTAACAAATAGGTGTGTATAATAACACTCTGTGTGATAGGAGAGACTATGAAGCTTTCGATTAAGGACATAATTTCTAATCCCGATTCAAAGACTTTATTGTCTGTTGTGCCTGAGTTTACTAATGTCATATTGGCAGACGGTGAAGAGGTAAGCTTATCAGACAAGTCACCAGTTGAAATAACTGTTGCACTTTCAGGAAAGAATGCCGTTCGTATAAGTGGGGATGTGAGGTTTACTTTTAATGCCTCATGTAACAGATGCTTAGAGGATGTGCAGACTACAGTGGAAAGCTCCTTAGATGTAGCATTTACAGTGAGCGATGGAGCTGTGGTAGAGGATGATGAGGAGCCATATTCATTCGTGGATGGCGACGAAATAGACCTGGATGTGATATTGTTAGAGGAGATTTTGGTGAATTATCCGGCAAAGGTATTGTGCCGTCCGGATTGTAAGGGTTTGTGCCCTGTATGCGGGAAAAACCGTAATATAACAGACTGTGGTTGTGATACTACAGTGTTAGATCCAAGAATGGCACAATTTCTCGACTTTTTAAAGTAATTCGTTTAAGGAGGTGTTAAAATGTCAATCTGTCCAAAGAACAAAACTTCCAAGGGAAGACGCGATAAGAGAAGAGCTAACTGGAAAATGAGCGCTCCTACTCTTGTAAAGTGCTCTAAGTGCGGTCAGCTTATGATGCCACACAGAGTATGCAAGAACTGCGGTTCTTACAATAAGAAGGAGATTATTGCCCAGGACTAATCCGGGGCTAAGATGTGACCCTTTCCCCGACTCCAGCATTGGTGTCGGGGTTTTTTATTCTCACAAAGGATTGAAAAAATGGCAGAATTTAAGACAGTTATAGCAGTAGATGGAATGGGTGGAGATAATGCACCTGAGGAAATCGTAAAGGGTGTGGTGAACGCAGTAAATATGCGAGATGACATAAAGGTCATCATCACCGGTACGAAGGAAGCCATCGAGGCACAGCTTTCGAAATATACTTATAATAAAGAGCAAATAGAGTTGCATCCTACCACAGAGGTAATCGCCATGGCGGAGCCTCCAGTGGTGGCTATCAGAACTAAGAAGGATTCCTCACTTCGCGTAGGTCTTGATCTCGTGAAGGAGGGAAAAGCAGATGCTCTTGTTTCAGCTGGCTCCACTGGAGCTATCTTAGCAGGCGGACAGCTCATCGTTGGACGCACTAAGGGCATTAAGAGACCTCCGCTGGCACCGCTTATGCCTACAGCTAACGGCGTATCACTTCTCATTGACTGTGGTGCAAATGTAGACTCTGACCCTGTAAATCTGGTACAATTTGCTCGTATGGGTTCCATCTATATGAGTGATGTGCTCGGAGTTAAAAATCCAAAGGTCGGCATCGTGAACATCGGCGCGGAGGAGGAGAAGGGAAATGCCTTGGTCAAGGCTACGTTCCCACTTCTTAAGGAGTGCCAGGATATAAATTTCATAGGTTCAGTAGAGGCAAGAGATATTCCGCAGGGTGTGGCAGATGTGTATGTTTGTGATGCATTTGTCGGAAATGTAGTCTTAAAGCTTACAGAGGGCTTAGCCAGCACACTTATACATAAGATTAAGCAGGGGCTTATGACCTCACTTAAGACAAAGATAGGTGCACTTCTTATAAAGCCTGCTCTTAAGGAGACCTTAAAGGGCTTCGATGCGACCAAGTACGGTGGAGCACCGCTTCTTGGACTTAAGGGACTGGTGGTTAAGACACATGGCTCAGCTAAGGCTGTAGAGGTAACTAATACCATTATGCAGTGCCTTACCTTCAAGGAACAGGATATTCTTGGTAAGATATCAAGAAAATTTGAAGAAGATTAATTTTTGGGGAGGAAATAAAAATGGAATTTGAAATGCTTGTTGACATTATCGCTGATGTGCTTTCAGTAGATAAGGATGGAATTACAAGAGAGACTAGGTTCGTAGAGGATTTAGGTGCAGATTCACTCGATGTATTCCAGATTATTATGGGTCTTGAGGAGCAGCTTAACATAGAGGTAGACACAGCAGCTGCCGAGGGTATTAAGACTGTAGGCGATGCGGCCGATCTAATCAAGGCTACATTAGGTAAGTAGTTTAACGGCGCCTTGATGCAAATGCACCAGGGCGCTTTCTTTTTAAGAGGAAACGAGATTGAGTGATTTAGTTAGGTTTCAGGAAATAATAGGCTATGAGTTCAAAGACATAAGCCTGCTTGAACAGGCACTGACTCACAGCTCCTTTGCTAATGAAAATCGTCTGCCAAAGGGCAGCGATAATGAGCGAATGGAGTTCTTGGGGGATGCGGTGCTTGAGATAGTTTCAAGCGAGTTTTTGTATTTGAATTACAAGGAGCTGCCAGAGGGAAAGCTTTCGAGCTTTCGAGCTTCGCTGGTGTGCGAGGCGTCACTTTTTATCAGCTGCAAGGATATAGATATAGCTTCTTATATACGTATGTCCAAGGGCGAGGAGACGACTGGAGGCAGAAAGAGGGCGTCCATACTTACAGATGCCTTTGAGGCTGTCATAGGAGCTATATATCTAGATGGCGGTATAGAACCTGCTGCTAAGTTTATAAAGGCTACTGCTTTAAATGATATAGAGCATAAAAAGCTTTATCATGACTCCAAGACAAAGCTTCAGGAGGTAGTGCAGGCGCATTTTTCAGGTGGACCTTCCTATGTCCTGGTGAAGGAGGATGGACCTGATCACATGAAGAGCTATACTGTAGCGCTCATGGTGCAGGATAAGGAGATAAGCCAGGGCAGCGGTTCATCCAAAAAGGCAGCGGAGCAGGATGCAGCTTATAAGGGGCTTCTGCATTACTCAAAAATGTTTAAGATTGACTAGTATAGGGGATGCTATATAGATGTATTTAAAGAGCATAGAGATGTTTGGATTTAAATCCTTCGCTCACAAGATGAAATTTGAATTTCATAACGGTATCACGGGTATCGTAGGACCTAACGGATCCGGCAAGTCAAATGTAGCGGATGCTGTAAGATGGGTGCTTGGAGAACAGTCTGCAAAGCAGCTTCGTGGAGCCAGCATGCAGGATGTTATTTTCGCAGGCACAGAGAACAGAAAGCCACTTAGTTATGCTTATGTGGCACTGACTATGGATAATTCGGATCATTTGCTGCCTATAGACTACGAGGAGGTTACCATAGCTCGTCGTGTGTATAGAAGCGGTGAGTCTGAGTATCTTTTAAATGGTGCGCCATGCAGACTTAAGGATGTCTATGAGCTTTTTTATGACACTGGTATCGGTAAAGAGGGTTATTCTATCATCGGACAGGGTCAAATCGAGCGAATCTTAAGCGGAAAGCCGGAGGAGAGACGAGAGCTTTTCGACGAGGCAGTAGGTATCGTAAAGTATAAAAAGAGAAAGGCTTCCACTATTAAGAAGCTTGAGTCAGAGCGAGAAAATTTGACGCGAGTAAATGATATTTTATCTGAGCAGGAGCGTCTGATCGGACCACTCGAGGTGCAGGCAAAGAAGGCCAGAGAGTATGTAAAGCTTCGCGATGAGCTTAAGAATGTAGAGATTAACTCGTTCCTTCTCGACATGGAGCGCATGGAGTCTAAGCTTAAGGATGCAAAGAGCAGCCATGAGCTGAATGAGAAACAGCTTAGCGATGCAAAGGAGCAGCAGGATATGGTGCTCATGACCTACCAGAAGCAGGAGGAGGAGCTTTCTAAGCTCGAGGAGCGCATCGAGGAGTTAAAGGAGGCTCAGTCTAAGGCGGTAGTAGATAAGAACAGGCTTGAGAATGAGATTTTGCTCTTACAGGAGCAGATTAGATCCGCAGAAAATGCGGATGAGACCTTAGGAAGGCGTATGGAGGAGCTGAATGCTGAAAAGGAGCGCCGCCAGAGGGTTTATGATGATTATAAGAAAGAGGGAGATTCCCAGAATGAAATCCTAGATGGAGTGGCCTTAAAGCTAAAGGAGGCGCAGGATAACTACACTGCCTTGCAGAAGGCCATAGTGGAGGCAAATGGACAGATAGAGCTTAATAATCTTGAGCTTATGTCTATCCTGGAGAACAGGGCTACCATAAAGTCTAAGGAGCAGCGCCTTGTGACCATGGCTGAGCAGACTTCTATCAGAAAGGCAAAGCTCACTCAGCGTATTTTGGAGAGAAGTACTAAGGAGTCGGAGCTCGATGCACTTTTGGAGGAGACCAGAGCTGCTTACGAGGAGGCGTCAAAGGTATTATCTGACGCTCAGAGGAAGGAACAGGAATTCTCTCACAAATATGTGGAGTGGAAAAATAAGGCAAAGGAAGCTAATGAACAGCTTTTAACTAAGCGCGAGGAGAGAAACCGACTCACCTCTAAGCTGGAGACCTTAGAGAATATAGCGGAGCGCAATGAGGGCTATGGAAACTCTATAAAGCGTGTAATGGAGCAGCG